>WFXP01000032.1 GCA_015490535.1 Gammaproteobacteria bacterium
GTTCATCGTGGAGCACAATCCCGACCTGCGCTCGGATCCCGCCAGCCTCACCAAGATCATGACCGCCTATGTGGTATTCAACGAGCTGAAGAGCGGCAACATCAGCCTGGAAGACAAGGTGCATATCAGCGAAAAGGCGTGGCGCATGGAGGGGTCGCGCATGTTCGTGGAGGTGGACAAGGAGGTGCCGGTGGCGGATCTCATCAAGGGGATGGTGATCCAGTCGGGCAACGACGCCAGCGTGGCGCTGGCCGAGCATGTGGCGGGCAGCGAGGAGGCCTTCGCCTCCCTGATGAACAGACATGCCCGGCGGCTTGGAATGAACAGTACCAATTTCGTCAACGCCACCGGCTTGCCCCATGAGGATCATTACACCACCGCCCACGATCTCGCCCTGCTGACGCGCGCCCTTATCGCCGAGTTTCCCGAACACTACAGGCTCAACTCCCAGAGGAAGTTCCGCTACAACGGCATAACCCAGTACAACCGCAACAAACTGCTGTGGCGTGATCCCGCGGTGGATGGGGTCAAGACCGGCCATACCGAGGCGGCCGGCTACTGCCTGGTCGCCTCCGCCAAACGGGACGACATGCGTCTCATCTCGGTGGTCATGAACACCACCAGCGAAAAGGCCCGCGCCGCGGAGAGCCAGAAGCTGCTCAAGTACGGTTTCCGCTTCTTCAGCAGCCACCGTCTGTACGCGGCGAACGAGCCGCTTACCAGGCTGCCGGTCTGGAAGGGGGAGTCCGCCGAGGTCGCGGTGGGTCTCGAGCAACCTCTCCACGTGCTGATCCCGCGCGGCCAGTACGATAACCTCAAGGCCACCATGAACGTGGATGAGACCATCATAGCCCCGGTGGAGAAAGGCAGGGAGGTCGGCACCGTGAACATCACACTGGATGGCACCACTATCACCCAGCAACCGCTGATCTCGCTGGAGTCCGTGGCGGAAGGGGGACTGTTCACCCGTCTCAAGGACAGCGTGCTGCTGCTAGTGCGCTGATGGATGACGATACCGTTTACCTGAACGGCTGTTTTCTGCCCCTCTCCGAAGCCAGGGTCTCGGTCCTGGACCGGGGATTCATATTCGGGGACGGGGTGTATGAGGTAATACCCTGCTATAACCGCCGCCCGTTCCGTCTGGCCGAACATCTGGCGCGGCTGCAGCGTAGCCTCGACGGGATCCGGCTCGCCAACCCCCTGGATTCCAGCGCCTGGGAGAGGCTGCTCCTGGAGCTGGTGGATCGGAGCGATGCCCGGGACCAGGCCCTCTACCTTCAGGTAACCAGGGGCACCGCCAGCCGGGAGCACGGTTTTCCGGCGGACACCCCTCCCACCGTTTTCGCCATGAGCAACCCCCTGCATCCGCCGCCCTCACACCTGCTGGAGCACGGGGTGGCCGCGATAACCCTGGATGACATCCGCTGGCGCTGTTGCCACATCAAGGCCATCTCCCTGCTGCCCAACGTGCTGCTGCGCCAGCAGGCCCTGGATGCCGGCGCCCAGGAGGCGATTCTGTTGCGCGATGGGGTCGCCACCGAAGGGGCGGCCAGCAACCTGTTCCTGGTAGACGGGGAAAGCAGCGTCGTCACCCCTCCCAAGGACAACCGGCTGCTGCCGGGAATCACACGGGATCTGGTGGTGGAGCTGGCGCGCGATGCCGGCCTCACCTGCCTGGAGCAGGAGATCACCGAAGCCGGGCTGCGCCGCGCCAGGGAGATCTGGCTAACCAGCTCCACCAGGGAGATTCTCCCGGTCACCCGGCTGGACGGAGCCGCGGTCGGTGACGGGAAGCCAGGGGCGATATGGCGGCAGGTATACCGGCGCTATCAGCAATACAAGCAGCGGCTGCGCGCCGGATGAAGCGCTGCTGCAGACCTCCCCATGGAATCTCCACTCACATTTCCCTGCATCTTCCCCATAAAGGTCATCGGGATCGCCGGTGAGCGTCTCGAGGCGGAGGTGACCGCCATCATTGACCGTCACGCTCCCTGCGCCGACCCCGACATCTCGGTGCGCGCCAGCAACAGGGGAAAGTATCTCGCCATCACCATCCGGCTGCGCGCCGAGAGCCGCCAGCAGCTGGATGACATATATCGCGACCTCGCCGCCTGCAAGCAGGTGCTGATGGCGCTGTGAGCGGCGTCATGCCGACCTGCTCCGTTGTTCAACCCCCTGTGGAGCTCCGGCGGCTCGGCCTGCGGAAGTACCGGGAGGTGTGGGACCGGATGCGCTGCTTCACGGCCGGACGCAATGCATCCACCCCTGACCAGATCTGGCTGGTGCAGCACCCTCCCCTGTTCACCCTGGGCACCAACGGCAAGGAGCGCCACATCCTGGATCCGGGAGGGATCCCGGTGCTGCGGAGCGACCGGGGCGGTCAGGTAACCTACCACGGCCCCGGCCAGCTGCTGGCCTATCTCCTGCTCGATCTGAAGCGCCGCCGCATGGGGATCCGCCAGCTGGTGGAGGCGATGGAACAGGGTGTCGTCGACCTGCTGGCAGAGTACGGGATCGCGGGGGAGAGGCGCGGGGATGCGCCGGGGGTATATGTTTCCGGGGCGAAGATCGCCGCCCTGGGGCTGCGCGTCCGCCGGGGATGTTCGTACCATGGCGTGAGCCTCAACGTGGACCTGGATCTGCGCCCCTTCGGACGGATAAACCCGTGTGGCTACGAAGGGATGGAGGTAACCAGCCTGCGCAACCTGGGCATCCGGCTCTCCTGCGATGAGCTGGAATCACCGCTGGCCAACCACCTGTTGCGGAATCTTCCCGGTCCCGCGCAGGGGGCTGAGTGGATTCAGAACGAGGATGAACCCCGCCCTTCCCCTCATTGCGTGGATGGTCTATCGTAGATTTTCGGGTTTCCGCCAATGGTAAAGCCAGCAAACGCCCCGGGACAGACGCAGGCAACATCCACTCCGGGAACTCTCGCCGCCGGCGACCCGGACAGCGAGGTGCTGCGCCAGGCAGTGGCCTGGCTGCAGCAGGGCCGGGAGGTGGTTCTGGTCACGGTGCTGCAGATCTGGGGCAGCGCCCCGCGCCCGGCGGGCTCCCTGCTGGCCGTCACCCGTGACGGAGCGGTGAGCGGCTCGGTGTCGGGAGGGTGCATGGAGGAGGAGCTGCAGCGGCGGATCGCCGAACCCGGCTTCCCCGGCAGGCGTCCGGCAAGGCTGGCGTACGGGGGGGAGAGCAGCCGGCGGCTGCGCGGCCTGCCCTGCGGCGGACGGGTGGAGCTGCTGCTGGAGGAGCTGCGCGACATCCAGCATCTCCAGACCATCCTGCGCACCGTGGAGGGGCGGGGCACCCTGGTGCGCCGTATTCGTCTGGCGGACGGAACCGCATCGCTGCACCCGGCCGCGGCCCGCACCCCCTCCCTGCGCCTGGAGCAGGGAGAGGTCGAGAAACTGTTCGGTCCCGTCTGGCGCCTGCTGATCATCGGCGCCGTCGATACCGCGCGCTATCTAGCCCGGATCGCCCTTACCCTGGGCTACGAGGTGATCGTGAGCGAGCCGCGGCCGGAGCGCGCCTCCGGCTGGCGGCTTCCCGGCGCCCGGCTCGACCCGCGGATGCCAGATGACGCGGTGAGGGCGCTGGCCGATGATCCGCGCAGCGCGGTGGTCACCCTGACCCATGACCCCCGGCTGGACGACATGGCGCTCATGGTGGCCCTGGACTCGCAAGCCTTCTACGTGGGTGCCCTGGGTTCACACCGCACCAGCGCCGGCCGGCGCGAACGGCTCGCCACCCTGGAGGTGAGCGAAGCCGGGCTGCAGCGCCTGCATGCCCCCGTCGGCCTGCCCATCGGCAGCCATACGCCTCCCGAGATCGCGGTGGCCATCGCGGCAGAGATGACCGCGCGGCGCCATGGCGTATCCCTCGCCGGCCGAGGCAATCCCGCGGAACGATGATTGCCGGGGTCCTGCTCGCCGCCGGCAGAAGCTCCCGCTTCGGCGCCTGCAAGCTGCTCCAGCCGCTCCCGGAGGGAGATCCGGTGGGAGTCAGGGCGGCCCGCAATCTCCTCTCCGCGCTGCCCTTCTCGCTGGCCGTTGTGCGCTCCGGTGACCATCTGCTGGCCAGCAAGCTGGAAGCGTGCGGTATCCGGATAGTGGTCAATCCGCATGCCGACGCGGGGATGGGCCACAGCCTCGCCTGCGGCGTGGGAGCGTCCCGGGAGGCCGACGGTTGGCTGATAGCGCTGGCCGACATGCCTTTCATCCACCCTTTGACCATCCGGTCGATAGCGCGGCTCATCAGCAGCGGGGAGGCGATCGCCCTGCCCCGCCACGCGGGGAAGACCGGTCATCCGGTGGGTTTTGGCAGAAGCCATCTGCACCGCCTGCTGCAACTCACCGGAGATCGGGGCGCGCGCGCCATAGTCCGCGAAAACCGGGAGCGGGTGGTCACTCTGGATGTAACCGACAGCGGGATCCTCACCGATATCGACCATCCGGACCAGCTGCCACGCTGATTTCAGCTACCGTGTCGGATCCGCCTGCGGCTTTCGGGGATCCCGGGACAATCGACGGCAAGGCCCCGTTCAGTGGATGCCTCCAGAAACCCGCCCGTCGAGGATGATTTGCCTCATTGCAAGAGCTGCTTACCCGCACGGTTTGGGGAAGATCCTGTCGAAGCGTTGCGCCTCGAGCATGAGGCCCGCTCCAGACACGAGAAGCAGAAGCGCGGAGCGGCCATTCAGTCGATGGCCCGACCCCTCTCCGCCACCCTCTGGCGCAAACGGATCCCGAGTTCCCGCAGCTGGGCGTCGCTGACCGCGGATGGCGCCTGGGTGAGCAGGCAGTTGGCGCTCTGGGTCTTGGGAAAGGCCATCACGTCGCGGATGGAGTCGGCGCCGGACATCAGCATCACCAGCCGGTCCAGCCCGAACGCCATGCCGCCGTGCGGCGGGCAGCCGTACTTGAGGGCATCCAGCAGGAATCCGAACTTGTCCCGCGCCTCCTGTTCCCCGATTCCCAGTACACGGAACACGTTCCCCTGCACCTCTTCACGGTAGATGCGCATGGAGCCCCCCCCCAGCTCGGTGCCGTTGAGCACCATATCATAGGCGCGGGAGTGGCAGGCGCCGGGATCGCTCTCCAGCAGGGCAACGTGCTCTTCTTTGGGTGAGGTGAAGGGGTGATGCAGGGAGTACCAGCGCTGGTCTCTGCCGTCCCACTCGAACATGGGGAAGTCCACCACCCACAGCGGACGCCACCCCTCTTCCACCAGACCGCAGTCGTGCCCCAGTTTGACGCGCAACGCCCCCAGGGACTCGTTGACTACGCCGGCCTTGTCGGCGCCGAAGAAGATGAGATCACCCGCTTCCGCTCCGGTTCGGTTCATGATGCCGTCGATGGCCACATCCGGCAGGAACTTGAGGATAGGGGACTGCAGTCCATCCCGCCCCTTCGCGGGATCGTTCACCTTGATGTAGGCGAGCCCCTTGGCCCCGTAGATCCCGACAAATCTGGTGTATTCATCGATATCCTTGCGCGACAGCTTGCCTCCCTGCGGCAGACGCAACGCGGCGACCCGGCCCCCGGCATCGTTGGCCGGCCCGGAGAACACCTTGAACTCCACATCCATCAGCAGATCGCCCACATCCACCAGCTCCAGGGGAACGCGCAGGTCCGGACGGTCCGAGCCGAAACGCCGCAGCGCCTCGGCATGGCTCATGCGCGGGAAGGGATCGGGCAGCCGCACGTCGAGCACCCGCCGGAACAGGTGGCGCATCATGCTCTCCATGGCGGCCATGATCTGCTCCTCATCCATGAAGGAGGTCTCGACATCCAGCTGGGTGAACTCCGGCTGGCGATCGGCGCGCAGATCCTCGTCGCGGAAGCAGCGCACGATCTGGTAG
>WFXP01000033.1 GCA_015490535.1 Gammaproteobacteria bacterium
ATCAGGGACCTGCTGCGGCGCAGGTTGTCGCTGGTCAGGACGGCCAGCATGCAGCTGGTCAGTGTGCAGAGCCAGATTTGGCGCTCGACGGGGGTGCGGGTTCCATCGGGGAGGCTGCGCAAACCCGATTTTGTTCCCCCGGCCATGGAGGGGCCCACGCTTCAGGCGGTAGAGGCCGGGTTGGTGGTCTACCGGGCCATTCAGCAGCAAATCGATGTTCTGGAGCGCTCCGCCTATCATGCAATGAGACTGAAGGAGCCCTTTGCGATACTGCGTACAATCACCGGTGTGGGGAAGATTCTCGGGCTGACCATCATGCTGGAGACCGGCGACATCCACCGTTTTGCCGGGCCGGGCAACTACGCCTCCTATTGTCGTTGTGTGGACAGCAGGCGTACCAGCAATGGCAAGGAGAAGGGCCGGGGGAATGCCAGGGCGGGCAACAAATATCTCTCCTGGGCCTTCTCCGAGGCGGCCCATTTTGCGGTCCGTTTCGAGCCCCTGGCCAAACGGTTCTACGAGCGCAAGAGGGCGCGGACCAGCGGTGGATGATATCGAAATGATGCTGTTCTGCAGCAGGGTCAAGTTTTGGCTGATGACCGGGGGCAGGCTAATGGGTGACCCCATCGATTTCAGAAGAGGACTACCCGGTCTATCTGGACAAGCTCAAGGAGTACAGCAGGAAATACATCGTAGCGGTCCACGCCTACGTTCTGACGACCAACCATGTTCATCTGCTGCTGACGCCGGAGGAGGCGGACGGGGTGAGCTGAATGGTTATTGGAAAGGTGCTACTCTTGTCGCTGGCAGTCGGGGCAGATTCCGTAGATATAGAGACAGTGATCGGTGATGTGGTAGCCGAATTTTTGCGCTATGTCGTGCTGCTGTTTTTCGATGGTTTCGTCCATGAACTCGTCCACCCGGCCGCACTTGATGCATAGCAGGTGATCGTGGTGTTCCCCTTCACTGAGTTCGAAAACCGCCTGACCACCCTCGAAGTTGTGCCGCTCCACCAGTCCGGCGGCCTCGAACTGGGTCAGCACGCGGTACACCGTGGCCAGGCCGATCTCCTCACCCGCCTTCAGCAGCGCCTTGTAGACATCCTCGGCGCTCATGTGGCGCAACGTCGATTGTCCCAGGATCTCCAGGATCTTGAGACGAGGCAGGGTGACCTTTAGCCCCACCTCCTTCAGGCTCTGACTTTTCACGCCAGCCTCCCAGCTGTAACATGCGAAGATTCATTATAGTGGCTGGGGGTGTGGTAGCCAAATGCGAAAGATTATTATTTTAACATTATCCGTGTCGGTGCTGCTGGCCATCGGGTGCAGCATCCACCGGGTGGACATTCAACAGGGTAACCTGATCACGCCGGAGATGGTGGCGAAGCTGGAGCCCGGCATGGATCAACGTCAGGTACAGGCGATCCTGGGAACTCCTCTGTTGCGTGATCCCTTTCACCAGGATCGCTGGGACTACTACTACAGCCTGAAACGCAAGGATGTTCCCCTGGAGCGTTACGCCCTGCAGCTCTATTTCGAGAATGGCCGCCTCGCCCGGATCGAAGGGGAGCCCCACCCCGGTGACGGGTCAGCTGCGCGCGCCGTCGCTCCTCCTTTGGAGAGGAGCGGGCGAGATGGCGGATCGCATCCATAGTGTATTGTTGCCGGTTTGGATGGTAGCGGAAAGGAGCTGTCAACCGCGGAATCGAGGTTGAAAACCAGCAGACGGAATATCGAGCCCTTTGTGACGCGGGACGGCTCCACCATCCGGGAGCTCATGCACCCCGCCAGTCACGCCTGCCGGAACCAGAGTCTGGCGGAAGCAAGCGTGGCTCCCGGGGCGGGAACCATGCTGCACCGCCATTTTCGCAGCGAAGAGTTCTACCATATCCTCGCAGGAGTCGGCGAAATGAGGCTGGGAGACGAGTGCTACCCGGTGTCTGTTGGTGATACTGTATGCATTCCGCCGCGCACGGCGCACAGCATAAGGAATACTGGAGACCATCCGCTGGTGTTCCTCTGCTGCTGCAGTCCCCCCTACTCGAACGAGGATACAGAGCTGCTGTAATTTTGGCGGTTACCGGGTGATTCGGCGCTACGGCCCCATTTATAGTAAAATGGGTCTACTGTGTAACTATTCAGCATGGTATTGAAACAGGCCGGTAACTGTTCAGATCGTCCCTGAAATTGGTCAGTTCAAGGCGAAAAATGGGAGTTTACGAGGGTAAATGACCATCTTGCAACGCAGCAATGGCGGATTTCAGGAGGGAGCTGAATAGTTACGTTACAGTTTTACCCACACGATTCAGGGAGAGATCCCCGTAAATTGGAATTCCGGCATTCAATCCACACTCCGCAGAGGAACTATCCATGAGCAGCAGTGCAACGGCGCTTCAGGGCTATAGCCGGCTGGACGACGAGGAGCTGGAGGCACGCATCCGGGCCGCCAGGCAGGAGTTGGGCGAGCGGCTGGTGATTCTCGGGCACCACTACCAGCGCGAGGAGGTGTTCCGCCACGCTGACTATACCGGCGACTCCCTCAAGCTCTCCCGCCAGGCGGCGCAGACCAGCGCCGAGTACATAGTGTTCTGCGGCGTACACTTCATGGCGGAGGTGGCCGATATCATGTCGGCGCCGGATCAGATCTCCATCCTGCCCGACCTCAACGCCGGCTGCTCCATGGCCGACATGGCGGATCTGGAGAGGGTGGAGGATGTCTGGCAGGAGCTGTCGGAGGTGCTGGATCCGGACGAGCAGGTCACCCCGGTCACCTACATCAACTCGGCAGCCGATCTCAAGGCGTTCTGCGGCCGTCACGGGGGAATCGTCTGCACCTCCACCAATGCCCCCCATGTGCTCGAGTGGGCGTTCCGGCAGCGCGACAAGGTGCTGTTTTTCCCTGACCAGCATCTGGGGCGCAATACCGGCTACGGGATGGGGATCCCCCTGGAGCAGATGGTGGTGTGGGACTTCCGCAAGCCGCTGGGCGGGCTCAGCGAACAGCAGATCAGGGATGCGAGGATGATCCTGTGGAACGGCTTCTGCTCGGTGCACCAGATGTTCCGCCCCGAACACATAGACAGCTACAAGGAGCGCCATCCCGATACGCTGGTGATCTCCCATCCGGAGTGCCGCTTCGAGGTGTGCCAGAAGTCCGACTACGTGGGCTCCACCGAATACATTCTCAATACCGTATCGTCCGGGGAACCGGGGAGCCGCTGGCTGGTGGGCACCGAGCTGAACATGGTGAGCCGCCTGCAGCAGCAGCTGAAGCCGCGCGGCATCACGGTGCAGTTCATGTCTCCCATGGTCTGCATGTGCTCCACCATGTTCCGCATCGATCCCCAACATCTCCTGTGGACCCTGGAGGCTCTGGTAAAAGGCGAGGTGGTGAACCGCATCGCGGTCCCGGAAGAGGAGGCAGCCCAGGCGCGGGTTGCGTTGCAGCGTATGTTCGATCTTGCTGTTTGAGAGGGGAGGTCATGGCAGGACACAGTAAATGGGCCAACATCCAGCACCGCAAGGGCGCCCAGGATGCCAAGCGGGGCAAACTGTTTACCAAGCTGATCCGCGAAATCACCGTCGCCGCCCGGCTGGGCGGTCCCGATCCGGCCGCCAACCCGCGCCTGCGCGCGGCGGTGGACAAGGCGCTGGGCAGCAACATGGCCAAGGACACCATAGAACGGGCCATAAAACGCGGCTCGGGCGCCCAGGAGGGGGAGAATTTCGAGGAGGTGCGCTACGAGGGCTATGGCCCCAACGGCGTGGCGGTCATGGTGGACTGCCTGACCGACAATCGGAACCGTACCGTTGCCGAGGTACGCCACGCCTTCAACAAGGCGGGCGGAAACCTGGGAACGGGCGGCTCGGTGGCATACCTGTTCAGCAAGGCGGGAGTGATCGGCTTTGCGGCGGGCTGTGACGAGGAGCGGATTATGGAGGTGGCCCTGGAGGCGGGGGCCGAGGACGTGGTGAGCGGTGAGGACGGCAGCGTCGAGGTGTTGACCGGGGCGGAGGATTTCGAGGCGGTGAAGCGGGCCCTGGAGGCGGCAGCGCTTACACCCGAGTATGCGGAGGTTACCATGCACCCCTCCACCACGGTGACCCTGGGGTTGGAGGATGCCCGGAAGATTATGCGTCTGGTGGATGCCCTGGAGGATCTGGATGATGTGCAGAAAGTCTACAGCAACGCCGAGATCCCGGCCGGGGTGCTGGAGGGGAGTGCCGGCTGAGACGGCCGCATGAGACTGCGCGTCCTGGGGATCGACCCCGGCTCCCGGGTGACCGGATTCGGCGTGGTGGATCTGAATGGCCAGCGCATAGGCTACGTAGCCAGCGGCTGTATCCGGACGGGGAGTGCGGCGCTTCCCGAGCGGCTGAGATGCGTTTTCGAGGAGCTTACCGAGATCATCATGCTGCACCGTCCCGATGAGGTGGCCGTGGAGAGCGTGTTCATGCACCGCAATGCCGGTTCCGCCCTGAAGCTGGGACAGGCGCGTGGTGCTGCCATCTGTGCCGCCGCCGTGCGGGAGATCCCCGTCAGCGAATACGCTCCGGCCCGGATCAAGCGTTCCATAGTGGGCCGCGGGCGCGCCACCAAGGAGCAGGTGACACACATGGTGACGGTACTGCTTCAGCTCCCCTCTGCTCCGCAGGCGGATGCCGCTGACGCCCTGGCCGCGGCGCTGTGCCACTGCCATATCCGGCAGACCCTGTCCGGTACCGGAGTGGCTCCATGATTGGCCGGCTGACAGGGCGGATAGTGGAGAAGCGGCCCCCGACGCTGCTGCTTGAGGTAAGCGGCGTAGGCTATGAGTTGGAGGCCCCCATGAGCACCTTCTACCGGCTGCCGGAGCCGGGACAGGAGGTGGTGCTGCATACCCATCTGGTGGTGCGCGACGATGCCCATCTGCTGTTCGGTTTCTACACCGGCGCGGAGCGCCACCTGTTCCGCGCCCTGATCAGGATCAGCGGCATAGGGCCCAAGCTGGCGCTGACCATCCTCTCCGGAAGCTCGGTGGAGGAGTTTGCCCGCGCCGTGGAGGAGGGTGACAGCGCCGGCCTGGTGCGGCTCCCCGGGGTCGGCAAGAAGACCGCCGAGCGGCTGATAGTGGAGATGCGGGATCGTCTCGCGGATCATCTCCCGGGCGGCGGGAGCGCCTCGCGCCCGGCGAGCGTGGCGGCCGCGGGTGATGCGCGCCAGGATGCCCGCAGCGCCCTGGAGGCGCTGGGCTACCGGCCCCAGGAGGCGAGTCGTCTGGTGGATGGAGTGGAGGGCGATGGGCTCTCCAGCGAGGAGATCATCCGCACGGCGCTGAAACGGGCGATGCGATAGGAGGCCCCATGATCGAGAGCGATCGACTGGTGGATCCCGCGGCGCGGGAGGAGGAGCCGGCCCAGGAGCTGGCCATCCGCCCCGCCCGACTGGCGGACTACATCGGCCAGCAGGGGGTGCGGGAGCAGATGGAGATCTTCATCGGGGCGGCGCGGCAGCGCGGCGAAGCACTGGATCATGTGCTGATCTTCGGCCCCCCCGGACTGGGCAAGACCACCCTCTCTCACATCATCGCCAACGAGCTGGGGGTCAACATGCGCCACACCTCGGGACCGGTGCTGGAGCGGGCGGGCGATCTGGCGGCGCTGCTTACCAACCTGGAGCCCCGCGACGTGCTGTTCGTGGACGAGATCCACCGCCTCAGTCCGGTGGTGGAGGAGGTGCTCTATCCCGCCATGGAGGACTACCAGCTGGACATCATGATAGGCGAGGGACCGGCGGCGCGCTCCATCAAGCTGGATCTGCCCCCCTTCACCCTGGTGGGGGCCACCACGCGCGCCGGCCTGCTCACTTCGCCGCTGCGCGACCGGTTTGGTATCGTGCAGCGGCTGGAGTTCTACTCGGTGGCGGAGCTGGGCACCATAGTCACCCGCTCCGCCCGTATTCTCCAGGTGGAGCTGGAGGAGGAGGGCGCCTACGAGATCGCCCGCCGCGCCCGCGGCACCCCGCGTATCGCCAACCGTCTGCTGCGCCGGGTGCGCGACTATGCCGAGGTCAAGGGGGATGGCAGGGTGACCGGCCAGATGGCGGCACGCGCGCTGGACATGCTCGACATAGATCCGCACGGCTTCGACATGATGGACCGCAAGCTGCTGCTCAGCATGATCGAGAAGTTCGACGGCGGTCCGGTGGGAGTGGACAGCCTGGCGGCTGCCATCGGTGAGGAGCGCGACACCATAGAGGATGTGCTGGAGCCCTATCTCATCCAGCAGGGATTCATGATGCGCACCCCGCGGGGGCGGGTGGCCACCAGCAACGCCTATCGCCACTTCGGCCTGAAACCGGACACGCCCGGCCCCGACGGCGGATAATCCCCGCCGCCGGCGTGGCAGGGGGAGATGGAGAATGGAGTTTCTTGAACGCTTTCGTCCCAAATCCACCCGGCGGGTGATCCTGTACGGCTTCGCCCTGGTCGCCCTGCCGCTTATCGCAGCTCTCATCTACGCCGCCATGCGGGTGGACCATCTGGTGACCCAGAGTCAGTCCGCGGTTCATCAGGCCGCCCGGGCGATACATAACAGCCAGCTGCTGGGCGAACAGATCAAGGGGATGGAGCGGGCCGCGCGGCAGTATGTGGTGCTCAGGGACGACAACCTGCTCAAGGCGTACCGGGACAGCCACGACCGCTTCGGGACGGCCATCCGCGAGCTCTCCAGGATGTCGCTGGGCGGTGTCTATCAGCAGCGCATCGATCACCTGCAGGCGGCGGAGCAGGAGCTGTTCGCCAATCTCGGCAAACGCGGTTACGCGAGCAGCGAGGAGCTGGCGCTGCGCTTCCGGGAGCTGGCCAACATGGCGTCCGGCATCCAGAGGGACAGCAACCGGCTCATCGAGCACGAGGTGGCCGCAATGCGCAAGACCGCCACCGATGCCCAGCGGTTTCTGTTCTGGGTCACCATTGCCCTGGTGCCCTTTACTCTGTTGACAGCGGGGTTCTATACCCTGTTCATCTCGCGCTCCATCAGGCAGATGGAGGAGGCGATCGAGAATCTCGGCAACTCCAAGACCGACCAGGCGATCGAGGTGGGCGGGCCACGCGATCTGCGCCACCTCGGGGAACGGCTGGATTGGCTGCGCAAGCGCCTGATGGAGGTGGATCGGGAGAAGACCCGTTTTCTGCGCCATGTATCCCACGAATTGAAGACCCCGCTGACCGCCATGCGCGAGAGTGCCGAGCTGCTGCGCGATCAGGTGGTGGGGCCGCTGAACAGCGAGCAGAAGGAGATCATCGATATCCTGCGCTCCAACACCTTCAAGCTGCAGAATCTGATCGAGAATCTGCTCAGTTTCAGCGCCACCATGCAGACCCGGCCGCCACGGCTGCTCGTGCAGGAGGTGGACATGAAAATGCTGATCGAGGAGGTGATCCGGGACCACCGGCCCACAATCAAGGCGAAGAGCGTGCGGCTGGTCACCGGACTGCAGCCTGTTCTGTGCAGGGTGGATCGGGACAAAATCCGCGTGGTTACGGATAATTTGCTCTCCAATGCGGTCAAATTCACACCTGTTGGCGGATGTATCTGGATCGACGTGAAAGGGGAGCGGGGCCGGGTGGTGGTGGATGTGAAGGACAGTGGTCCCGGGATTGAGGCCGGTGACAGGGAGCATGTGTTCGAGGCCTTCTACCAGGGCAGCCGCCAGACCGACAGCCATATCAAGGGGTCCGGGCTGGGGCTCTCCATTGCGCGAGAGTATGTTACCGCCCATTATGGTACCATTGAGGTGGTGGAGACCGGACGTGGCGAGGGCGCGCATCTGCGGGTGGTGTTGCCGATGAGTGCGAAGGGACGGGTGCGAAGAGGTGTCGCACGCCCAAAGGAGAGGCGTGCGGCCGGCCTTTGAAGGGAAGAAGCTTGATCGCGCGGGAGAGGGGTGATGGCTGTACCTGACTCGAGATGGATCCGCGCTCCCCGCAGTATCCTGGCCTGGATCTGTGTCGCGCTGCTGGCGGGGTGCGAGGCGATGCCGGAGGTGGGCTCCCCCCCTGTCACTGCGGAGCCTGCTCCTCCCCCCGTGGTCGTAGAGCAGGATCCCATCCTGGCGGAGCTGCTGGCCTACTATTCCGCCATTGGGCGCAAGCCGGCAGGGCAGCTGCGCCAGGAGTACAAGCATCTCAGTGGCCTGCTTGCCGCGGGGGTGTGTGACGAGCTGCGTCTGCGGGTGGCCATGCTGCTGACCAGCCCCGCGTTGGCGCCCCTGGCTGGCGCAAAGCGTACCTCAAAGCTCTTGCAGCCATGTCTCTCTCCTGGGGAGCACGAGCCCGTCTTTACCAGCCTGGCGGAGATTCTGCAACGCCGGCTGGCCGAGCAGCGCAGGGCAAGGGCCGCCATCCGGCGCCAGCTTCAGCTGGGAGAGCGGCTGGAGGAGGCGGAGGCCAGGATTGGTGAGCTGAACCGGAAACTGGATGAGCTGAAACGCATCGAACGAAGTATCAGGGAGCGCCAGTGAACAAGCCCAACGGAAAACGGATCCTTCTGGTGGATGACGATCCCAGCCTGCTGCGGCTGCTGTCATTGCGGCTGGAGTCGGCCGGCTACCAGATCCAGGCGGTGGAGAGCGCCGAGAAGGCGCTCGCCTGCATGGCCACCTTCCAGCCCTATCTCATCATCACCGATCTGCGCATGGGAGGTATGGACGGGATGTCCCTGTTCGAGACGGTGCACAGCCGCTATCCCGCCCTGCCGGTGATCATCCTTACCGCGCACGGATCCATTCCGGACGCGGTGGCGGCTACCAGGCGCGGTGTGTTCGGGTTTCTCACCAAGCCGTTCGATACCCAGCAGCTCATGGAGCAGGTGGAGAAGGCGTTTCAGATCTCCGGCGGCACCCCGGAGCCGGGTCAGCAGGAGGAGGATTGGCGTTCCGAGATCATCACCCGCAGCCCGCTGATGGAGGATGTGCTGCGTCAGGCGCGCATGATAGCCAGCAGCGACGCCAGCCTGTTCATCAAGGGGGATAGCGGAACCGGCAAGGAGCTGCTGGCGCGCTCCGTACACAGGGCCAGTCCACGAAGCGATCGGCCTTTTGTCGGCCTGGACTGCGGTGCGATCCCGGAGCAGCTGCTGGAGTCGGAGCTGTTCGGCCACCGCAAGGGCTCCTTTACCGGCGCCTCCCATGACCATCCCGGCCTGTTCCGGGCCGCGGACGGCGGCACCCTCTTCCTGGACGAGATCGGCGACATGCCCCTCTCGGTGCAGGTCAAGCTGCTGCGGGTGCTGCAGGAGCGCGAGGTGCGCCCGGTGGGATCGGTGGAGGCGATCCCGGTGGATGTGCGCCTGATATCGGCCACCCATCGCGACCTGGAGGAGCAGATGGCCAAGGGGGAGTTTCGCGACGACCTGTTCTACCGGATTAACGTGGTCTCGCTGGAGCTGCCGTCGCTGGCGCAGCGGCGCGAGGACATTCCGCTGCTGGCCACCCATTTTCTCAAGCAGCTGACCAGGAAGTACAACAAGGATATCGGCAGCTTCTCGCCGGAGGCCATGGAGCAGCTGGTGAGCGCCCCCTGGCCGGGAAACATTCGTCAGCTGTTCAACATAGTGGAGCAGGTGGTGACCCTGTCGGCCACCTCGGTCATCTCCGCCCAGCTGGTCCAGCAGGCGTTGCGCAACAAGACGGGAGAGATGCCTTCGTTCAGCGATGCCCGCAGCCGCTTCGAGCGCGACTATCTGGCGCAGCTGCTGCAGATTACCGGTGGCAATGTCACCAAGGCGGCCAAGCTGGCCAAGCGCAACCGTACCGAGTTCTACCGGCTGCTGCACCGGCACGACGTGGACCCGGCCCAGTTCAAGGAGGAGAGGCGCTGACCGGGTGGGACGGGAGTGAAGGGAAGGGTGTGGCTGTTTTCGGGATGCGCTGCGGTTAGCCCTGTTTCCCGGTTCTCCAGTCCAGAATATCCTGCTTCAGCTCCTCCCAGCTCTTCAGCGTTTGTCCCTCGTAGCTGTCGTCCCCATCCTCATCCCATTTGATCAACACGCGCTGCCCATCCTTCTGGGCGATGAACATGGTCTTGCTGTTGTTGGCCCCGGCGATCAGCAGCTCTCCCGAGGTGGGGCGGTTCTCTCCCCCTACACCGCGGAACGGCTCGATGGTGGTAGCCGTTACGGTGCCCCCCAAGGCGCTGCTGTGGTAGGTCAGGTCACACTCCATGGTGAACGGCGCGCTGTCCCACAGGCCGGTATAGCTGTCGACGCACTCCAGTCTGCTCACCTCCACGCGCATCTCTCCCCTGGTCAGCTGCAGGGAGCTGCTGCTGCGGGTGGTGGTCATGGTTTCGGTCTGGTAGTCGTAACGCCCCTCGAGCCGTATGGCCCCGCTGATGGTGCTCATGCTGCTCCCGGCGCCAATGGTGAAATCCCGGTAGCGGTAGTTGGTGGTGTATCCCTCCCCGTCGTCGTTCTGGAAGCGGCTTTCCAGAGCGGCCTCCACGGTTCCTGCGATCGGCGTTCCGCCGAGAGTGCAGCCGTTGAAACTGATCTCCATGGTGTCGCCCGGGTCCAGCAGGGCTCCCGTGGCGGTGATCGTTCCGCCGCCCCCGTATCCCAGGGTGGTGCAAGGAACGGTGATGGTTGCCGGTGCTGCGGATCCCGATCCCAGGTCCGGCTCCGTGGCCACCACGCCGACGGTTTCCATGATGTTGGCCGTCTCAGCGCTGACCAGGCCGGCATTGGCGGCGGTGATGATCGCGGTTGCCGCCTTATCTTCCCGGGGAGGCTGTGTCAGGGTATGAGAGTCATGATTGCAGGCGGTTAACAGAAGCGGTCCGGCGAGGGTCAATGCTGCCAAGGTTGATCTGTGCATTTTTCGCTCCTTGCAAGATAAAGGCTTGCTAAGCCGGAAAAAGTTTTTGATCCTGCGGAAATGCCGACCAACCGGATTACCCGGCTGCCAGGACAGATCTGCGCGCATCGGCGAACCGCCCCCTCTCTCCTTGTTGGTGGCGCGCTCCGAATGCGCTTTGAGTTTAGCAGTTGGTGCTATGTTCGGCCGGTTGCGGCTGCAGTTTTTACAGTTTATTGACGTTTATTCCGCCCGCGCCCGTTACAGATGCAGGCCGCACTCGGTCTTGGGCGAGTCCACCCAGCGCCCGCTACGATCCTGTCCCGGCACGGTGCAGTGGGTGCAGCCGATGGAGGAGTAGCCCTGGGCCACCAGGGGATGAAACGGGAGATTGTGCTCCCTGATGTATGCGTCGCGCTCCTCCTTGGTCATGTCAATGAGCGGGTAGAAGCGGATGATGCCGCCGCGCTCCTCGAATATCTCCAGGGTGGCGCGGTGCTCGGTCTGCCAGCGCATCAGGCTGGAGATCCATACGTCGTAGCGGGACTTGATCTCGTCCAGTGGCTCGATCTTGTTGATGGTGCAGCAGAAATCGGGATCGGTCTGGTAGATCTTCTCCCTCTCCGTGAACTCGTGCTTCCACGCCTCCGCGCGCACCTCGTTCACCTCCAGGTTGTACAGCTCGGTGAGTCTCTTCTTGTACTCCAGCGTCTCTGGGAAGTGGAAACCGGTATCGATGAAGTGCACCTTCTGTTTCGGGGCCAGTCTCGAGAACAGGTGGAGAAAGAAGGCAGAGGTGGCGGCAAATGCCGAGGTGAGCATCACCTTGTCCGGATCGAAGTCCAGATAGAGCTGCCGCACCCGCTCCTCGATGGAGAGCGGGTAGTACCTTTCGTTGAGCTCGGCGATTCTGGAGCCGGTCTCGCTGGGGGATTCATTACTCATGTTCCGGGTGTATTGCCGGGGCCTTTCATTCGTCGATCGGACTCTATACTCTATACCTTTCGCTACGGCTGGTAAATTCATTTGTATGACAGAGCATCGTGCCGGGAAGTTTCCATTGCTGGTTGGTGATGTGGGCGGGACGAACGCACGTTTCGGCCTGGTTCGGGAGGATGGCGGGCGGCCGGAGGAGATCCGGGTCTACCCCTGCGCCGCATATCCCGGGCTGGCGGAGGCGGCGCGGGAGTATCTGGCCGCGGTCGGCGGACCGTCACCCCGCTCGGGAGGGCTTGCGGTAGCCACCAGCGTCGATGGCGATCTGGTGCAGATGACCAACCATGTGTGGCGTTTCTCCGTGGAGGAGACCCGCCGCGCCCTCGGGCTGGAGCGGCTGCTGGTGGTGAACGACTTCACGGCGCTGGCCATGGCGCTGCCCGAGCTGGAGGAGGCGGATCTCGGTGCGGCAGGTGGCGGCCAGGGCCGCTCCGGCGCCCCCCTGGCCCTGATAGGCCCCGGAACCGGGCTTGGGGTATCCGGCCTGATCCCGCACGGAGGGGGCTGGATCCCGCTGGAG
>WFXP01000034.1 GCA_015490535.1 Gammaproteobacteria bacterium
GAAGGGGATTGGGGCCGTCTGGCCGGGGAGTGGCGGGTATCCACCGCCTGTGCCAATTGCAACTGCTCCGGCTATCCCAAACTCTCCCCAATCCCCTTCTGCCGACCAGCTTCCGGCGTGCATTCTGCCTGTCAAGGATGATTTACCATTTCACCCACACGCTTTGAGGGAGACACAATCAGGATTCAGCATCCCTCCAACCGAATCCTGATTTATTACCCCGCGGATTCACCCTTCCGGAATCAGCTCCAGATCGAGCCAGAATGATGTGCCCACGCCGGGCTCGCTCCAGACCCCCAGGGTGCCTCCCATCAGCTCCGTGAGCCGCTTGGCGATCACCAGGCCGAGACCGCTGCCGCGGATGGAGCCATCCTCCTGCCCGAGCCGTTCGAAGGGTTCGAACAGCAGCTGCATCTTTTCGGGCCGGATCCCGATCCCGGTATCGCTTACGTTGATGCGCACCCGGTTCGACTCCACCACGGCGCTGAGGCTGACGCTGCCGTTGATCCTGTTGTACTTGATGGCGTTGGTTCCCAGACTCAGCAGGACCTCCTTGAGACGCTCCCGATCCGCCCGGATCATGATGTGCCCCGGTACCGGCATCAGCTCCAGGGAGACATTCCTCTCCCGCGCCAGCGGCTCCATCAGGTCCCGGCACTCCTGCAGGATCTCCCGGGCGGGAACCGCCCCCCGCTCGATGCGCAGGGCGCCGGTCTCGATCCGGGAGTAGTTGAGCAGATCCTCGATCAGCTCCAGCAGCTGCCAGCCTGCCTCCAGGATCTGGCCGATACTCTCCCGCCGGGACTCTCCCCCCTCCTGCAACAGCTGGGCGAACCCGAGGATGGCGTTTAACGGTGTACGCAGCTCGTGGCTGACCCGGGAGAGAAATCCCATCCTGGCCTGACCGGCCCGCTCCGCCTCGACCCGGGCGCGCACCAGCTCTCCCTCCAGCCTGCGGCGCCTGGTCACGTCGTGCAGAATCCCCTGGATCAACCGCGGACCGCCGCCATCAATCACCGAACAGGATATGTCCACCTGGATCAGGGAACCGTCCCGGCACAGCAGCACCCCCCCGTGCAGCAGCTTGCACCCCTCCTCCAGCACCTCCTGATGCAGATCGAGCAGGGCGCCCCGCAGGTTTCCCGGGACCAGCTGCTGCATGTGCATGTTGCACAGCTCGGCGCGTCCGTAGCCGGTCAGCTCCTCCGCCCTCCGGTTGGCCTCCACCAGCCAGCCATCCATGTCCACCAGCAGAATGGCGTCGTTGGCCTGCTCCAGGAGCGCCCGGTGCCGCTGCTCCGAAAACCGCAGGGCGGCCTCGGTTCTCTTCAAGCCGGTGATCCCGGTCTGGATGATCAGGCGGAGACCATCCTCTCCGTCCCGCTGCGGCAGGGGGGTTACCGCGGTATCCGTCCACAGCTCCCGGCCCAGGGAGGTGCGCTGGCGCAGCTCTCCCCTCCAGGGCCGCCCCGCCACGATGCTCGCCCAGAACTGCTCCGTTTCCCCACCATTCTCCGGAAGCAGACGGCGAAAGCTCCGGCCCAGCAGCTCCGCCGCCCTCCAGCCCCCGAGTTCGCACGCCCGGCGGTTGACATACAGGATATTTCCGCTCCGATCGGTTATGAGCAGGGAGGTGTGCCCCGATATGGCGTCGAGCAGAAGTTCGGGATCCAGGAGACCTGGCCGACCGGCCACCGCAAACCACTCATCGCCCTCTGCACGGGGCTCGTTGCGCACCGCCGGCGAGCTGAGCGACGGGTAGTGTTTACTGGTTGCCTCTCTCATACCCGCCTTTATCGACAGGGCGGGTTTTTTTCTGTACCGGCGGCGGGAGGCCGCCCTACTCCCCGGCCACGGTCATCTGCTCGATCAGCCAGGAGCCGGTGCGGAGGGTACCGCGCAGATCCAGATCGCTCCCCACCATCACCAGCCCGGCGAACATCTCCCGCAGATTGCCGGCAATGGTGATCTCCTCTACCGGATACCGGATCTCGCCCCCCTCCACCCAGAAGCCGACCGCACCGCGTGAATAGTCACCGGTGATCAGGCGCACCCCCTGCCCCATCAGCTCGGTGACCAGCAGCCCGCGATCCATCCTCTTCAGCATCTCCCCGAAGGAGAGCTCCCCGCCACCTCCCCCCTGCGCGCCCGGGGCGATAGTGAGATTGTGCACCCCGCCCGCGTTGCCGGTGGTCTCCATTCCCAGCTTGCAGGCCGAGTAGCTGTCCAGCACGTAACCCTGCAGTACACCGTCACGCACCAGATCCCGCGGCCGCGTGGCCACCCCCTCGTTGTCGAACGGCGCACTCCCCAGCGTCCCCTCGAGGTGCGGCTGCTCGTGGATGCGCACGAAATCGGGGAAGATCCGCCGGCCCAGATGGTCCAGCAGGAAGCTGGCCTTGCGGTACAGCGTCCCGCCCCGTACCGCGCCCACCAGATGGGAGAGCAGGCTGCTGGCCACCTCGGCGCTGAACAGCACCGGCACCCTGCATGTGGAGAGGCGCCGTCCCCCCAATCGGCGTACGGCGCGCCGGGCCGCCCGGCGTCCCACCTCGACAACCGGCTCCAGGGCATCGGGGTGGCGCGCGGTGCTGTACCAGTAGTCGCGCTGCATCCCTTCGCCCTCTCCCGCAATGACCGAACAGCTGACAGTGTGGCGGGTGGTAGGATAACCCCCCAGGAATCCGTGACTGTTGCCATACAGATGGAATCCGGCGTGACTGCTCACCGTACCACCCTCCGAGTTACTGATGCGCGGCTCGGCATCGAACGCCGCCTGCTCGCACTCCCGCGCCAGGGAGACTGCACGCTCCACATCCACTCCCCACGGGTGAAACAGATCCAGATCGGGAGTATCTCTGGCCATCAACCGGGCCGGAGCCAGCCCCTGGCAGGGATCCTCGGCGGCCAGGCGGGCTATGTCGCAGGCCGCCTGCACGGTACGCTGCACCGCCTCGCGGCTGAACTCGGTGGTGCTGGCCGACCCCTTGCGCCGGCCGAAATAGACCGTCACCCCCAGCCCGCGGTCGCGGTTGTGCTCGATGGTCTCCACCTCGCCGCGGCGCACCGTAACCGAAAGCCCCTCGCCAAGATTACCCGCCACCTCGGCCGCGCTGGCGCCCCGGCGCCCCGCCTCCTCCAGCGCGTCGCCCGCCAGCGTTTCAAGGCCCGCCACATCAAACTGCCCCGTGTAATTCCGCCTGGACATCAGCAGCCTCCCGGCCCGTGTGTTTCACCCAGAAGCGCCCGGCTCATGCCGGGACCACCGTCCGGGGGTGAATTTGCAATTGAGTCAATCACCTGAACCATTGACCGTTGAGCAACTGCCGCATACCGGCGGGAGAACATGCTCGGCGATACCCCGGTGACAGTCTGCGACATGCTTGTTTCCCGCCAGTCCGAACGGTGTCCTACAATACAAACGGAGTGTCAGCCGCCGGATGGGACGACCCCGGTCCCACCCACGGTAAGGCCGTCGATGCGCAAGGTGGGCTGACCCACCCCCACCGGCACGCTCTGCCCCTCCTTGCCGCAGGTTCCCACGCCGTCGTCCAGCCGCAGATCGCTGCCCACCATGCTCACCCTGGTGAGCACGTCCGGTCCGTTGCCGATCAGGGTGGCCCCTTTTACCGGCCGCCCTACCTTGCCGCCCTCGATCAGGTACGCCTCGCTGGCGGAAAATACGAACTTGCCCGAGGTAATATCCACCTGCCCGCCGCCGAAGTTGACCGCGTACAGGCCGCTCTCCACCGAGGCGATAATCTCCTGTGGATGGTGCTCTCCGGGCAGCATGTAGGTGTTGGTCATGCGCGGCAGCGGCAGATGCGCGTAGGATTCCCGGCGTCCGTTGCCGGTGGAGGTCGTCCCCATCAGCCGCGCATTGAGCCTGTCCTGCATGTACCCCTTGAGAATGCCGTTCTCGATCAGGACCGTCCGTTGCGTCGGAGTGCCCTCGTCGTCTATGTTCAGGGAGCCGCGCCGCCGCTCCAGTGTGCCGTCGTCCACCACGCTGCAGAGGGGGGAGGCGACCCGCTCCCCTATCCGTCCCGCAAAGGCGGAACTCCCCTTGCGGTTGAAGTCGCCCTCGAGACCATGCCCCACCGCCTCGTGCAGCAGGACTCCGGGCCAACCGGGACCCAGCACCACCGGCATGGTGCCGGCGGGCGCCTCCTCCGCCCACAGATTCACCAGCGCCTGCCGCACCGCCTCGCGGGCATACCCCAGGCCACGCTCCTGTTCCAGGAAATAGTCATATCCGACGCGCCCTCCGCCGCCGGCCGACCCCTGCTCACGACGGCCGTTCTGCTCCGCTATCACGCTGACGTTGAGACGCACCAGGGGCCGCTCATCCGCCGCCAGCGTTCCGTCGCTGGCCGCTACCAGAATCACCTCGTGCTGGGCCGCCAGGGAAACCACCACCTGCGTCACCCTGGGGTCCTGGCGCCGTGCCTCGGCGTCCAGCCGGTGGAGCAGCTCCACCTTCTCTTCGGCCGAGAGGGTTCCAACCGGATCCATGGGAGCATACAGCCGCCTCCCCCCCTCCCTGCGCCAGGCCTGGATCCGGCCCGAACCCCCGCTGCGGGCGATGGCGCGCGCGGTGTTCGCGGTCTGTAGCAGGGCTGGCAACAGTATCTCGTCGGAGTAGGCGAAGCCGGTTTTGGAGCCGCTGATGGCGCGCACCCCAACCCCCCGCTCGAAGTTGGAGCTGCCCTCCTTGACCATCCCCTCCTCCAGCATCCAGGACTCGTACCGGCTGGCCTGAAAATAGAGATCGGCGCTGTCCAGATCGCGGTTCATGATCCGGCCGAGGGTCTCCTGCAGCTCCCTCTCCCCGATTCCGCCGGGAGCCAGCAGGGTATCCCGCGCACTCTGCAGGACATCACTCATGCCAGGCGACGATGCTCCAGGGCCGGGAAGGTGCGACGCCGGTCATGCAGCTCCCGGGAGTCGATCTCCGCCATGACGATGCCTGAGCCGCTGGGCAGCCGATCCAGGACAGCTCCCCAGGGATCGACGATCATGCTGTCCCCGTGGGTGACGCGGCCACTTACGTGGTAACCGCCCTGGGCCGATGCGATCAGGTAGCAGAGGTTTTCGATCGCCCGCGCCCTTACCAGCACCTCCCAATGGGCCCTGCCGGTGATGGCGGTAAAAGCGGCGGGCAGGGCGATCAGCTCGGCCCCCTCCCCTGCCAGGGTACGGAACAGCTCCGGGAAGCGCAGGTCGTAGCAGACCGCCAGGCCGAGCCTGCCGAACGGGGTATCCAGTACCACCGGCGCACCACCAGGCTGGATGGTGGCCGATTCGTTGTACTCCTCACCGCTCTCGCGCAACGCCACGTCGAACAGATGGATCTTGTCGTAGCGCGCTACCTGGCGGCCGGCGGCATCATAGACCAGGCAGGCGGCCCGAATCTTGTCGGGAACGGGGGATTCCAGGGGAATGGTTCCACCCACGATCCAGATCTGGTGACTCTCCGCCTGCCGGGAGAGGAACTCCTGGATCTGCCCCGTCCCCTCCCGCTCCCGCTGCTCCACCTTGTCCTGCTCGTTCATCCCCATCAGGGCGAAGTTCTCCGGCAATACCACCAGCTGCGCCCCGCTCTCCGCCGCCATGGCGAGCAGGCGCCCCGCCTCGATGAGATTGGCGCTCACGTTGGGCCCGGAGGCCATCTGGATGGCTGCTACCTTGTACATGCCCGATCCGTCTGTTTACCGGCTGTGCTCAGGGTATCACATCACCGCCCTTCCGGGGGAGCCGCAGCCCTCTTTTCCCGCCCGCGCACGATGACCGGATTGTCCCAGGTTCCGGTCACGTGATATACGTACCGGGCCACCCTGTCCAGCCGCAGCAGCTTCTCCGCCATCCAGATGAGCGCGCCGGCCTGCGGCCCCCAGGCCAGCGCCCCGGCCACAAACAGGTTGGATCCGTCCCCCGGGATCACCAGAATGTGCTGATCGTAGTCACGCGCCACATATCCGGTGCGGCCACTCACCGCGATGCGCGCCGTGGCCCCCTCCAGCAGCAGATCCCGTGTGGTGGCGTTGCCGTCGCCGAGCCGGATCCCGCCCCGGATCCGGTCGAAGCGGAACCCCTTGCCGAACAGGTCCCGGAAATCCAGCGTCAGGCGGCGTGGCAGGGCCTGCAGGCTGAACAGTCCGAACAGCCGGCCGGCCCCCGGCTCCACGCTCTCGATAAAGCCCTCTCCGATCTTCAGCTCGACCCGGCCATGCATGTTCCGCAACGAAAAATCCATGGGGGAACCGGGCCAGCCAAGGGTGCCCTCCAGCACCAGATCACTGCCATGTATCATGGCGGAAAATCCTAGCGCCTCCAGCATGCGGTGGGTCTGCGGCGCCTCCAGCCGCAGTTCCGAGTTCGTTCGCGGCGTCCCTTCCGCGAGCCACTCCATCTTTCCCCGGATCTTCATGTAGGGCGTGGTGAGCTGCAGCTGCTCGATCTCCATCCCGCGGGGACCGGAGCGGGACCTGAAGGCCAGCCTGCCAAGCTCCAGATCACCGTACCGCAGGTCGTGAACTCCCACGGTGAAGGCCGGCAGATGACGCGGATCCAGGTGGTAGCTGCCGGCCGGATCCCCCTCCTGCACCGCCGGAACCAGCTCGAGCCGGTCCAGCTCCAGCTCCACGCCCACATCCGCCAGGCTCCCCGTATCGTCAAGTGTTACCCCCTCGGGCAACAGGCGCAACCACCGATCCAGGGAGAACCGCTCCAGCGCCCCGGTGATCCGCAGCTCTGAAACCACGGGCAGCTGCGCCTCCCCGGATCCGAAATGGATGTAGCCCCCTCCCAGCCGGACACCGGCGGCGCCGGCGGACAGGCCCAGATCTCCGTGCACCACACCGTCGTAGGCGAAGAGGAGCCGCCCCCGCTGCACATCCCACTCCATGCGCAACGGCCGCGCTGCAGGGCTTGTCTTCTCCAGCGGAGGAGGCAGGCCGGAGGTGATCCCCTCCAGGGATGAATCGAGGCGCAGCGTCAGGGCCAGACCCGGCCTGCCGCGCCGGTGGTGGAGCTCCAGTTCGGCGCTCAGATCGCTCTCCCCCTCCAGCCGCTCCAGCAGGGGCAGCCGCAGCTGGCGCGCCAGAGACGAAGGTGGCAAGCGGCCATCCAGGGCGATTCTGGTTGCCACCCGCTCCCCCTCCACGGCCGTGGTAATTTCGACCCGCGCGGGACGATCCAGGAAAAAGGCACTCAACCCCTCGGAGCGGTACCCGTCAGGATCAAACTCCACCTTCCCGGTAAGGTTGGTGGCCTCCAGATGGCCGTTACCGATCCGGTAGTTCAGGCTGTTGTCGCGCAGAGAAACGATACCGCGGTACCCCACCGGATGACCGGTAAAGGGGATCTCCAGATGGAGCCCCAGGGTGGCGTCCCCCGCAGCGCTCATGCGCTCCAGCGTGGAATCGGCGTCCGGCGCCAGGGGGCTCTCGCGCAGGAAGGCGAGCATCTTTCCGGCGCTCCCCGACGCCCGCCCCAGCACATTCAGCTTCCCGTCCCGGTAACTCCTGATATTGACATGGGTGCCGGCGATGCCGACCCCATGTATCGCACCGCGCCGCGCCTCAATCTCCAGTCCGTCGGCGCGAAACAGCACATCCCCCGCAAGCCCCTCGATACGTGGCCACCCCTCGTGATACTCCAGGGTCACATCACGGGCGCCAAACCCCACCTCGAAGGTCCCCTGACCCTGCGCGTACGGGAACTCCCCCTTTTTCAGGCGGCCATGCAGCAGCAGTTCACCGCTCGCCACCCGGCCATGCAGCAGCGATCTCTCCAGCCAGCGGACCAGCCGCGGCGGCATGATGCCCACCGGATAGTAGTGGGGGACCCGCGCTACACCAACGTCCCGGAACGCCACCTGCAGATCGAGGAACGGCGGAATCCCGGCACCGGGAACCACCGCATCCAGGCGCGCGGCGGCCGCCACATCCCGGTTGTGCAGCAGCAGTTCGCGCCCGGTAACGTACCAGGAGCCTGCCTGCCGCTGCCAGCTCACCACCCCCTCCAGCCCCTCGAACTCCCAGGGGTTGCGCGCCAGGCGCGGGAACTCCACCCGGCCCGCTTCGCTCTCCAGCCGCACCGTACCCGATTCGGCGTCGGCCCACAGGATGCCGCCGATCCCCTCCACCCCCGGCAGTCTGTGCCACGGCTCCAGCTGCAGGTGGCGCACCCGGGCGGCGATGTCGAAACGCCGTGCCTGTGGGGCCCCGGGTCGATAACGGAGGCGCAGGCCGGCGAGCTCACCGCGGGGACGCATCACCCGCACCGCCTCGCGCAGGGTATCGGAACCC
>WFXP01000035.1 GCA_015490535.1 Gammaproteobacteria bacterium
AGATGTGTATAAGAGACAGGCCAGGAGGGGGAGCTGTTGCGCGAGCGGGCGCCCTGCGTGGATCTGGTGTTCGGCCCCCAGACCCTGCACCGCCTGCCGCATATGCTGGAGGAGTTGCAGCTCGGCCGGAAGGGGGTGATCGATGTCTCCTTCCCCGAGATTGAAAAGTTTGACCGCCTGCCGGAGCCGCGGGCCGACGGCCCCGCGGCCTATGTGTCGGTCATGGAGGGGTGCAGCAAATACTGCAGCTACTGCGTGGTGCCCTATACCCGTGGCGAGGAGATCAGCCGCCCCTTCGACGACGTGATCGCCGAGGTGGCGCGTCTCGCGGAGCAGGGGGTGCGCGAGGTGAACCTGCTGGGGCAGAACGTCAACGCCTACCGGGGAGAGATGCACGATGGCGGGCAGGCGGATCTGGCGCTGCTCATCTCGTATGTGGCGGCGGTGGATGGCATCGAGCGGGTCCGCTACACCACCTCCCACCCGGTGGAGATGAGCGACGCGCTGATCGGGGTCTACGCCGAGGTGCCGGAGCTGGTCAGCCATCTCCATCTGCCGGTGCAGAGCGGCTCGGACCGCATTCTGGCGCTGATGAAGCGGGGCCACAGCGTGCTGGAGTACCGGCGCATCATCCGCCGCCTGCGGGAGGTGCGCCCGGATATCTCCATCTCCACCGATTTCATTGTCGGCTTTCCGGGGGAGACCGAGGCCGACTTCGCCGCCACCATGAAGCTCATCGAACAGGTGGGATTCGATCACTCCTACAGCTTCATCTACAGCGCCCGGCCCGGAACGCCGGCCGCCGCCATGCCCGACGATGTGCCTCTGGAGGTGAAGAAGCGTCGTCTGGCCACCCTGCAGCAGCGGATCGCGGAGCAGGCCGGCGAGATCAGCCGCGCCATGGTGGGCACGGTACAGCGGGTGCTGGTGGAGGGCCCCGCGCGCCGCGATCCCCGGCAGCTGGCGGGCCGCACCGAAAACGACCGGGTGGTAAACTTCACCGCGGATCGCTCCCTGATCGGAGGGTTTGCCGAGATACGGATCACCGAGGCGCTGCCCAACTCGTTGCGCGGCGAACCGGTTTCCGAGGCATCATTGACCGCCACTGCATGAGCGAGCCCCTGGAGACCATAGACTTCGTTCTGGAGCCCGCCGACAATCAGCGCCTGGCCAACCTGTGCGGGCAGCTGGACGAGCACCTGCGCCAGCTGGAGCGCCGCCTCGGGGTGGAGATCAACAACCGGGGCAACAGGTTCCGCGTCATCGGTGGCGGCGGCGCGGCGCAGCTGGCCAGCAGGGTGGTCCAGGAGCTCTACCAGCAGACCGCCGAGCGCTCCCTGACCCCGTCGGGAGTCCACCTGTTCCTGCAGCAGTCCGGGGGGGACGGCCTGCTGGACAGGGAGACGGCCCCGGCTCCGGAGATCGCCATCCGGACCCCGCGCCGCACCATCCGGGGGCGCGGCGCCAACCAGCAGCAGTATCTCCGGCAGATCCTGCGGCGCGACGCCATCTTCGGCATCGGCCCCGCCGGCACCGGCAAGACCTATCTGGCGGTGGCCTGCGCGGTGCAGGAGCTGGAGCAGGATCGGGTGCGGCGCATCGTGCTGACCCGCCCGGCGGTGGAGGCGGGGGAGCGGCTCGGTTTCCTGCCGGGGGATCTGGCCAGCAAGATCGATCCCTACCTGCGCCCGCTTTACGATGCCTTGTACGAGATGCTCGGATTCGAGCGGGTCGCCAGGCTGATGGAGCGCAACGTGATCGAGGTGGCGCCCCTGGCCTACATGCGCGGGCGCACCCTGAACGAGTCGTTCATCATCCTGGACGAGGCGCAGAACACCACTCTGGAGCAGATGAAGATGTTTCTGACCCGCATCGGGTTTGGCTCCCGGGCGGTGATCACGGGCGACGTTACCCAGATCGACCTCCCCAGGGGAAGCCGCTCCGGGTTGCGCCACGTGGTGGAGGTGTTGAAAGGGGTCGAAGGGGTGGCGTTCACCTTCTTCCAGGCCCGGGACGTGGTGCGTCACGAGCTGGTGCAGCGCATCGTGACCGCCTACGAGAAGTTCGGGGAGTGAGCCCCTCCGCGCCGCGTCTCCTCCTGGATCTGCAGCAGGCCCTGGAGAGGCCGCGCCGGCTGCCCTCCCGGGAGGAGTTCGAGAGCTGGGTGCGCGCCGCCCTTGCCGCGGCCGGCCACCGGGCGGGGGAGCTGGAGCTGACCATCAGGATCGTGGAGGCGGGGGAGAGCGCGCGCCTCAACGAGCGGTACCGGAGCCGCGCGGGAGCCACCAACGTGCTCTCGTTCCCCTTCCACAACCCCCCCGGGGTGGAGCTGCCGCTGCTGGGTGATCTGGTAATATGTGCCGAGGTGGTGGAGCGGGAGGCGCAGCAGCAGGGCAAGGACCTCTTGGCCCACTGGGCGCACATGGTGGTGCATGGCGTGCTCCACCTGCTGGGTCACGACCACACCGGGGCGCGCCAGGCGTGCGAGATGGAGGCGCTTGAAATCGCCATCCTGGCCGGATTAGGCTATGACAATCCCTATTGACGTGAACGGAGAATGAACCAAGAGAGTCAATCTGAACCCCCCGCGGCGCAAGGGGAGAAGCCGCACCTTTCCTGGCTCGAGAAGATCGGCCAGGCACTGTACCAGGGAGAGCCGCGCAGCAGGGATGAGCTGCTGGAGATGATGCGCGACGCGACGCGGCGCGGCCTGCTGGATGGCGACGCCCTGGCGATGATCGAGGGGGTGCTGCAGGTGGCCGAGATGCAGGTGCGGGACATCATGATCCCCCGTTCCCAGATGGTGGTGGTGGAGCGGGACGCCGATCCGCGCTCCTGGCTGCCGGTGATCATCGAATCGGCCCACTCCCGCTTCCCGGTGATCGAGGAGAGCCGGGACGAGATCATCGGTATTCTGCTGGCCAAGGATCTGCTCGCCTGGCTCGCCCAGGGTGGTGACGAGGCGTTCGACATCCGCGAGGCGCTGCGGCCGGCGGTGTTCATCCCGGAGAGCAAGCGGCTCAATGTGCTGCTCAAGGAGTTCCGCGCCAGCCGCAACCACATGGCCATCGTGGTGGACGAATATGGGGGGGTGGCCGGTCTGGTGACCATCGAGGATGTGCTGGAGCAGATCGTGGGCGAGATAGAGGACGAGCACGACATAGACGGGGACACCTACATCATGCGCTACGGCCCGAACCGGCACACCGTCAAGGCGCTCACCCCCATCGACGAGTTCAATGACTATTTCGCCGCGGATTTCAGCGACGACGAGTTCGACACCATCGGTGGCCTGGTGATGAAGGGCTTTGGACACATGCCCAAACGGGGCGAGCAGATAACCCTGGGGCGGTTCCGCTTCAAGGTACTGCGCGCCGACAACCGGCGTATCCACCTGCTACAGGTGGTCGGTGGCGACGGCGTCACCAAGCAGCCGGAAGAGGCTGCCGCCAGTGAGTAACGGGATGCCATCCGCCGCCAGGCAGGGGGGATGAGCCGGGGGCGTGGAGACCGGCTCCTG
>WFXP01000036.1 GCA_015490535.1 Gammaproteobacteria bacterium
CGACCCCGATCTGCTGCGACGACGGGAAAAGATCGGCCTCGACGTACGCTACGGCGACGCAGAGGATCCGGAATTCCTCGCCACCCTGCCACTGGAAGGGTCGCGCTGGGTGGTCAGCAGCCTGCGCGAATCATCCATAAACCGGACGCTGCTGCACGGCCTGCACAGCCTGGGATACTCCGGGCAGATAGCCGTGACGGCCCACAGCCACGCCGAAGAGAAACAGCTCCGACAGGCCGGGACAGACAGGATATTTATCCCTTATGCCGACGCAGCCGCCGAGGCTGTGGACACAATATTCGGCAAATCAAGCGCTCGTCAACCGCCCCGTACCAGCCGTTGGAACTGAAGAGGGAGAGCTGAGATGCGACGCTTCGGAAACATTCTCTGTGTAGTCTCCAGCGGAAAGAGCTGCCATGTGCTCCTGGAGCGGGCCGTTGAACTGGCGATAAACCACCAGGCAAACCTCTCCGTTGTGGAGGTGTTGGAGGAGATCCCGGCTGGCATGTTCCGCTCCAGTAACACCATTCAGCCCGACATGCTTCGGGAAACCCTGGTTGCCAGCCACCAAAAAAGGCTGGAGCGACGAGTCGCCTTGTGGCGCGGAAAAACCGGGATCCGGTCCGGCATCCTGATGGGCATCCCCTTCCTGGAGATCATCCGCGAGGTCCAGCGCAAGAAGCACGATCTGGTGATAAAGATCGCCGACAGCGGCGGACTGCTGGATCGGGTGTTCGGCAGTGATGACATGCACCTGCTGCGTAAATGCCCTTGCCCCGTCTGGCTGGTCAAGCCCAACTCTCCCGGGAGACACCGGACCATCATGGCGGCGGTGGATGCAGGTGACCGCGACTCGCCGGAGGAGCAGGAGATCAGGCATCAGCTGGACATCCAGGTAATCGAGCTGGCCGGTTCACTGGCCCTGTCGGAGTTTGCCCAGCTGTACATCGTTCATGCCTGGGAGGATATTGGCGAGCGTCTGATGCGATACCCGTTCACCGAGGTATCCCAGAGAGAGCTCATCTCCTATCTGGAAGCCGCCCGGGAGCGACGCCGGCAACGGCTGGACAGGTTGGTAAACGAGGCCCTGGGCAAGGCGGATCGAGCCACCACGGAGTATCTGAAACCGCAGGTCCACCTGTTGAAAGGATCGCCCCGCACCGAAATCCCGGCCTTTGCCCGAAGCATCGAGGCCGATCTGGTGGTGATGGGAACCGTGGCCCGCACCGGAATCTCCGGGCTGTTCATGGGAAACACCGCAGAAACCATACTCAACCGCCTCGACTGCTCGACGGTGGCCATCAAGCCACCGGGATTCGTTACGCCGGTAAAGCTACAAGAGTGAATACTCCACCGGCTAAAGCCGGTGGAGTATTCACAGATAAAACAAGCCATATCGGGAACTTATAGCACCCCACCCGATCCGATCGTAGTAGATAAACACAACGATTGGAGTGGATCTGCTGGAAAGCCGCCTGTTCGATCTGAAAGGAGCCATCGAGAAGGCGGAGAAACAGCAAGAGAGCAAGGACAAGGCCACCCGCGCCAAGGCCCGGGAAGAGCTGGCGGGCCGACAGAGGACCTGCCAGCCCGCCACGCTCCACATTCCGCCGCCAAGGATCTTGCCCGAAGCAAATGACCGCCACGCCAGCCGGCCCTTGACTCACTGCGTTCCAGAGAACCGCTCCGCAATGGCACGGAAACCCTGGAAACCTGCGGTGGACCCACTCCCACTTTCAGGGGAAGAGCTGCCGACGAAGCAACCCGAATCCACGGCGGATTTCAGGGTTCAACCAGGCATTCACCCATCATTTGACCGATTTTTCATACATCTTCACCGCCTTGTTCATCTCCTTCAATAGCGGCAGGTTGAGTTTGGCCGCCTTGGCCAGCCCCTCGGGGGAGGTGTCCACCTTGTCAAGAATCGGTTTGTACTCGGCCCACAGCCCTTGCACCACTTCAAGCTGCTTGCGGATGGCGGGATCTTTGGTTCCCGGCAGACCCAGCTCACTGTCACCGTCGAACAGCCCTTTCAGGGTGCGCTCGAAGAGTGCAACCGTCTTGTGCAGGGCAGCCTTGTTGGCCTCCACATCGATACCATTGGCC
>WFXP01000037.1 GCA_015490535.1 Gammaproteobacteria bacterium
GCGGTGTGATCCCGATCTCGCCCAGCAGATCCGGTGTCTCCGCCTTCTCCCCCACCGCCGGGAGGGAGAGGTCCAGCTCCCGCTCCATGCCCAGGCTGTCGCGAACCCGCACGGTGGTGCTCTCGCCTTCGATGGCCCGGTACAGCAGCGCCTGCAGGACGCTGTTCATGGTGGGGGTGGAACTGCCCCCCACGGCGACGATCTCGTCCCCGTGGCGCAGACCGGCCACCGCCGCCGGGGAGCCCGGCGCCACCTCGTCCACCACCGGACGCAGCCCCTCCACACCCATAACGAATATCAGCCAGTAGGCGAGGATGGCGAAGGCAAAGTTGAACAGGGGACCGGCCGCCACGATGGCGATCCTGCTGCCCACCGGCTGGCGGTTGAAGGCCTGCGGCAGCAGCCGCTGCGGCACCTCCCCCTCGCGCTCGTCCAGCATCTTGACGTAGCCTCCCAAAGGGATGGCCGCAATCACATACTCGGTCTCCTCCGCCCCCTTCTGCCAGCGCCACAGCGGGCGGCCAAAGCCCACGGAGAAGCGCAGCACCCTGACCCCGAGGCGGCACGCCACCCAGAAATGGCCGAACTCGTGCACTGTGATCAGGATGCCGATGGCGACCAGAAACCACAGCAGCGAAGAGAGCGCTTCCATCATGGTCACCTCAGACCATCGTGCCGGCCGATAAGTTGCATCGCCACCTCGCGGGCGCGGGTATCGTCCTGCAGCACCGCCTCGAGCGAATCCGCCGGCCGGCCGGAGACCCGTTGCATGGTCTCCTCCACCAGTGGCGCTATGGCGTCAAAACGGAGGCGGCGCTCCAGAAACGCCGCCACCGCCACCTCGTTGGCGGCATTCAGAATCGCCGGGCAGGTGCCCCCCGCGCCGGCCGCCTGGTAGGCCAGGCGCAGGCAGGGGAAGCGGGCCGGATCCGGCTCCCCGAAATCCAGCCGCGCCACCTCCACCAGGTCCAGCGGCGCCACCCCGGAGTCGATGCGCGCCGGCCAGGCCAGGGCGTGGGCGATAGGGGTACGCATGTCCGGGTTGCCCAGTTGGGCCAGCACCGACCCGTCGCTGTACTGCACCAGGGAGTGGATCACGCTCTGGGGATGCAGCACCACCCGGATCTGCTCGGGAGCGGCGTCGAACAGCCAGCAGGCCTCGATCACCTCCAGCCCCTTGTTCATCATGGTGGCGGAATCCACCGAGATCTTGCGTCCCATCTCCCAGTTGGGATGGGCGCAGGCCTGCTCCGGAGTGATATCGGCGAACCGCTCCAGCGGCATATCGCGAAACGGCCCGCCGGACGCGGTCAGCAGGATCCTGGTCACTCCACTGCCCGCCAGCCCGCTGAATCCGTCCGGCATGCACTGAAATATGGCATTGTGCTCGCTGTCCACCGGCAACAGCTCCGCTCCCCCCTGACGCACCGCATCCATGAATATGCGCCCGGACATCACCAGCGCCTCCTTGTTGGCCAGCAGGATGCGTTTGCCCGCGCGGGCGGCGGCCAGCGTCGGCTCCAGCCCGGCAGCCCCCACGATGGCCGCCATAACACAATCGGTCTGCTCCAGGGTAGCCACCCGTTTCAGTCCCTCCGTTCCGGAGAGCACTTCCATGTCCACCGCCACCGAACGCAGCCGCTCACGCAGCCGCTGCGCGGCATCCTCCTCCCCCATCACCGCATATTCGGGGCGGTGCTCGATGCAGAGCTGAAACAGCCGCTCCACCTGGCGGTTGGCAGTAAGCGCCACCGGCCGGAAGCGCGCGCCGTGCCTCTTCATCACCTCCAGGGTGCTGATGCCGATGGAGCCGGTGGCGCCCAGTATGGTGACCCCGATCACAGGCACACCTCCATCGTTCCCAGAACGAACACCGGGGCGGCAGCGGTGAGGCTGTCGATGCGATCCAGCAGGCCACCATGGCCGGGGAGCAGGGCTCCGCTATCCTTCATCCCCGCCTCGCGCTTGAACATGCTTTCGGTCAGATCGCCGAGCACCGAGAACAATACCGTTATCATACAAAGCATTATAAAAAATAGCTGATTCTCTATCTCAACAGGGAACAGAGCCATGGAGAGCAGCGCCACCAGCAGCGCCGCGGCCAGTCCCCCCCACAGCCCCTGCCAGCTCTTGCCGGGGCTGACCCGGGGAGCCAGGCGCTCCCTGCCCCATCTGCGCCCGGCGAAATAAGCGCCGCTGTCTGCACCCCAGATCAGCAGCATGAGCAGCAAAACCAGCCAGGGGCCCTGCGCTCCGGCGCCGTGCAGCGCCACCAGCGCCCCCCAGGGCGGAACCAGCAGCAGAAAACCTGTCGCCGCCCGCAACCGGCGGCTGCCGCTCCAGTAGCGCGCGCTGGCGGGGTAGCGCACCACCCATGCAGCGGCCACCAGCCACCACGCCAGGGAGGCGAGCAGCAACAGGGACAGTGCCGGCGGCCACCTCAGCAGAAACCATGTTGCCAGCAACAGCGCCATCAGCACCGCAAGGAATGCGCCGCGCGCCGGCAGGCGCGCCATGGCGGCCCACTCCCGGCCGCCACCCACCACTATCGCCCCCAGCAGCAGGGAGAACAGCTCCCGGGGGAGATAGAGAATGGCCGCCACTACCAGTGGCGCCAGCAGCAGCGCCGTGGTAACCCGTTGCCTCAGGTTGGAGCTGGAACCAGCCACGGATTGGGAAGCCGTCATCCGCGCGGTGACGGCGGAGGACGCAGCCGGGGGATGGGAACCTGAATCACTGCGCCCCCTGCTGCCGCTCCACCTGCTCGCTGGTGCGGCCGAAGCGCCTCTCCCGCGCAGCGAACGACTCGGTGGCGGCGAGGAAGGACTCCTTGTCGAAATCCGGCCAGAGGGTATCGGTGAAATAGAACTCGGTATAGGCAAGCTGCCAGAGCAGGAAGTTGCTGACCCGCTGCTCCCCTCCGGTGCGGATGAACAGATCCGGCTCCGGCAGATCGGCCAGCTCCAGGTAGCCCTGCAGCAGCTCCTCGCTGATCTGCCCGGCACGCAGTTCCCCATGCTCCACGGATTCCGCCAGTCTGCGCACCGCCTGGGTGATGTCCCAGCGCCCGCCGTAGTTGGCAGCGATGGTGAAGGTGAGCGCGCTGTTGCCGGCGGTCAGCCGTTCCGCCTCGGCGATGCGGTTCTGCAGCTTGGCGGGAAATCTGCTCCGGTCGCCTATGACGCGCATCCGCACATTGTGCTGGTGCAGCCTCTGCACCTCCCGCTCCAGCGAGGTGATAAACAGATCCATCAGCAGCCCCACCTCCTTCTGCGGACGGCGCCAGTTTTCGGTGCTGAAGGCGAATACGGTCAGCGCCTCGATACCGTACTCTAGGCACTGCTCCAGCACCCTGCGCACCGCCTTGACCCCGGCGCGATGGCCGGCTACGCGGGGCATGCGCCGCTGTCTGGCCCAGCGTCCGTTACCATCCATGATGATGGCGACATGGCGCGGCATCACCATGGACGGCTGGCTGCGGGGTGGCTGGGAGGTGGGCATGGGGACGAGAACGGCTGTGACCTAGATGGTCATCAGATCCTTCTCCTTGGCCTGCAGCAGCTGCTCCACCTGCTGGATGTACCGATCGGTCAATTTCTGGATCTCCTCCTGGGCGCGGCGCTCCTCGTCCTCGCCAATCTCCTTCTCCTTGAGCAACACCTTGAGATGCTGGATGGCGTCGCGCCGTATGTTGCGGATCGCCACGCGCGCTTTCTCCCCCTCGTGGCGCACCAGTTTGATCATCTCTTTGCGCCGCTCCTCGGTGAGCGGCGGCAGCGGCACCCGGACTACCATCCCGGCGGTGGCCGGGTTGAGCCCCAGATCCGAGGTCATGATGGCCCTCTCGACGGGTTCCACCATGTTCTTCTCCCATGGGGTGACGCTAAGGGTGCGGGCATCCTCCACCTTGATGGCCGCCACCTGGCTGAGAGGGGTATCGCTGCCGTAGTACTCCACGGTGATGTGATCCAGCAGGCTGGTATGGGCACGGCCGGTACGCAACTTGCCAAGCTCCCCCTTGAGAGCCTCGATGCTTTTCGCCATTCTGCTGTCTGCATCCTGCCTGATCTCGTCAATCATCTGCTCTCTCCCGGTTCTATCAGGGTTCCCTCATCCGCCCCTCTCAGGATCCGCATCAGGGCGCCGGGCCGGTTCATGTTGAACACCCGCAGCGGCATGCGCCTCTCCCGGCACAGGACGAAGGAGGTAGTATCCATCACGCTCAGCCCCCGCTCCAGCACTTCGTCATAGGTGAGACGGCTGTAGCGCACCGCATCCGGGTTATGCAGCGGATCGTCCGAGTACACGCCGTCCACCTTGGTGGCCTTGAGTACCAGCTCCGCGTCCATCTCGATGCCGCGCAGGCTGGCGGCGGAATCGGTGGTGAAAAACGGATTGCCGGTACCGGCCGCAAAGATTACCACCCGCCCGCTGCGCAGGTGCTGCACGGCGCGGCGCCGCTCCAGGGTTTCACACACCTCGGGCATGGCCAGCGCCGACATAACACGTGCCTCGATCCCCTCCCGCTCCAGCACATCCTGCATCGCCAGGGCATTCATCAGGGTGGCCAGCATCCCCATCTGGTCCGCGGTGGTCGGGTGCAGCCCAACCGGGGCCAGCGCGATGCCACGGAAGATGTTACCGCCACCAATCACCAGACCCAACTCCACGCCGGCCGCTACCGCCTCGCCTATCTCCAGTGCGGTGCGCCGGATGACCGACGGTTCGATACCGAAACTGCCCTCCCCCATCAGCGCCTCGCCGCTCAGTTTGAGCAGAACGCGCCGGTAGGCCAGTGCGCCGTTTTCCGCCGGGCCGCCCATGGCTCCGGGCTAGCTCCCCTGAACCTGGGCCATCACCTCTTCCGCAAAGTTCTCGCTCTTCTTCTCGATCCCCTCGCCCACCTCGAGACGCGCAAAGCTCCTCACGCTGGCGCCCTCGCGCGCGAGCAGCTGCTCCACGCTCTCGTCGGGGTTCTTCACGAACGGCTGGCCCAGCAGGGTGATCTCCTTCAGATACTTGTTGATCCGGCCGCTGATCATCTTCTCGACGATCTCGGGCGGCTTGCCGCTCTCCTCCGCCTGGGCGCGGAAGATCTCCTTCTCCTTCTCGATCAGCTGGGGATCCACCTGATCGGCACTGATGCAGACCGGCCTGCTGGCCGCTATGTGCATCGCCACATCCCTGGCGAGTCCGGCGTCGCCCCCCTCCAGGTCCACCAGCACCCCGATACGGCTGCCGTGCAGGTACTGTCCCAGCACCCCGGAGATCTCCATGCTCTCGAAACGGCGCACGGTGATGTTCTCGCCGATCTTGGCAATAAGGGCCTTGCGCGCCTCTTCCACGCTGCCCTCCCCCATGGGGGCGGACAGCAGGCTCTCCAGATCCGCCGGTTGCCGCTCCAGCACCAGATCCGCAACGCCCTCGGCAAAGCTGGTGAAATTGTCGTCGCTGGCCACGAAGTCGGTCTCGCAGTTGATCTCCACCATCACCGCCCTGCGCCCGTCACTGCTGCTGCGGATCACGATGCGCCCCTCCGCTGCGGTACGCCCCGCCTTCTTGTCCGCCTTGGCCTGCCCGCTCTTGCGCAGAAACTCGATGGCGGCGTCGATATCGCCACCGCTCTCCACCAGCGCCCTCTTGCACTCCATCATCCCGGCGCCGGTGCGCTCGCGCAGTTCCTTCACCATCGAAGCTGTAATCGTCATGCCTTACCTCTGAAAAAGTCGTCCGTTATATCTCATGCGCCGCGATGGGCGCCATATGGTTCAGCCGGCCACGCGCCCGCCGTCCAGCTCCTCCTGCCACCTCTTCAGGGCATCCCACTCCCCCTTGGCGGCATACTCCGCCTGTTTGGGCCAGGTGGTCGGATCGGCGCGGTTGTACTGTGCCCCCTCCGACACAAGAAGCTCCTTGATGGACTCCGGCTCCATGGCCGCCAGCGCGGCAAAGCTGGTCACCCCCTTGTCATTCAGAATCCCGGAGATCTTCGGCCCTATCCCCTCGATGCGGGTCAGGTCGTCCGGCTTGGCCGGATCGATCCCCTCACCGGATGAGGCGCCTCCGCTCTCCCCGCCGTCTTCCGCGACCGCCTCCTCTCCCGCAGAGTGCCCCTTCTTGACAACCACTGTCTTCCTGCCCTTGGCCGGTTTCGGCTCGGCGGCGGCTACAGCAGAGGCCTCGGCCTCCTCCACCTCTATGAAGTCGTCCGCGCTGCCCTCGGCCTCGGCCAGGGTGGCCACAGATGCCCGCGCGGTGAGGATGGCGTCCGCCGCGCAGCGCGTGTAGAGCTGGATGGCGCGGATGGCGTCGTCGTTGCCAGGGATCACATACTCCACGCCTTCCGGGGAGTTGTTGGTGTCCACCACTCCCACCACGGGGATCCCGAGGGTCTGCGCCTCGCGCACCGCGATCTTCTCGTATCCCACGTCGATCACGAACAGCACCTCCGGCAACCCCTTCATCTCCTTGATGCCGCCCAGGCTGCGTTCCAGCTTGGCCAGCTCCCGGCCCAGCATCAGCGCCTCCTTCTTGCTCATGCGCTCGAAGGTGCCATCCTGCCTCATCGCTTCCAGATCCTTGAGCCGCTTGATGGACTGCTTGACGGTCTTGTAGTTGGTCAGCATTCCGCCCAGCCAGCGGTGGTTCACGTAGGGCATACCGCAGCGCTCCGCCTGCTCCCTGATGGCGTTCTGGGCGGCGCGCTTGGTTCCCACGAACAGCACGGTTCCCTTCCTGGCGACCACCGAGCCGAGGTAGTTCAGAGCCTCCTGGAGCAGCGGCACGCTCTTCTCCAGATTGATGATGTGGATCTTGTTGCGGGCGCCGAATATGTAAGGCGCCATCTTGGGATTCCAGTAGCGGGTCTGGTGGCCGAAGTGAACACCGGCCTCCAGCATCTCACGCATGGATACGTTGGTCATGGATCGTTCTCCTGTATGGGTTGCTCCTCCATGCACCCCATGCGGCAACCCTTGCTACCGGGCACCCTGCCGCACGTGACGGTGCATGTGTGTATTTTGGTTCACCGCCCGCGGGGACGGAAAACCGGATTTGCCAACGAGGCGTGCGCTTTATACCATAATCCGGCTATGACAACAATTCGCTAACCCGAATGTTTCGCCCGGGGGCGCGATGGTCGCGCCATCCGGAAGCGGAGACCAGCGCCTGTTTTCTCCAACCCGTGACCCATCCAGTTACATGAGCATAATCATCAAGAACAGCGAAGAGATTGAGAAGATGCGCGTGGCCGGCCGGCTGGCCGCCGAGGCGCTGGAGTTCCTGCGTCCCCATGTGCAGCCCGGCATCACCACGGAACAGCTGGACAGCATCGCCCACGACTATATCACCAGGGTGCAGCAGGCGGTCCCGGCCCCGCTGAACTACCACGGTTTTCCCAAATCCATCTGCACCTCGGTGAATCACCAGGTGTGCCACGGCATTCCGGGGACCAGAAAACTCAACAGTGGAGACATCATCAACATAGACGTAACGGTGATCAAGGATGGCTACCACGGGGACACCAGCAAGATGTTTTTCGTCGGAGAGCCCTCGGTGCTGGCCAGGCGCGTGGTGCGCATCGCCCGCGAGTGCCTGGAAAAGGGGATCGGGGTTGTGCGCCCCGGGGCGCGCCTGGGGGACATAGGCCACGCGATTCAGACCCACGCGGAGAGAAACGGCTGCTCCATCGTGCGCGAATACTGCGGCCACGGCATCGGACGCGGATTCCACGAGGAGCCGCAGGTGCTGCACTACGGGGAGCGTGGCACCGGCGTGCTCCTGGAGCCCGGCATGACCTTCACCATCGAACCGATGGTGAACGCCGGGCGCCGCGAGGTGCGCCTGCTGGCGGACGGCTGGACCGTGGTCACCAAGGACCACAGCCTCTCGGCCCAGTGGGAGCACACCGTACTGGTCACCGGAGAGGGGGTGGAGGTGCTGACTCTCCTCCCGGAAGAGAAGCCATGACCGGCCTCGCCGCCAACATCCCGTTCGATACCAGGCACCTCGACCGGAGACTGGGGAAGGGTGACGCCCCGGTCCCGCTGCTGCGCGCGGCCCTGCAGGAGACCCGCAGCAGCCTGGAGAGGCAGTTTGATGCCGGGGCGCCCGTGGAGCAGCTGGTGTACGGCCGCGCGCGGGCGGTGGACCAGGTGTTGCAGCGGCTCTGGCAGATCCATTTTGCCGGCTGCGACGGGGAGGCTGCGCTGATCGCGGTGGGCGGCTACGGGCGCGGCGAGCTTCATCCCTGCTCCGACATAGACATCCTCCTACTCAGGCGGGATAACGCCCCCACCCTGCTGGAGAGGTTCGAGAAGTTCCTGACCGCCCTCTGGGACGTGGGGCTGGAGGTGGGGCACAGCCTGCGCTCCCTGGAGGAGTGCGTAACCGCGGCGGTCCAGGATATCACCATCGCCACCAATTTGATGGAGTCCCGGCTGATCGCCGGTTCGCAACCGCTGCTGCGGGAGCTGCACAAGCGCACCGGTCCCCAGGCCATCTGGCCCGACATCGCCTTCTTCGCCGCCAAGTGGGAGGAGCAGATCCGGCGCCATCACAAGTACCACGACACCGCCTACAACCTGGAGCCCAACATCAAGAGCGGGCCGGGGGGTCTGCGGGACATCCAGATGATCGGCTGGATCACCAAGCGCCACTTCGGGGCATCCACCACCCTGCACGATCTGGTGGGCCACGGCTTCCTCACGGAGCAGGAGTACCGTGCCCTGATGGAGGGGCAATCCTTTCTCTGGCGGATCCGGTTCGGACTGCACGCCATCACCGGACGCGGCGAGGAGCGGCTGCTGTTCGATCACCAGCGCACCCTGGCCGCCCGCTTCGGCTACCGCGACAGCGAACGGGAGCTGGCGGTCGAGCAGCTGATGAAGCGCTACTACCGGACCGTGATGGAGCTGAGCCGTCTCAACGAGATGCTGCTGCAGCTGTTTCAGGAGGAGATCCTGTACCGGGACGAGCCGGCCCGCCCGGAGCCCATCAACCGCCACTTCCAGTCCCGCAAGGGGTTCCTGGAGGTGGTGGATCCGGCACTGTTCCAGCGCCGCCCGTCCGCCCTGCTGGAGCTGTTCCTGACCATGCAACAGCACCCGGATCTCATCGGCGTGCGCGCCGGCGCCATACGCCTGGTGCGCGAGCACCGCCACCTGATCGACGACCGGTTCCGCGCCGAACAGCGCAACCGGGAGCTGTTCCTGCAGATCCTGCGTCAGCCACACCGGGTCACCCGGGAGCTCAGGCGCATGAACCGCTACGGCATCCTGGCCGCCTATCTGCCGGAGTTCTCCCGTATCGTGGGCCAGATGCAGCACGACCTGTTCCATGTCTATACGGTGGACGAACACACCCTGGTCACCCTGCGCAACCTGCGCCGCTTCACGGTGCCCCGTTACGCCCACGAATTTCCCCTCTGCAACCGCATCATCTCCACCCTGCCCAACCCGGAGATCCTCTACATCGCGGCCCTGTTCCACGACATAGGCAAGGGGCGCGGCGGCGATCACTCCGAGCTGGGAGCGGTGGATGCGGAACGGTTCTGCACCAGCCACGGACTCGGACCCTACCACACCGGCCTGGTGACCTGGCTGGTGAGAAACCACCTGGTGATGTCCATGACCGCCCAGCGCAAGGACATCAGCGACCCAGACGTGATTCGCGAATTTGCGCGGCAGGTGGGAGAGGTGGAGCGGCTGGATCACCTCTACCTGCTTACCGTGGCGGACATCCGCGCCACCAGCCCGGAGGCATGGAACAGCTGGAAAAACGCCCTGCTGGCGGAGCTGTACAACGGCACCAAGCGGATCCTGCGCCTTGGCACCACTGACCAGCCGCTGCAGCAGGAGCGCATCGCGGTGATCAAGGAGCAGGCGCGCCGCCAGCTGCGTCAGCACAGCCTTCCGCGCCCCGATTTCGAGACCCTCTGGAACAGCTTCGACGACGACTATTTCCTGCGCTACTCCGCCGATGAGATTGTCTGGCATACCCGCGCCATCCTGGGATGCGACGAAGGGGATCTCCCCCTGGTACTGATGCGCCAGACCACGCGGCGCGGCGGCACCGGCATATTCATCTATACCCGGGTGGAGCAGAACCTGTTTGCCCACACCACCTCCCTGCTGGAGCAGAACGGCCTGACCGTGGTGGACGCGCGCATCATCACCTCGCGCGACGGCTACACCCTGAACACCCTTACGGTACTGGAAGGAAACGGCGAACCCATCAGCAGCGCGCGCCGCAGCCAGGAGATCATGGCCAGCCTGCAGGAGGGGTTGAAACGGGGAGAGCGGGGCGGCCAGGTCAGCCGCCGTACCCCGCGCCAGCTGAGGTGCTTCCCCATCCCCACCACGGTGAGCTTCATGCCCGACAGGGCCAACCGGCGCACCATAATGGAGGTGGTCACCGCCGACCGCCCCGGACTGCTGGCAAGACTGGGATTCGCCCTGCGCGAGCATGGCGTGGTCATACAGAACGCCAAGATCGCAACCATCGGCGCGCGCGCCGAGGATATCTTCTTCGTCACCGACGAACACAACCGCCCGCTGGAGGATCCCCGGCTGCAGGAGAGGGTGGCGGCCACCATCAAGCACTATCTGGATTGCGACGCGCGATAGCCCCGTCTGGCGGCCTCCATCCTGCTGTACTAGTACTCTTTCAAGGCAATGAATCAGGAAGCTCTTCCTCGAATCGTGCGGGTGAAATGGTAAATCACCGCGTAGCGGCTCCGTCCTTGACAGGCAGAATGCACGCCACATAATCGTTAACCAGAAGGGGATTGGGGCCGGCTGGCCGGGGTGTGGCGGATATCCACCAGCTGCGCCAATTGCAACTGGTCCGGCTATCCCAGAGTCTCCCCAATCCCTTCTGCCGACCAGTTTCCGGCGTGCATTCTGCCTGTCAAGGATGATTTACCATTTCACCCATACGATTTGAGGAAGACTCTCCTTACCTTGAAAGAGTACTAGAGCGGCATCTTCCCGGCCGCCACAGCTTCATTGAGTTGTCGTCTTGGGAAATGCAGGCACGTCCGCGCACCGCACCCGGCCTGCCGGAGTCCGGGTTTTTTCGGATGCCTGTTAAGCTGTATTTAAGCTTCGGAAGGTATCTTGAACCCCACAGTCCACAGGGTCGTCAATGAAAATCGGTATTTTTTCACGCCACCGCGGTACGGAGCCTTCATTCGAGGAGCTGGTGACTCCCCACATGGAGCGGCTCTATCGACTCGCCTATCGCTACAGCGGCAGTCAGGCGGATGCCGAAGATCTGATCCAGGATCTGTTGATCAAGCTGGTTCCCCGTATCGACGAGCTCCGGAAGGTGGATCAGCTCTATCCCTGGCTGGCCAAGGCGCTCTACCGGCTGCATGTCGACCGCTTTCGCAAATCGAGCCGTAACCCCGTGGAGGGTGGCCATGACGAACATATTGAGCGCGCCGCAGGGGAGAATCCAGATGTGTTCTCCCCTGCCCGTGCGGGGCTGATCAGGGATCTGCAATCGGCCCTGCAGCAGCTGAACGAGGAGCAGCGCGCCCTGATCGTGATGCATGATATGGAGTCCTACACCCTGGTGGAGCTGGAGAAGATTCTGGATACCCCCGTTGGTACATTAAAATCCAGATTGCACCGCGGTCGCGCCAAGCTGCGGAAATTGCTCAAGGAGGGAACTGTTTCAATGCAACGGGCGTGTTAAAGGGTAGCGGGTGAACAAAAGTGAACTGTGAACAACTCCTGAATCAACTCGATGACTACCTGGATGGTAATCTCTCCGGGGAGCGACGGGATCAGCTGGAGCGTCATCTTGGTGAATGCGAGGATTGCCGCATATTGGCCACCGAAGCGCAGGAGATCCAGCAGGCGCTTCGAGAGACCCCTGTTCCCCCCATGCGCCCTGGTTTCGCCAGCCAGGCCATCAAGCGCGCCACCAACCATCACCGTCACCATCGGCGGAGTTTCATTGCGGGCTTCTCCAGCGCATTGGCGGCCAGTCTGCTTGTCGCCCTGTTTGTAGGGAAGTTATTGCCCACCATGGAGTCAACCCCTGGCCCTGGCCTCTCTCCGCCGCTGATCATCTCCTTGCAACAGCCTCGGACGGTCAATCTGGTGTTCGACGTGGCGGCGGCAATGGAAAATGCTACGATATCGATAGAGATTCCGGAAAATGTCGAGGTGCCCGGATTTCCAAAGCAGCACCTGATCACCTGGAAGACCAGCCTGCAGCCAGGCAGGAACATTCTGGCGCTGCCCCTCAGAGGGATTGTGCGCAGCAACAGTGCGCTGGTGGCCAGCATTGAGCTGGATGGCAGGAGAAAATCCATTCGCATCCCCATTGAAGTGAGTGACAAGAAGGCAGATCCCCGGGCTGGATTGCCCTTTGGCCGTCATGTGTAAAGTTGCTTTCCGATAACAGGCAGAGAATATCGGCGATGAACATTTGCAGAGGGAACACCATCGGCGCAGTGCTGATGCTGGCTGCTCTCCCGGTGTATGCGGTAGATATGGAGGACCTGGACGAAGTGACCATCCGGGTCATCGAATCCATTGACGGCGACGAGCTCAGAGAGGGGGTCCACTTCCTCGAGCTGCCGCAGGCGGATGCCCCTGACAAATCAGAAGAGTCCCATGAGCAGCGGCAGCGGGAAAAAGAAGAAGATGGAGATGAAAAGTACCGTTATGAGGGAAGGCATGACGGCAACGGAGAGACGCTTGACGATGAACGGGAGGAGAGCGACGACGGCCACGAAAAGCGGGAAGACTATGCTGAGGATCGCGAAGATGATCGGCAGGAGACGGAGGAGCACGACGATTACCGCCTTGAAAAGGAGAGTTTTCATGAGTCCGAACGGGAGGAGCGAGAGGTAGAGAGCGAGCACGGGCCGCAAGACGAATCCAGGGATGAAGCCAGAGAGGCGCGGGAGTCCGGGTTTGAAGAGGCATACGAAGAGGAGGCAGAGAGGGAGATCAGCGAGGCCAAAGATGCCGCCGGTGATCACGATTACGCCCAGGAAGAGCGGGGAAAAGGCGATGATCGGGACATGGATGATGACGATGATGAGGGCGAAGAAGAGAAAGATGATTAGCTGTTAATCCTCCTCGACCATGCATCCGAAGACAATCGCCGCACAGACCGCGGCCGCGCTGCTCGTGCTGTTTTCCTCCCTGTTGCCTGCGGCAGCGGAAGCCGATGAAAAAGAAGCCTTTGACAGAGGCGTCCGCCTGTTTGCAGCCGGAGATTACGCAGGTGCTGCGGCACTGTTCGAGCAGGTTTCGGCATCGAAGCAGGACAATGCCATCGTTCACTTCAATCTTGGATCCAGCTACTACAAACTGGGCCGGTACCACCAGGCACGGGACCACTTCAGCAAGATAGGCGCCGGTCACAGCCTGGCTCCTGTCGCCTACTACAACCTCGGGCTCATAGCCTTTCGCAGCAACGAGAGAGAGCTGGCCATCCACTGGTTCCAGCGTTGCCGGGAAAGCAGCGATGAAAGAGCGCTGAAACAGCTGGCAGCCAAGCAGATAGCACGCCTGAAGGGACAGGAGAAAAGCTCATCTCCCATTCCGAACAATTTCACCGGTTACTACAGCATCGGTGTGGGCCAGGATGACAACGTGGCGCGGGTGCCCGACGAAATTCTCCAGGTCTCCAACCAGCGCTCGGAATTTCTGGATCTGTTCCTCAACTCCAGCTACCGGATTAACGGAACCCACCGGTACGGCAATGCGGTAAAGTTCGGGGCGGCCCTGACCCGCTACGAACAGGTGAGCAGGTACAGTAGCAATCTGCTCAATATCGGACTGTATCACTACCGGCCCCTCTTTGGTTGGTACAGCCGGTATGGAGTCCACTACTACCGCTCCGGGCTGGGCGGAGAGGGATTTCAACAACGCATACGACTGCAGGTTCGTGCTGGAAAGAGATACCTGCCCGGGCAGCTCTTGCGGGTTCAGTACGAGTACAGCCAGATAGAGGAGTTGAGTTCCGGATACAGCTATCTTGCCGGGACCCAGCAACGGCTCAGGATAGAAAACCATACCCACTTGACCCGGGACCGGATGCGCATCGGCTATCAGCTGGAACTCAATGACAGGCATGATTATCGGCGGGTAGACAGGTTCAGCAGCTACTCTCCCGTGCGGCACACACTGTCCGCCTGGTACAGGTCGCAGCTCGGCAAGAGATGGCGGGGCCGGCTAGGACTGGACTACCGCTTCAGTGACTACCAGCGAGAGAACACCGTTGGCGGGATCTCCAAGGGCGTACGCGAGGACAGGCGGCTTCGCGCTACTCTCGGAGTGACTTATGAACTCACCCCCCGCCTCAATCTAGAGTTTTCGCTACGGCGAACGGAGAACGGCTCCAATTTTGCAGAGCGCGAGTACATCAGCAATCAGGTGATCTTTTCCATAGAGGGCTCATAGGCCAGCTCGACCTGCGGCGCCCGCCTCCCCTCTTGTCGGAGACATCCGACGGATAGCCGCAGACAGTCAAAAGCATCCTGATCTCAGCGCCGGAGGTGCCGGCGAGCCAATGACCGCACTGAGAGCCAGGGTGAAGAGATGTAATGGCCGTTTGTCACTATGGAACGTTTCTTGTGCATGATGTGCTCCTTTTGAGATATCAGGTTGGTGGAAGCCGGCCCGTCCGGCTCCCTCGGGGAATGGGTCGCGGGGATTGCGCGTACGGTTTAAACGGGTTTCGGCTGCCGATCCACAGGCCCGGTCAGTCGCCGATTTGCTTGTGCTTCATCTGTCCCGCCGGATGGCGTGACAGGGCGGTTAATCTTCAGTTTGGGTTTGTTGCGGGAATTGCGCCGGATCGGAACCGTGATCGATTGGGTATCGATGCGAGGGGGTGTAGTGTGCAGCGAATGCCAGGAGCCCGGCCCGTGGCTGGAGTTGCTTCACCCTCCACGGTTTCCGCTTATCCCTCGGGAGTTTTCGCCGTGATGCGGGATGATCTATCCAGACCGGGAGCAGCCGGCTAACTGAATCAGTCCCCAGCCGAAGCGGTTGTCGCGTCCCGGCTCGCCCAGGTCCCGCGCCTGGCGGCGCAGGGAGGCCTCGCTTTCGAGCGCGAGGGCGGCGCTGACGAAGGGGACGGCGTAGGAGGTGCCGCTCAGGTAGGCGTGAGCGCCGCCGGGACGGGCGCTCCAGAGATCGACGCCGGGGGCGGCGAAATCGATATGGGGGC
>WFXP01000038.1 GCA_015490535.1 Gammaproteobacteria bacterium
CGCCGACTCCGCCCGGCGCTTGCCGGCCCACAGCGCCCCTCCCTGCCAGACGGGCCAGCTCAGTCGCACCGTGGTCTTGACATTGTCGAAATCCTCCGGGTCGTTGAGCCGCGCCGGATCGAAATCCGCCGCGGTGACCCGCTGCTGTGAAAGCCTGCCGGCAAATGCCCCCAGCGGCGCGTCGGTGCGCGATGCCTCCACGTTGAGATCCAGCCTCGGCAACAGGCCGCCCCGAGCCGCGCGCTGCTGCGCCCGGGCACTCTCGATCTGCTCCGCCGTGGCGGCCAGCGTGGGATTCTGCTCCAGCGCCATCCTTACCGCGGTGGGGAAATCCATCCGGACCTCTTCCCGGGCGGCGAACACCAAAGCCGAGGTGTACAGATTCAGCAATGCAGCCGTTCCGATGACCGAGACAATCGACGGCGAACGAAGCATGGTACCAGACACGTTAGTCACTCCCTGCCCAAATCAACCAGACTATGATGATATGTTCATTTTTTCATAATGTCAAGCAAGGGAGATCCTTCTCCTCGGGCATTATTCCGGGGTCAGCACGGGTTGGGCTAAGTGGCGTGCATTCTGCCTGTCAAGGAGGGAGTCGCTACGCGGTGATTTACCATTTCACCCACACGATTTGAGGAAGACCACCCAGTCAGGATTCAGCGCCACTGTGGGGTTTCGCGGCAAGGCGCTCCGCGCAGCGCATGACCGTCGCCCTTGGCAAGAGGGGCAACGCCGAACCCTCAGTCGATGATGTAGAGATCCAGATCGCCCTCCGCTTCACCCTCGGGAACGGCCCAGCCGTGTACCGCGATACCGGCCTCATGAACGCTGGCCGGATCGCCGCTGCACAGCGGATGCCAGTCCGGCAGCTCTTTCCCCTCCGCCAGCAGCCTGTAGGCGCAACTGGCGGGCATGATCGGCTCCAGCCGGGAAAGATTCTCCGGTGTAAGTACAAGGCAGTCGGATACCCGGCGACGCCGCTCCACGTAACAGGTGCAGCACCCGTTTTCCAGATCCAGAAACCTGCAGACGACGCTCGTATAGTGTATGCTGCCGCTCTCCTCGTCCTCCAGTTTGTAGAGGCAGCATCTGCCGCAGCGGTCGCACAGAGACTCCCACTCCGCACGGGTCATTTCCGCCAGGGACTTGCTGCGCCAGAAGGGTATGGTTTGCATGGGGTTTCTGCTCAGGGTTTCAGCATTCATTATAGCCGTAGCCGTCACGGCCGGGCGGGCGGCGGCGGATATCCAGGTGCGGGACGCGCATGGCAATATTGTAACTCTTCCGCGAGCAGCGGAGCGGATCGTCAGCCTGGCCCCGCATCTCACGGAAAACCTGTTTGCCGCCGGCGCCGGCTCGAAGCTGGTGGGAACGGTACAGTCCAGCGACTACCCGCCAGCGGCGAAGCGCATCCCCCGGGTCGGCGGCCACACCGGTCTCGATCTGGAAAGCATCGTCACCCTGGATCCGGACCTGGTGGTTGCCTGGGCAAGCGGCAACCGCCGGGATGAGATCGGGCGGCTGCGCCGGCTCGGGTTCACGGTCTACATTAGCGAACCGCGTCATCTTGATGATATTCCGAATGAAATCGAGAAGCTGGGTAAGCTCGCAGGGTCCATGCCCGCGGCCCGGCCCAGCGCCACCCAGCTGCGCAATCATCTGCGGCAGCTGCGCCGGCGGTACTCCTCCCTGCGGCCGGTACGGGTCTTCTACCAGCTCTGGCACCAGCCCCTGATGACCATCAACGGAGAACAGATCATCAGCAGGGCGCTGGCCCTCTGTGGGGGGCGCAACATATTCGCCGGGCTGCCGGCACTGGCCCCCAGCGTAACCGTCGAGGCGGTTCTGGCGGCTGATCCGGAGGTGATAATCGCCTCCGCTCCGGACGGCCGCCGGTTCCGCCAGTGGACACGGGAGTGGCGCCGGTGGCGGCAGCTGACGGCGGTGGAGCGGAACAACATCTTCTCCATAGCTCCCGATCTGCTGCAGCGCCAGGGCGGACGCATGCTGCAGGGGACAGCACTGTTGTGCGAGGCCATTGCAGAGGCCAGGCGAAAGATGGGGGATGAGCGCTAAGGTACTCAACAACCGCCAGCTTCAGCTGGCGGTTGTTGAGTACCTTGAAACAGTACCAGGCCGGCCCCTCAGACACAGTGCGCCCCGCAACTCCATCAGGGGTGATCATCCTTCGCCGTGTTCCTGCCAAGCAGTCCGTAGATAGGACAGTGCCCCACTATTCCGGAGAGAATCCCGAGCCAGCCCACCACCACCAGCCAGAACTCCTGAGTCTCGGTAACGGAGTCGGTAAACGAGAGCCCCATAAGGCTCACTCCAACGATCAGGCGGATTCTCCGCTCCGATCCCCCTATGTTGCGCGGAAAGCAGCTTCTGAAAAACCCGGTAACCTTTGCCAGCAGGCTCACTTCGATCTTACCCCTCTCCATGGCCGGCGGGGCGGACACGGCGCGCCCTCCCCGCCGAATCCACTATAACACCGCGGCGATGCCAATGCACAACGGCGCCCCGGCATCCGGTTTGTTCGGGGTACCTACAAAAAACCCCCGTACCTGTCCGCCATCTCCAGACGATGTCAGCATAGGCAAAAAATCACTTTTCACTCCGCTGGTTACCAAAAATACCTCCACTACTACCTTGTAGGTAGAAAGGGCGCAACAGAGGGATTTCCGCCCGTTGTAAAGAGACTCCGTTCATGGTTCCTTTACACCATAAAAAATTGTAATCGGCCGAACACACCGGCTTTCCGACTTTAGGTAAAGGGCGAAGAATAAGAGGAAGCACACCATGTCAGATCTAACCAGATGGGATCCCGAGGACAAAGAGTTTTGGGAAAGCGAGGGCAAACGGATAGCCTATCGCAATCTGTGGATTTCGATCCCGAGTCTGCTGTGCGGGTTCGCCGTATGGCTGTACTGGGGGATCATTACCGTTCAGATGATAAACCTCGGGTTTCCCTTCTCGAAACCGGAACTGTTTACCCTGGCAGCCATTGCAGGGCTGACCGGAGCCACGCTCCGCATCCCCAACAGCTTCTTCATCCGCATCGCCGGCGGGCGCAATACCATTGTGTTTTGCACCGCGCTGCTGATGATTCCGGCCTTTGGTGCCGGTCTGGCGCTGCAGAGCAAGGATACCCCTCTCTGGGTGTTCCAGATTCTGGCATTCCTCTCCGGGATCGGGGGCGGTAACTTCGCCTCCTCCATGTCCAACATTAGCTTCTTCTTTCCGAGGCGCATGCAGGGATTGTCGCTGGGGCTGAATGCCGGCCTCGGCAATGCCGGGGTGACCACCATGCAGATCGTGATTCCCCTGGTGATGACGGCGGGGATCTTCGGCGGCGCTCCGATGATCCTGGAAAACACTTCGGGCACGCTGATCGGAAAGATTCCGGCCGGATCCGAGACCTGGATTCACAACGCCGGCTTCGTCTGGCTGGTGGCCCTCATCCCGCTGACCATCATCGGCTATTTCGGGATGAACAACATTCGCACCGAGCAAGTGTCACCACATATCGGTTCGTTCTTCAACAGCGCCCTGAAGATCACCGGCATGCTGGCGGTGGGTTTCTTTACCGCTGCCGTGGGACTCTACATCATCCTCCCCTCTCCGGTGGGACTGGGCGCGCCCGGTTGGGCCAAGTGGCCAGTGATTGCAGCCATAATTGCGGCCACTGTGCTGCTGCTGAAGTTGATACCCGGTGAGGTGAAACCGATCCTGCAGCGCAGCTACAGCATATTCAGCCACAAGCACACCTGGATCATGAGCATCATCTACACCATGACCTTCGGCAGCTTCATCGGGTACTCCGCCGGTTTTGCGCTGGCCATCAAGGTGGTCTTCGGATTCCAGCATATCATGGTGGATGGTGTGATGACCCACGACACCCCCAATCCCAACGGCCCTTCGGCCCTAATGTACGCCTGGATGGGACCTTTCATCGGCGCTTTGATTCGGCCTTTGGGGGGCTGGGTGTCGGACAAGGTGGGAGGCGCCAAAGTTACCCAGATCGTGGCCATCGTCATGATCGCCTGCGCCCTCGGCGTGGCCTACTTCCTGAAGGCCGCCTATCAGTCCGAGACACCCGAGGAGTATTTTGCTCCCTTCTTCATCCTGTTCCTGATTCTGTTTGCGGCCACGGGGATAGGTAACGGCTCCACCTTCCGCACCATCGCCATAGTGTTCAACAAGGAGCAGGCGGGGCCGGTGCTGGGTTGGACTTCGGCGGTGGCCGCATATGGCGCCTTCATCATTCCCAAGGTGTTTGGTGAACAGATCAAGGCGGCAACACCGGAGGATGCACTGTATGGATTCGCCATCTTCTATTTCATCTGCCTGGTGCTCAACTGGTGGTACTATCTGGGGCCAAAACGAGAGTATGACAACCCCTGACGTCACCATACAGGCTTGCTTTGGTTGGGCCAGACCATACGGTTTGGCCCGCCCTGCTTCACCAATACAGACCGAGACAGTTCTGCTAAATCAGGAGAATCAACGATGAGTCATTTTCTCGACCGGTTGAAATATTTCAGGAAAACCCCCGAGACATTTTCCGACGGGCACGGCATCACCACCGACGATGATCGTGGCTGGGAGGATGCCTACCGGGGGCGCTGGCGCTTCGACAAGGTGGTGCGCTCGACCCACGGAGTCAACTGTACCGGCGGCTGCTCCTGGAAGATCCATGTCAAGAACGGTCTGGTGGCCTACGAGATGCAGCAGACCGACTACCCCCGCACCCGCACCGACATGCCCAACCATGAACCTCGCGGGTGTCAGCGCGGAGCCAGCTTCTCCTGGTATCTCTACAGTCCGCACCGTATCAAATACCCCCTGATCCGGGGCCGCCTGGTGGATCTCTATCGCCAGGAGCGCGCCAGCGGCAAGGATCCGGTGGAGGCGTGGGAGGCGATCCAGTCGGATCCGGAGAAACGCAGGCGTTATACCGCGGTGCGCGGCCTGGGGGGCTTCGTGCGCAGCACCTGGGAGGAGGTCAACGAGATCATAGCCGCCGCCAATGCCTATACGGTCAAGAAGTGGGGACCGGACAGGATCTACGGCTTCTCCCCCATCCCCGCCATGTCCATGATCAGCTATGCGGCCGGTTCCCGCTACCTCTCTCTGATCGGCGGCGCCTGCGGCTCATTCTACGACTGGTACTGCGATCTGCCACCCTCCTCGCCGCAGGTGTGGGGCGAGCAGACCGACGTGCCGGAGTCGGCCGACTGGTACAACTCCAAGTATCTCATCGTCTGCGGCGCCAATCTGCCCATGACCCGGACGCCGGACGCCCATTTCGCCATCGAGGCGCGTTACAACGGAACCAAGGTGGTCTCCATGGCGCCGGACTACGCGGAGTATGTCAAGTTCGCGGATCTCTGGATGCCGGTCAAACAGGGTACTGATTCGGCCGCCTTCCTGGCGATGGGGCATGTGGCCCTGAAGGAGTTCCATATCGACAAGCAGGATCCCTACTTCACCGAGTATGCCAAGACCTATACCGACCTCCCCATGCAGGTGATACTGCGCAAGGATGGGGATCACTACGTGACGGACCGCTATCTGCGCGCCTCCGACTTCGACGGCAACCTGGAGGAGGAGAACAATCCGGAGTGGAAAACCATCGTCTATGACAGCAACAGCAAGAGCTTCGTCTGCCCCAACGGGTCGGTGGGATTCCGCTGGGGCGAAGAGGGGAAGTGGAACCTGCTGCAGAAGGCCGGACAGGAACAGGCGGAGATCGACGCCGAGCTCTCCTGCCTGGGACACAGTGACGATGTGGTGGATGTGGCCTTCCCCCACTTCACACCGGACGAGGGTGAACTGCTGATCCGCAGGATTCCGGTGCGCAGGTTGAAGCTGGCCGGTGGCGAAACCGCCCTCGTGGCCTCGGTTTTTGACCTGCAGGTGGCGCAGTACGGCATCGACCGGGGGCTGGGGGACAACCTGGCCACCTCTTTTGACGACGAGTCGGTTCCCTATACCCCCGCCTGGGCGGAGAAGATCACCGGGGTGAAACGGGCCGACCTGATTCGCACCGGGCACGAGTTCGCGGAGAACGCCTCCAAGACCAGGGGCAAGTCCATGGTCATCCTGGGCGCCGCCATCAACCACTGGTACCACAATGACATGCACTACCGTGGCATCATGAACCTGCTGCACATCTGCGGCTGCGTGGGGCAGTCCGGAGGCGGCTGGGCCCACTATGTGGGCCAGGAGAAGCTGCGGCCCCAGGCCGGATGGGCACCCATCGCCTTTGCCCTCGACTGGCACCGGCCGCCGCGCCACATGAACAGCACCTCCTACTGGTACCTGCACACCGATCAGTGGCGCTACGAGAAGGTGGAGGCGGAGGATATGCTGGCCGCCACCGCCAAGGGCAAGTACCGGGGGTACCAGTTGGTGGACTACAACGTGGTCTCCCAGCGCCTCGGCTGGCTCCCCTCGGCGCCCCACTTCAACAGGAACCCGCTGGAGATCGTTGCGGACGCGGAGAGGGCCGGCGCCAAGGATGAAGGGGGGGTGGTCAAGTACATGATAGAGCAACTCAAGAGCGGCCAGCTGGCGTTCGCGTCGGAAGACATAGATGCGCCGGAGAACTTCCCGCGCAACCTGTTCGTATGGCGTGCCAATCTCCTGGGATGCTCCGCCAAGGGGCATGAGTACTTCCTCAAGCACCTGGTGGGGGCGCAGAACGGCGTCATGCAGGAGGGGGTGGAAGGCGAGCGCTCCAAGGAGATCAAGTGGCGCGAGGAGTCGCCGGTGGGCAAGCTGGATTTGATGGTGGACATCAACTTCCGCCTCAACTCCACCGGCGCATATTCGGATATCGTCCTGCCCACCGCCACATGGTACGAGAAGTGTGACATCAACACCACCGACATGCACCCCTTTATCCACCCGCTGGATGCGGCCGTGGATCCCGCCTGGGAATCCAAGTCGGACTGGCAAATTTTCCGCTCCATCGCCAAGCGCTTCTCCGAGCTGGCCGAGACCCATCTGGGAACCCGCAAGGATGTGGTGGCGCTGCCCATGCTGCATGACACCCCGATGGCGCTGGCCCAGCCGCTGGGTGAGGTAAAGGACTGGAAGAAGGGGGAGTGTGAACCGGTACCGGGCAAGACCATGCCGATCCTGAAGGTGATCCAGCGCAGCTATCCGGACACCTACCGGAAGTATTGCGCCCTGGGACCGCTGATGATCAAGGTGGGCAACGGAGTCAAGGGGCTCGAGTGGAACACCGAGCAGGAGTATGAGGAGCTCAAGGAGCTGAACGGCGTTATCGAGGAGGAGGGTGTTACCCAGGGCATGCCTTCTCTAGAGAAGGATATCGGGGTATGCGATGCGGTGATGCGCATGGCCCCGGAGACCAACGGCGAGGTGGCCCACAAGTCGTGGCAGGCGCTGTCCCGGAAGACCGGGGTGGATCATAGCCATCTCTATGAAGGGCGCCATGAGGAGAAATTCACCTTCAGCGACCTGCAGGCGCAGCCGAAGAAGATCATCACCGCGCCCACCTGGTCAGGCATCGAGTCCGAAAAGGTGAGTTACAACGCGGGATACACCAACATCCATGAGCATATCCCGTTCCGCACCCTTACCGGGCGGGCGCAGTTCTATCAGGATCACGAATGGATGCTGGACTTCGGCGAGGGGTTCTGCGCCTACCGGCCACCGATAGACATGAAGGCCCACCACGATCTGCCGGAGCAGCTGGCGAACAAGCTCAAGGGCAAGAGACATGTGGTGCTGAACTGGATCACGCCGCACTCCAAGTGGGGGATACACTCCACCTACCAGGACAACCTGCGCATGCTCACCCTGTTCCGGGGAGGCCCCTATGTCTGGGTCTCGGAGGAGGATGCCACGAGTATCGGCCTGCAGGACAACGACTGGGTGGAGGCGGTGAACATAAACGGTGCCACCGTGGCGCGGGTGATTGTCAGCCAGCGCGTTCCCCGCGGCATGGCGTTGATGTATCACGCCCAGGAGAAGAACGTCAACGTGCCTGGCTCCAACACCACCGGCAAACGGGGCGGAATCCTCAACAGTGTTACCAAGATCGTTGTCAAGCCGACCCACATGATCGGTGGCTACGCCCAGCTCTCATACTTCTTCAACTACTATGGAACTATCGGGTGCCAACGTGATGAGTACGTGATAATCCACAAGATTGAGGACAAGGATATTGACTGGCTGGAGCGTCCGTTGACGCCGGAGCGCGAAGTGCAACTCAATCCGGTCGGCATCAAGAACTGAGGAGAATGACAGCATGAAGATTCGCGCACAAGTTGCAATGGTTCTGAATCTGGACAAATGTATCGGCTGCCACACCTGTTCGGTCACCTGCAAGAACCTGTGGACCAACCGCAAGGGGGTGGAGTACGCATGGTTCAACAACGTGGAGAGCAAGCCGGGGGTGGGATATCCCAAGGAGTGGGAGAACCAGGACAGATGGAGGGGTGGATGGGAGAAGAGGAGCGGAAAGCTAGAGCTGAAATCCGGCGGGCGGTTGAGCAAGCTGCTCAACATCTTCAACAATCCGGACATGCCGGAGATCGACGACTACTACGAGCCGTTCGACTACGACTACCAGAAGTTGCAGAACAAGCCTCTCTCCGAGGCAACGCCCACTGCCCGGCCGGTTTCCCAGATCACCGGCGAGCATATGGAGAAGATCCACTGGGGACCCAACTGGGAGGACGATCTGGCGGGCGAGTTCGAGAAACGCTCCCGGGATAAGAACTTCGATGGCATCCAGAAACAGATGTATGCGGAGTTCGAGAAAACCTTCCACATGTACCTGCCGCGGCTCTGCAACCACTGTCTGAATCCCGCCTGCGTCGCCGCCTGCCCCTCCGGCGCCATCTACAAGCGCGAGGAGGACGGCATCGTGCTCATAGATCAGGATCGCTGCCGCGGCTGGCGCATGTGCGTCAGCGCCTGCCCGTACAAGAAGATCTACTTCAACTGGGAGTCCGGCAAGTCGGAGAAGTGTATCCTGTGCTATCCGCGCGTGGAATCCGGAATGCCGATGGCTTGCGCGGAAACCTGCGTGGGGCGGATCCGCTACGTGGGAGTAATGCTCTATGATGCGGATCGGATACTGGCGGCCGCCGAAACCGGCAGGGAGAGGGACATATATAACGCCCATATGGAGATCTTCCTGGATCCCGGCGATCCGGAGGTGATCGGCGCGGCGCGGGAGGCGGGGATCCCGGACAGCTGGATCGAGGCGGCGCAGAACTCCCCGGTCTGGAAGATGGCGATGGAGTGGAAGATAGCCTTTCCCATCCATCCCGAGTTCCGCACCCTGCCGATGATGTGGTATGTCCCCCCCCTGTCTCCGGTTCAGACCCATCTGGAGCAGGGCAACCTGCCAACCGAGGATGACGGCGTGATCCCCAAGGCGGAGGCACTGCGCTTCCCGGTACGTTACCTGGCCAATCTGCTCACGGGAGGCGACGAGGGGCCCATCATTAGCGCCCTGAATCGCATGATAGCGATGCGCAGCAACCAGCGCTCGAAGGCCATAGAGGGCAGACCCAACAGCGCCGCCCTGGAGGCAGTGGGACTCTCCGAGGCCCAGGCCGAGGAGATGTACCGCTATCTGGGCATCGCCAACTACGAGGATCGCTTCGTGGTGCCGACGGCCCACGAGGAGATGAAGCAGGAGGATCCCTACGCCTTCCAGGGACAGAACGGTTTTGCCGCAGGCAACACCAGCTCTCACGGAGGTGACAGCGGGTTCTCCCTGTTCCCCATCCGGCGCACCAGCTCGGTGACTCCCATGGAGTACATGCCGATGCCGGGCAGGGGGAGAACGGCGGCAGCCGCCGTGGCGCCCGCGGCGACCAACACCGCGACGGCGGTGGCCGCGGATCCGGCGCCGACGGATCCGGAACCTGCCGCGGCCGAAGCGCCCTCCGGCAAAGTGGTCAAGATCGCGGAGGGGGATGATCTCCAGAAAATCGAGGGGATCGGTCCGAAAATCTCCGAGATCCTCAACAAGAACGGCATCTCCACCTTCGCCGAGCTGGCCGCCATGCAGCCGGACGCCATCAGGAAGATCCTCACTGAGGCGGGTCCGCAGTTCAACCGCGCCGATCCCACCACCTGGCCCGATCAGGCGGCCATGGCAGCCAAAGGCGACTGGGAAGCGCTTCAGAAGTGGCAGGACGATCTGGATGGCGGACGTAAAACATAGCCTGTAACCATTGAAGTGCTTGGAAAAAGATTGACGCATATGGAGAACAAATCCATGCAACTGTACAGAGTAATAGCGCGCCTGCTCGACTATCCGGTGGCCGAGCTGATGGAACATCTGCCGACTCTCGGCAGGTTGGTCGATGAGGATCCGGAGCTAACCGAAAAAGAGCGCAAGGAGATTCGGGAGGTCATAACCTGGATGGGGATGCACACCATCACCGGACTGCAGGAGACCTACGTGCAGACCTTCGACATGACTCCGGAGCATGATCTTCACCTCACCCATCATCTGTTCGGGGATGATCGTGGCAGGGGTCCGGCGCTCATCGATCTCGGTGAGCACTACAGGGCGGCCGGCCTGGAGGTGGAGGGAGGGGAGCTGCCCGACTATCTGCCTCTCATCCTGGAGTATGTCTCGACCCTGGACGAGGTGCAGGCGCGGATCTTTCTGGGGGATGCGGCAAAGGTGCTCACCGTCCTGGCTGAGAATCTGGAGAAGGCAGGCAGCCCCTACAGCAAACTTGTTCGCATCATCGAGAGTCGTGGCCGTCTGGCCCAGGCAGCCTGAGGAGACAATCTAATGAATGACTTCATATTTGGCATTTATCCATATATAGCAGGTACAGTTTTTCTTGTGGGAAGCTGGATAAGATTCGACCGTGAGCAGTACACCTGGAAGGCCGATTCCAGCCAGTTTCTGAACAATGACAAGATGCGCCTGGCGAGCAACCTGTTCCACATAGGGATTATCGCCATATTCTTCGGTCACCTGTTCGGCATGCTGACCCCGCGCGCGGTGTTCCTGGCATTCGGCATCTCCGACATGGCCCACCAGAAGATCGCCATCGTGGCAGGGATCATATTCGGCGCCCTCTGCCTGGCCGGCGGGATCATCCTGCTGAAGCGGCGCCTGAAGGATCCCCGCATAGTGGCCGCCGGACGCAAGCGGGACCTGCTGGTGATCGGCTGGATTCTGGCCACTCTCATAGTGGGACTGCTCACCACGCTGGTATCCATGAGCCATGTGGCGCATGGTGACGCCTCCACCATGGTGGCCCTGACCAGCTACGTGCAGAGCGTCGCCACGCTGCAGGCGGATCCCTCCCTGCTGGAAGGTGTCAATCCCATCTACAAGTTTCACATGCTGCTGGGAATGACCCTGTTCCTGATCTTTCCCTTCACCCGGCTGGTCCACATCTGGAGCGTGCCGCTCACCTACCTGGGCCGGGCCTACCAGATCGTGCGCACCAAGTACGTCACTGCGCGCTGATCCAGGGCCGACTTCCCTGCGGATCCTCCTGTCCGGGAGGATCCGCATCACTCTCCCTCCCCCGGTTCCGGCGGCCCGGTTTGCCCGGGACGCATGATTCGGATAGCATAGCGCGGCCAAACCCTCCCATCTTTGCGAGAGTCGTTTCGATGTGCGGAATAAGTGGAGTCGTAAACCTGGCCGAGTGCGCTCCTCCCTCCAGGTCGGAGCTGCAGCGAATGATCACCCGCCTGGCGCACCGGGGCCCCGACGGCTACGGTTACTACAGCGACGGGAGTGTGGGCCTTGCCCATGCGCGGCTCAGTATCATCGACCTGGAGGGCGGTGACCAGCCGATCCACAATGAGGACCGCTCCATCCAGCTGGTGTTCAACGGCGAAATATTCAACTACATCGAGCTGCGCAGGGACCTGGAGAGGAGCGGCCACCACTTCTACACCCGCTCGGATACGGAGGTGATAGTGCATCTCTACGAGCAGTACGGGGAGAGCTTTGTCTCCCATCTGAACGGCCAGTTCGCCATCGCCCTGTGGGACAGCAGACGGAAACGTCTGGTTCTGGCCCGGGACCGGGTGGGGATCCGTCCCCTGTTCTACACCGTTGCAAACGGCAGGCTGCTGTTCGCATCGGAGATAAAGGCGCTCTTCGCATGCCGGGAGATCCCCCGCTCCCTGAATCCGTCCGCCCTGGGGCAGATCTTCACCTACTGGGCGGCACTTCCCCCGCACACCATCTTCGAGGGGATCCACTCCCTGCCCCCCGGGCACATCATGCTGGTGGAGGGGGGCAGGCTGCGCACAAAAAAATACTGGGACTGGGAGTTCCCGGCCGAGTTCGAAGAGCGGCGCGGGGCGGACGAGCTCGCAGCCGAGCTCCGGGAGCTATTGATCGATTCGGTCCGCCTGCAGCTGCGCTCCGATGTTCCGGTCGGGGCCTACCTCAGCGGCGGACTGGACTCATCGGTCACCACCTCCTTGATCAAGCATTTTACCGACACACCGCTCCGAACATTCTCAGTCGGCTTCGAGGATGGAGAGTTTGACGAGAGCGGCTACCAGCAGCAGCTGGTGGAGTACCTGGGAACCGACCACAGCCATGTGCTGTGCCGCAAGGCAGAGATTTGCGAACAGTTTCCCAGGGTAATCTGGCACACCGAATCCCCCATCCTGCGCACCGCCCCCACCCCCTTGATGATCCTCTCCGGGATGGTGCGCAGCGAAGGGTACAAAGTGGTGCTGACCGGAGAGGGGGCCGACGAGGTGCTGGGCGGATACGACATCTTCAAGGAGGCCAGGATCCGCCGCTTCTGGGGCCGTTTCCCCGACTCCAGGATGCGCCCCGCCATCCTGAGGCGGCTCTACCCCTATCTCAACAACAATCCGGTGGCCAACCCAGCCTACGCCCAGCGCTTTTTCCGGCAGGGAATGGAGTATGCCGCCAAACCCTATTTCGGCCACATACCCCGCTGGATCACCACGCGACGCAGCTGGCAGTTTCTGAGCCCCGAGCTGCGCGCCGCGCTGCCCGGTAGGGAGTGCTATGCCGATCTGGAGGCCACGCTGCCGGCCACAATCAACGGATGGAAAGGGCTGAACAGGGATCAGTATATCGAGGCGCACACCCTGATGTCCGGTTACCTGCTCAGCTCCCAGGGGGATCGCGTCGCCATGGCGAACTCCATCGAGGGGCGCTTCCCGTTTCTGGACCACCGGCTGATCGAGTTCGCCAACAGGCTGCCGCTGCGCTACAAGATAATGGGTTTGAACGAAAAGTACCTGCTGAAACGCGCCATGCGCGGGCTCATTCCGGAGCAGATCCGCAACCGCAGCAAACAGCCCTACCGGGCGCCGGACAGCCACTCCTTCTTTACTGACGGCAGGCCGGCCGAATATGTGGAGTATCTGCTCGGTGAGCAGCGCCTCAGGGAGGCCGGCTATTTCGAACCCACTGCGGTCGGCAAGCTGCTCAACAAGTGTGCCCGCGGCAGGGCCATAGGTTTTGCCGACAACATGGCCTTTACCGGCATTCTCTCCACCATGCTGCTGGATGAGATGTTCATCCGCGCACCGGCGGACGGCTATTCGGGGAGCGACAGTGACCGTCCCTCACCAAACCTGCTGCGCAGGTAAGCGATCACATCCTCCAGATCCCGATTGTTCATGAGCTGAGGCGGCATGGAGCCGGCTGCATAGCTCTTCCCCTCGCTGCGGAATCCGTTACGAATACTCTCCGCCAGCTCCTCATCGGTCTTGGTGAAACGGTACCACTCCTCCAGAAAGTTGGCTGCCATACCGCCGTTGCCATCCCCGTTCTCTCCATGACACATGACACAGCGCTGGGCGTAGATCTCCGCGCCACGCCGGGCATCGCCCGGCAGCAGCTCCGCCTGCGAAGGAGCAACCGACGAAAGCGCCACTGCCGTAACAAAAGCCAGTGAAACCGTTTTCATGATGTTCATTCCTGTTCTCCCTCCCCTGCCGGCTTGGCCTCCTGCAGCTCGAGCTGCAGGGTATCACTCCTGAAGGTGTTGAAGTCCGGGTAGTTCTTGAATACCCACCCCTTGGCCAGCTGCTCGTCCCCCTTCATCAACCGCACCAGCACCGCCGGATTGTTCAGGGAATCGGAGGCGCTGGTGGCCTTCTTGAAATCGCTGCTGTAGTCCGGCAGAAAGGCATCCACCACCATCTTCATTCCGCTGTCGTGCAGATCCGCCTCACCGCCCACCGGTACGATATACTCTCCAGCCGCGGCAGCGGTCCCGCTCACCCTGATCCGCACCGCACTCCACTTGCCCTTTATGGAGTCGGGAAGCACCACCTCTATCTCCCGGGCCTCCTGCAGGGCGCCGGGAGGATGGCCCGCCATGCCTTCGAACGCCTCTCCTCCGGGGACAGGGGCTCCAGCTCCATCCGCCACCATCCCCTCCTCTATGGGGGGATGATCGGGCGGCAGGGGCGCGCCCGGCTGGTAAGGATCCTGCGCCGCCGCCCCCTGC
>WFXP01000039.1 GCA_015490535.1 Gammaproteobacteria bacterium
AATGGCGGATTTCAGGGGTGAGCTGAATAGTTACCCCTGATTTTACCTTGAAAGAGTACTGGTTCAGGAGCAGAGCAGATGCCAAAACAGATAGACAGAGTGGTGCTGGCCTACTCGGGAGGGCTGGATACCTCCATCATCCTCAAGTGGCTGCAGGACGAGTACCGCTGCGAGGTGATCACCTTCACCGCCGACATCGGCCAGGGGGAGGAGGTGGAGCCGGCCCGTGCCAAGGCGCAGGCCCTGGGGGTGGAGCGGATCTTCATCGAGGATCTGCGCGAGGAGTTCGCCCGCGACTATGTCTTCCCCATGTTCCGGGCCAACGCCCTCTACGAGGGGGAGTATCTGCTGGGTACCTCCATCGCCCGCCCCCTGATCGCCAGGCGTCTGGTGGAGATCGCCGAAGAGACCGGCGCCGACGCCATCTCCCATGGCGCCACCGGCAAGGGCAACGATCAGGTCCGTTTCGAGTTGGGCGCCTATGCCCTGAAACCGGATATCCGTGTCGTCGCGCCCTGGCGTGAATGGGAGCTGAACTCCCGCGAGAAGCTGCTCGCCTACGCGGAACGCCACGGCATCCCCATCGAACAGAAACGGGGCGGCCGCTCCCCCTACTCCATGGATGCCAACCTGCTGCACATCTCCTATGAAGGAGGCATCCTGGAGGATCCGTGGCAGGAGCCGGAGGAGAGTATGTGGCGCTGGACCACCGCTCCGGAACAGGCGCCCGGCGACCCCACCTACATCGAACTGGAGTACCGCAACGGGGACATCGTGGCGGTGGACGGCGAGCCGATGACCCCCGCCAGGGTGATGGAGACCCTCAACCGTATCGGAGGCGAAAACGGTATCGGCCGGGCGGACATCGTGGAGAACCGCTACGTGGGGATGAAATCCCGCGGCTGCTACGAGACACCCGCCGGAACCATCATGCTCAAGGCCCATCGCGCCATCGAATCCATCACTCTCGACCGGGAGGTGGCCCACCTGAAGGAGGAGCTGATGCCCCGTTACGCCACCCTGATCTACAACGGCTACTGGTGGTCGCCGGAGCGGAAGATGCTGCAGGAGATGATCGATGCCTCCCAGAGCAGCGTGAACGGTACGGTCCGCCTCAAGCTGTACAAGGGCAGCGTGATGGTGGCGGGCCGGAGATCGGACAGCGACAGCCTGTTCGACCCCGCCATCGCCACTTTTGAGGAGGACCAGGGGGCCTACGACCAGCAGGATGCGGAGGGGTTCATCAAGCTCAACGCCCTGCGGCTGCGCATCGGCGCCCGCCAGCGGCGGGGGTGACGACCATCCGGCGGGTGCAGTTTGGCGGCGGATCGGGTAAAGTGTGCCGCACGAAGCGGCGTTCCCGCCGCCCTGGAAGAGCCTAGAGGTTGCCAATATGTCAAACTATCTTATCGCCCCCTCGATTCTTTCCGCCGATTTCGCCCGCCTCGGGGAGGAGGTGCAGAGCGTGCTGGATGCGGGCGCCGACCTGGTCCATTTCGATGTGATGGACAACCACTACGTCCCCAACCTGACCATAGGTCCGCTGGTGTGCGAGGCGCTGCGTGACTACGGGATCACCGCCCCCATCGATGTGCACCTCATGGTCAAGCCGGCGGACAGGATCATCCCCGATTTCGCCAAGGCGGGCGCCACCTGGATCACCTTCCACCCGGAGGCCTCGGAGCACATCGACCGCAGCCTGCAGCTGATTCGTGACAGCGGTTGCAAATCCGGGCTGGTGTTCAATCCGGCCACCCCGCTTGACCATCTCACCTACGTGATGGACAAGGTGGACATGGTGCTGCTGATGTCGGTCAACCCCGGTTTCGGCGGGCAGAGCTTCATCCCCTCCACCCTGGAGAAGCTGCGCGAGGCGCGCAGGATGATTGACGAGAGCGGCTACGACATCCGGCTGGAGATCGACGGCGGGGTCAAGATCGACAATATCGGCGAGATCGCCGCGGCCGGAGCCGACACCTTCGTGGCCGGCTCCGCCATCTTCAACACCGAGGATTACCGGGCCACCATCGACGCCATGCGAGCCGAGCTGGCCAGGGTGGCCGAAGCGGAGTAGGAGAGGATGCTGACGCACGATCCGGCCATGATACTGTTCGACGTGGATGGCACACTGGTGGACAGCGTGCCGGATCTGGCCTGGTGCGTGGACCGGATGATGGAGCGCCTGGGGCTCCCTCCGCGGGGGGAGCGGCAGGTGCGCAACTGGGTCGGCAACGGGGTGGAGGCGCTGGTGCGGCGCGCCCTTACCGGTCACATGGACCGCGATCCCGATCCGGAGCTGTATGCACGCGCCTATCCCCTGTTCCTGGAGCTGTACGCCGACAACACCAGCAAGCGCAGCTATCTCTATCCGGGCGTCGCGGAGACGCTGCGCCACCTGAAGCGGGCCGGCTATCCGCTGGGCAGCGTAACCAACAAGGCGCAGCAGTTCACCATTCCCCTGCTGGAGCAGCTGGGGATCCGCGACTGCTTCGAGATTGTGATCAGCGGCGACAGCCTGCCGCGCAAGAAGCCGGATCCGCTGCCCCTGCTGCACGCCGCGGAGTTCTTCCATGTCGCGCCGCGGGACGCGCTGATGGTCGGCGACTCGGTGAGTGATGTGCGGGCGGCGCGCGCGGCCGGGTTCACCATCTTCTGCATGAGTTACGGCTACAACCACGGTGAGGATATCCGCGATGCGCAGCCCGACGCCGTGCTGGAGTGCATGACTGAGCTGCCCGGCCTGCTGCCCCGGCGCCGCTCCGTGGCGTCATGAGAGAGAGCGCCCGAAGCGCGCCGCTCCAGGCGGGGAGCCGGTGATGACCCCCGAACGGTTCTCCTCCCTCGCCGCCCGGGGGTATAACCGCATCCCGCTCATGCGCGAGGTCCTGGCGGATCTGGACACTCCGCTCTCCACCTACCTGAAACTGGCCGATGCACCCTACTCCTACCTGCTGGAATCGGTGCAGGGGGGGGAAAAGTGGGGGCGCTACTCCATAATCGGCCTGCCCAGCCATACCGTGCTCCAGGTATCCGGCCGGGAGATCACCGTGCTCGAGGGAGGGAGCCTCTCCGAACGGCTGCAGGCGGAGGATCCGCTCGCCTGGATCGAGTCGTTCCTGGCCCGTTTCACGGTGCCGGAGCTGCCGGAGCTGCCCCGTTTCACCGGGGGGCTGGTGGGCTATTTCGGCTACGATACGGTGCGTTACATCGAGCCGCGGCTGGCGCACTGCCCCAATCCCGATCCGCTGCATTCCCCGGATATCCTGCTGATGGTCTCCGACGAGGTGGTGGTGTTCGACAATCTGGCCGGCAAGCTGTACGTGGTGATCCACTGCGATCCGCGGCGGGAGGAGGCCTACCGGCGCGGGCAGCAGCGTCTGGGGGAACTGGTGGAGCGGCTGGCCCAGCCGCTGCAGCAGCAGTTCCACCCCCGCCCGGTACGGGTGGAGGAGACCGATTTCGCCTCCGGCTTCACCCGCGAAGGGTTCGAGCAGGCGGTGGAGCGGGTCAAGCACTACATCACCGAAGGGGACGTGATGCAGGTGGTGCTCTCCCAGCGCCTCTCCATTCCGTTCAGCGCCCCGCCGCTGCACCTCTACCGCGCCCTGCGCAGCCTGAATCCCTCTCCCTACATGTACTATCTGAATCTGGGGGAGTTTCACATCGCCGGTTCGTCACCGGAGATCCTGGTGCGGCTGGAGGGAGGGGAGGTGACCGTGCGCCCCATCGCCGGCACACGCCGCCGCGGCCGGGACCGGCAGGAGGATCAGGTGCTGGCCGAGGAGCTGCTGTCCGATCCGAAGGAGCTTGCGGAGCATCTGATGCTCATCGATCTGGGGCGCAACGACGTGGGACGCATCGCCGAGCTGGGCAGCGTGGAGCTGACGGAGCGGATGGTCATCGAGCGCTACTCCCATGTGATGCACATAGTCTCCAACGTCACCGGACGGTTGCGGCCGGGGATGGGCGCCATGGATGTTCTGCGCGCCACCTTCCCCGCCGGAACGGTGAGCGGCGCCCCCAAGATCCGCGCCATGGAGATCATCGACGAGCTGGAGCCGGTGAAACGGGGGATCTACGCCGGCGCGGTGGGCTATCTATCCTGGTCGGGCAACATGGACACCGCCATTGCCATTCGTACCGCGGTGATCCAGGGAGGGGAGGCGCATGTCCAGGCCGGGGCCGGCATCGTGCACGACTC
>WFXP01000040.1 GCA_015490535.1 Gammaproteobacteria bacterium
CCTCGAGAAACAGGAGCACCGCAGACAGCTCCACCGCCAGCCCCACCACGAGCAAGACCAGCGACAACAGACCCCTCAACGGGATCTCCAACCCGAAATATGTCAGCTGCTCCGCGACCAGCCACATGGTGGCCGCGGAGATCAGCGCCACCACCGGCGGAGGAACCCTCAGCTCCATTTTTTTCTCCTCTCCCTTGCAGCAAGATCGAAATACGAGCGTTGAATGCGATATGTATAGCTTCGCGCAACCGGCTGCCCTGAGCTGCATGGTGAAGCGGCGCGATTTCAGGCAATCCGGGTTGATGCAATTGTATACTCTTGTTTAACACTGCTGACCATCCGATAGTCACTGCCTCCCTGGACTACGCTGAAACTGCCACAGATCTGAAATGCCTCGCAGAGCCGATGTTGACAACTTGGCAACTCCTCTCTACAGTTGCCAATATGACAACTGGAGAGTTATATGCATGTCATCTCAAAGCGCCAATTCAATGAGGCAGCCAGGACTCACCCAAATCACAGGCAAGCCCTGGAAGATCTCTACCGGCTGCTTCGAAAGAGCAAATTTGGTTCGCCCGACGAGATGAGGCGCCTGTTTCCGTCGTTGGATAACTTCAAGTACAGAGACAAATGGTGGGTCATCGATGTCGCCGGTAACCATCTGCGCGTCATCGCCTTCGTCCAGTTCGTCCACAACCGCATGTATGTAAAGCACATCCTCACCCATGCGGAGTACGACAAACTTTGTAAGCGATTTGCAAGAGGTAACCTGAAATGAACGCTGTAGCTTTCAAAGATGCTTGCCACAGCTTCGCCAGGGCCGCGGCGCCCTATTTTCACATCACTGATGAAAAGCGCTACCAAGAGGCGCTCGAACTGGTTGAATGCCTCCTCGAGGAGGCGGAGGACTCACCTGACGATCCGCTGAACGCAATCATCGAAATGCTGACTCATGCCATTGAGGCCTACGAGAACAAGGACGAGGAGCTGGCGGCTTTCCACAAGCGGGCGATGGATCAGCCCGCAGATCTGGCTATGCTTCGCTTACTGATGGAGCAGTACGGCCTGGGTACCGCCGATCTCCCGGAAATCGGCTCCAAGTCCATGGTGTCCCGAGTGTTGTCGGGCAAGCGTAGTTTGAGCAAGAAGCACATCCAGGCACTGGCGGAGCGATTTGGCATCGATCCGGGCCTGTTTTTCTGATACGCCAGCCCGGGAAGGTCCGAACACAAGGTACGCTTGCTACCACGCACCCTGTGTACGGTTCCCTTTCGGAAATCAACCGCCTATCCGGGTAACCCGATGGGGTTGCTGTCGGTTTCCAGGGGTTACAGCGAAGAGTTTCGCGTAATTGCGTATATGGCGGAGAGGGAGGGATTGATTCGGCCTCCGGCCTCACCCCTTCGGGGCGCCGTCGCTCTGCTCCGGCGTCCTGCAGCGCTTCGCGCCTGGTCGAACCCGTTTTTTTGAATCGAGGGTTCGAATGCATTCATATTTTGTTATGGCGGAGAGGGAGGGATTCGAACCCTCGATACGGTATTACCGTATACACACTTTCCAGGCGTGCTCCTTCAACCACTCGGACACCTCTCCGGGACAAGCGGTGTAGGATAAACCAGACCCATCTATCCTGCAAACAGGGCTCAGGAGCGCCTCAGGAGCGGGTGAAGCAAAAGGAGTTGCCGTCCGATTTGCAGGGCATGGCGCCGGCAAGATGGCGCAGTCGATCCAGGTTGTGAATGATGATGTGCTTGCGCTCCACGGTGAGCAGGCCGTCATCTTGGAAACGGGTGAACATGCGGCTCACGGTTTCTACCGCCAGCCCGAGATAGTTACCGATGTCGTTGCGGGACATGCTCAGATAGTATTCGGTGGCGGAGAAGCCGCGCCGCTGGTAGCGCATGGATATGCTGAACAGGTAGGCAGCGAGGCGCTCCTCCGCACTCTTTTTCCCCAGCAGTACCATGTGGGTCTCCTCCTCGAAAATCTCCTTGCTCATGAGATTTATGAGCTGACGGTGCAGCACCGGCAGCTCGTTGCTGAGCAGTTCGAACTGTTCGTAGGGGATCTCGCATACGCTGGTGGTCTCCAGCGCCTTTGCCGAGCAGGGGTGGATTTTCTGGCTGATGGCGTCCAGACCCAGCAGTTCCCCGGGAAGATGGAAACCGGTTACCTGCTCATTGCCCTTTTCGGTGGGAACATAGCTCTTGATGGATCCGCTGCGGACCGCGCAGATGGAGCGGAAAGGATCACCGCTGTTGTACAGGTGATCACCCCGCTTTACCGGACGGCGGCGCTGGATGATCTTCTCCAGGCGCTCCAGCTCCTCTTCCGAAATCCCTACCGGCAGGCAGATCTGGAACAGGCTGCAATCCTTGCAAGCGATTTTACGTTTGGACAGGGGAACGACGCTGCTGTTTCTGCTGGGAACCATGGCAAACGGAATATGACAAATATCAATTTGTTCTATAATGCCATACCGCTGCCAAATAGCATAGTTAAATTTGAATTAACAATTACTTATTGAGCGGGGTTGCCGGAGTATTGTAGGTTACCCAGCGGCTCTCTTGTGCCAAATGCTCCTTTTTCCAGAAGGGGGCGCGGCTCTTGAGCTCCTCGATCAGGTAGCGACATGCCGCAAAAGCAGGCCCCCGATGGGCTGCCCAGGAGGCTACCAGTACAATCGGGTCCCCGGGCTGCATGGCTCCCGTGCGATGAATGATCAGCGCATCCAGCAGATCCCAGCGCCGTATCGCCTCCTCGCAGATGGTTTCCAGATGCCTCTCGGTCATGCCGGGATAGTGCTCCAGGAACATCCCCTGCACCTCCTCTCCCGCGTTGAAATCACGCATGGTTCCCACGAATACCGCGGCTGCGCCATGCTTGCCCACAACCCTGTCCATATGCCCCTGGTGGGTGGCCAGCTCCTGCCACGGGTCGAAAGGGGTGGCGCGGATCTCAGTCCTCACGGGCACCTCCGGTAACGGGGGGGAAGAAGGCCACCTCGTCCCCGTCCTCTACCGTGCTTTCCAGGGTGGCATACTCCATATTGATGGCTACCAGCAGGTTGCCGGGAGCCGGTTCATCCCCGACCGCGAGGCGCCATACGTCGGCGGCGGTTCCCGCCTGCTCCGCCTCCACGCTGGTTTCGGAACATCCCAGACGCTCCCGCAGGCTGGCAAAAAACTTTACGGTAATGGCCATGCCGACTCTTTCCTCCGGTTTACACGGTTGCGATTATCAGACTATCATGGCGAACCCTGGTTGCAAATGTGGGGTTTCTCCTGCATGACCAAACTGACCCATTTCGACGGCTCCGGCAAGGCTCATATGGTGGATGTTGGTGACAAGCCGGCCACACAGCGCATCGCCGTCGGCGAGGGGCGTATTGTAATGAAGCCACAGACGCTGCAGCAGATCCGTAGCGGCGGCCACAGGAAGGGCGATGTGCTGGGTATCGCCAGGATCGCCGGGATCATGGCGGCCAAGCGAACATCGGACCTGATCCCCCTCTGTCATCCGCTGAATATCACCCGCGTTACCCTGGAGCTGGAGCCCCGCGACGACGAGGCCGCGGTCTATTGCCTGGCGCGGGTGGAGAGCCGCGGCCAGACCGGCGTAGAGATGGAGGCGCTCACAGCGGTGCAGATAGCTCTGCTCACCATCTATGACATGTGCAAGGCGGTGGATCGCGGGATGGCCATAGAGGGGGTACGGCTGCTGGAGAAGTCCGGCGGCAAGTCCGGCCTCTGGCGCAGGGAGGAGTAGCCTTTTCCCGCTTCTCCTGAGCCGGATGTTTTACCCGGGCGCGGATTCAGCCCCCCCCTTGACCCATACAAAACAAGTTGGCAACTATTCAGCATCACTAGTGTCCGGAAAAACTCGAAATCGGACGTAACTATTCAGCTAAAAAACTGGTAACTATTCAGCACGGTATTTAAACAGGCTGGTAACTGTTCAGATCGCCCCTGAAATTCGTCAGTTCAAGGCGAAAAATGGGAGTTTACGAGTGTAAATGACCATTTTTCAAAGCAGAAATGGCGGATTTCAGGGGTGAGCTGAATAGTTACCCTGTCGCCAACATTTTTCTGCGCCATACGACCACAGCAATTATTGCCGGCTCAAAAAACTGCTATCGGGGGTTAACGGTATCCCGCAATTTCAGGAGGAGCTGAACCGGAAAACGGGCGCCGCGCCGGAAGCGTAACAGGACGCCGCAGATCAGGAGAAATGGCTGGGGAACTAGGATTCGAACCTAGATTGACGGAGTCAGAGTCCGCTGTCCTGCCGTTAGACGATTCCCCATCAACACACCTTGAAACTAAAGCAGTAGCAACAGCTGAGCCAACTCTTCAAACGGCTCTATTCGCCGGGCAGCTGTTGGACGGCTCGGCAATCTGTCTTGTAACTGTTAAGCTCACCCCTGAAATCCGCCATTTCTACGTTGCAAAACGGTCACTTACCCTCGCAAACCCACGTTTTTCGCCTTGAACTTACCAATTTCAGGGGCAATCTAAACAGTTACCGGCCTGCTTCAATATAGTTACTCTCTCTTTAGCGCTTCGAGTATTGCGGACGCTTGCGCGCCTTGTGCAATCCCACCTTCTTGCGCTCCACCTCTCGGGCATCCCTGGTGACGAAACCCGCCTTGCGCAGCGCAGGACGCATGGTTTCATCATACTCCATCAGGGCGCGGGTAATGCCGTGCCGGATGGCGCCCGCCTGGCCACTGATGCCACCGCCCTTCACGAAAACCCTGATATCCACCTTGTCTGCCATATCCACCAGCTCCAGGGGCTGCCGCACCACCATGCGCGCCGTCTCCCTGCCGAAATACTGCTCCAGAGTACGCTGATTGACGGTGATGTTGCCGCTCCCGGGGGTCAGATAGACCCGCGCCGTAGAGCTCTTGCGGCGCCCGGTACCGTAGTGTTGCTTCTCTGCCATAAGGGTTCGGTCTCTCTGTTTGTGATTCGTAACTGTTCAGCCTACGCCATTTCTGCGTTGGAAACTGGTCGTTTACGTTCGTAAATCCACATTTTCCGCCTTGAACTGACGGATTCCAGGGGCGAACCGCGCTGAATTGCCACCGCGATTCATATATCCAGCGGTTTCGGCTGCTGAGCAGCATGGCTGTGCTCGCCCCCAGCATAGACCTTGAGCTTGCGGAACATTGCCCGCCCGAGCGGATTCTTGGGCAGCATGCCCTTTACCGCTATTTCGATTACCTTCTCCGGCGAGCGCCGGATCAGCTTGTCGAAGGTTATGGACTTGAGCCCGCCCGGATATCCGCTGTGGCGATGGTAGGTCTTTACGGATGCCTTGTTACCGGAAAGCCGCACCTTGTCCGCGTTTATTACCACGATATAGTCCCCGGTGTCCACATGCGGCGTATAGATCGGCTTATGCTTGCCGCGCAGCCGCTTGGCGATCTCGCTGGCGAGACGCCCCAGGGTTTTACCGCTGGCATCCACCAGATACCACTCCCGTTTGACTTCAGAGGGTTTTGCGCTGAAGGTTTTCATGTCAACTCAAACTCCAATACGGGCGGCTCGGCCCGAACCAAAGCCTGTGAAGCTTACAGCACTCCCCCCTGGAATTCAAGGGACTTTCTGCAAGCGGAAGGAGATTTCGTTGCCGGCTAACCCTTATCGATTGGTAACTATTCAGCTCACCCCTGAAATCCGCCATTTCTGCGTTGAAAAATGGTCATTTACACTCCGTAAACTCCCATTTTTCGCCTTGAACCGACCAATTTCAGGGGCGATCTGAACAGTTACCGGCCTGTTTCATACTATGCTGGATGGTTAATCCTTCAGCTCCAGTTCCATTATCCGGCGCTCCAGCACATCGAGATCCGGAATCAGGGCCAGCTGCCCGGCCACCTCGACGCGCGCCGTCACTTCGGCGCTCTCCCTCTTCATGGGGAGGAGCGTCAGCTCGCTCTCTCTTACCTGAATGAGGGTGGGGATCCCTTGTATGAGCACACCGTAAAATTTGCTGTCCAAATCGCCGACCGCCCGCAACACCGCCACCTGGTGGCGGTTGCGGCGCTGTGGCGCGGGGAGTGCGCCGCTCATCGCCTCGAAAGAGAGCACCGGAATAGAGAGAAAGCGCCACTCCATGCTGCCCGCCAACCATGCCGGAGCGGGCGCCACCCTGGTAACGCTGGCGGCGGGAACCACCTCTGCCACTGCCACACTGGGCAGTAACAGCCGACAGTCGGCAAGTGGTATGAGCAGACCGCGTACGGTGCCGCGACGGGCCTCCATGGTCCAGGTGGCTGCACTCACCGGCTGCTCCCCTCCCAGCCGGTGGTACGCTTCATACGTACCCTCCGGATACACTCCAGAAGCTCCTCGTCACGATAGGGCTTGCCAAGATAGTACTCCACCCCCGCCGCCAGGGCCCTTTCCCGGTGCCTGGAACCACTGCGGGAGCTGATCATGATTATCGGTGTGTTCTTGATGGCGCTGCTGTTGCGGATGTAACGGGCCAGCTCGTAGCCGTTCATACGCGGCATCTCCACATCCAGCAGCACCAGGTCGGGCCGGGCCCTGTCCAGCAGGGAGATGGCCTCCATCCCGTCCCTGGCGCTCAGCACCTCCATGCCGTGGCGCTTCAGAAAGCGCTGCATCAAGCTGCGCACGGTAATGGAGTCATCCACCACCAGGATCCTGGGTCTGTCCTGGTCGGACGGGGCCGCGCGGTGTGAGTTGCGATAGGAGATGCCGCCCGGCTCCACCAGTGCCGCCAGATCCAGGATCATTACGGCACTGCCGTCGTCCATGAAGGTCACGCCCGGAACCCCCCGCAACCGGGCCAGTTGCGGACCGAAGGATTTCATCAGGATCTCCCGCTCCCCGAGAATCCTGTCCACCACAACAGCCAGACGTTGCTCCGCCACGCGCACCAGGATGGTGATATAGTGACCACCATCCCGGAACCGGTGGCTTTGCCCGGCGCCTACCAGCTCCGCCAGCACTTCGATACGGTAGCTGTGCCCCATGCACTCCACGTACGAACCGAGTCCGCCCCCGCGCCTGTTGATCTTCTCGCCCTCTATTCGAGTGATCCCCTCGATGCTCATGGGGGGCAGGGCATAGGTCTCGCTCCCCGCCACCACCAGCAGGGCGCTGGAGAGGTAGCGCATCAGAGGCAGGCGCAGCGTCTGGGTCACCCCCTCTCCGGGCAAGCTGCGGATCTGCACGGTACCACCCAGCTGACGGACCTCCCGCATCACCACATCCAGTCCCACTCCACGGCCGGCCAGCTGGGTCACGCTACCCGCGGTGCTGAACCCCGCCCGCTGGATGAGCTGGATTGCCTGCTCCTCATTGAACGGGGTGTCGGGATGCAGGTAGCCCGCCTCGATCCCCTTGCGCCGGATACGCTCCAGATCCAGACCCGCGCCGTCGTCACCGATACGCACCAGCATGTCCGCACCGTGACGCTCCAGTTCGATGGTAATCCTGCCGGTCTCCGGTTTGCCGCCGGCGGCGCGCCGTTGCGGAACTTCGATGCCGTGTACCACGGCGTTGCGCAGTATATGTTCGATGGCAGGCAGCAGACGCGCCAGCATGGAACGATCCAGCTCCTGACTGGCTCCCTCCACCTGCAGTTCCACCTGTTTCCCCAGCTCCCTGCAGAGCTGCTCCACCAGCCTGTAGAGCCGTGGCAGGTGGCTCGAAAAAGGCTGCAGCCGGGCCCGCCCCAACACCTCCTGCAGCTGGTGAGTGGCCTTGCCCTGCTGCTCCAGCAGGGTGCTGGACTGCCGAATCTGCTCCCCCATCAACCCTTCCAGGCTGCTCAGATCATTGAGCGACTCCATTATGCCGCGCGCCAGGGTCTGTCTACGGCTGAAGCGGTCCAGCTCCAGGGGATCAAACTGCTCCTGCTCGGGCTCTTCGCTCTCCACGTAACGCGACAGCATCCGGGATTCGCTCTCCATGTCCAGCCTGCGCAGCTGGCTGCGCAGACGCTCCACGGTGCCGTGAAGCTCCGATATGTTCTGTCTGACTCCATCTATCAGCTGGGCAATCCGAGAGCGGCAGATCCCCGCCTCGGCCGCCATGTTGGCCAGGCTGTCCAGCATATCCGCCCGCACCCGGAACCGTTCCGCGGGGAGCGTGGAACCCTCCGCATCTTCCTGCGGCACCGCGCCGACCCCGGCCACCGGGAAATGAACCACCCGACCGCCTTTCTGCCGCTCGGGCAGCAGTTCGGCGGGTGGTGGCGGCTCCTCCTCCTGCGGTGGCGTAACCCCCCTGGCGGCAGCCACGAACTCCCGGATCCTGCGGATCATATCCGGCTGGTCCGCCACCATCTCTCCACTCTTCATCCGTTCCACCATGCCCAGCAGCTGCCACTGGGCATCCTCCAGAATCCCGAACAGTTCGTCGGAGACCGGGATCTGTTGCGCAGATACCTCGTTCAGGAACGACTCCAGTACGTGACTGATATCGGCTACAGGCTCCGCTCCCGCCGCCCGGGCGCTCCCCTTCAGGGTATGCAGCTCACGCTTCAGGGCGTGCATCGGCTCCCTTGCGGAGCGCTCTTCCCGCCAGTCACGCAGCTGTTGCCGGTAGCGCTCCAGGATCTCCTCCGCCTCGTCACAGAACACCAGCCGCAGCTCCAATTCGGCCTGCTGGGGGGGCGGTGGTTCCGGAGGCGCAGCGCCTCTTTCCTCCTCCAGTTCGACCGCCCTGCGCAGCAGGGGATCGAGCATGGTTGGATCCCCTTCGTCAGGGCGGGAGGACAGGGCGTCATCGAACGCGTCACAGCTGTCGCGCAGAAGCTGCAACAGCTCCTCCCCGGGTGGTTTCTCGCCGGCAGAGAGCCGCTCCAACCGTCCAGCCAGTTCAGGCAACTGCTGAACGCCGGCCGTCAGCGCGCTCCCGCGGATGGTATGCAGCGCGCGCTGCAGCTCCTCGATGCTCTGGGTGGAGAGTCCGCCTCCCAGTGCGGCGCTGATGATGCGCCGGATTGTCTTCGTATGTTGGTGCAGCTCCCGGGAAAGAATCTCCCGCAGCTCCGGGTCCTCCTCGGGCTGATAGGGTGGCGATGTGGAAACGCTCTCCGCACCAGGGGACAGCTTCCCGGGAGCGCCGCCCTCCTCCTCCGCTTCCCTCTCCGGTTCGGCATCCTCCCCGGGGATCCCGCTATGCCCTGCGGTGGCCGATGGTTCATCCTGAAGTTCCCGGCTCGCCTCCTCCGCAACGCCGTCCGCTCCGGGGGGGAATCCATCCCTTCCAGGCTCCCGCACCTCCCTCCCGCCAGCGGCGGGACGCTTCGTGGATGATGCCTTGATGATGGAGGCCGCGAACCACTCCTCACCGGGCACCTCCCCATTCGGTGCCTGCTGTTGCAGCAGTTCCAGTGACTTCTCCAGTGACATCGCCCCCTGTCTGGCGTCATCCAGCAGCTGCTCGGCATCACACTGTCCCCGGGAGGCCGCTTCGACACAGAACTCCACACCGCTGATCAGGATCGCCATCGCCTCCTGCTGCTCCTGCCACGGCCGGCGATTGGCACCCGCCTCCGCCGCCACGAATCGATGGCAGATCCGGATCAGGCGCGCCGCCTCCCGCAGCTCCATCATCTCCAGCGCCCCCTGCACCTGCTTCAGTGAGGAGATCACCTCGTTACGGCGGATTCCAAGGGAGCTGCTCTCCAGGGCAACCTTTACACGATTGAGTTCGGAAATCAGTTCTCCACATACCGTCGCACGTAGTCTGCGGCTTCCGCCCTCCAGAAAGGTGGAGGTTTCCGCCACCCCCCCTTCCGCCAGGGCGGTCTCTTCCATCTCCCCGCGCAGGACCGACTCCACCATCACCAGACTGGTTGCCACCTCCAGCATCTTCCCCTCATCCGGCGCCCCCCCTCCATCCGCGTCGCTGCACAGCAGGTTCAGCTGACGCCGGACCGTCTCCGCCGCCACCTCCAGACCGAGAAACTCCAGAGTGGTCACAAACTGGCGCAGCTCATCCCCCACCTGTTTCGGCCCCTCCGCAGATGGCTCGGGGGCGTTCAGCCATTCGTCCAGTGCCTTTCTGATCCCTTTTATCTCGCCCCGCAGGGCGGAGAGCGCGCTGCGCACGGCACCGTAATCGGGCCCCTTGAGCCTGGCTCGAGCCCTCGTGATCTCCTCCGCGTGGGGCATGATGCGATCGAGCCGGTAGCGCCTCCTGAGCTCCGCCACCCGCTCGTCACCCCCCTTGCAGCAGGCGATGTGATACAGCAGCCGCCTCATGAGCCCCAGCGGAGGCTCCCTCTGCAGATCCGTTTCGCCCTTCTGGATCAAGCGCTTGAGCTGCTGGTTCACACCGCCCATCAGCCGATAGAGTGGTTTCCCCGCCCGCAATTCACCCTCTTCCAGAAGGAGAAAAATCGCTTCGGCCATCCGGAACAGCTGCTGTACCGCCGGTCTGCAGCTCTCCTCGGCCAGCCTTCCCAGCAGGCTGCGCATCTCTTTTCCATGGTCACCCGGCTCGGGGCGACGCATCCACAAAAGCAACCGCCGCTCGAACAGAGGGCGCAACCGGCGCGCCCGGTCGCGCAACTGCCCGTCTTGTCGATGGGGAAGCACCGCCTCGGGGCCGCCGAACTCCAGCTTGGGAGAGAACAGCACCTCATGGGTCAGGGGGGAGGCACCGCGTGCGGCGTGCAGCTCGTCGAGCAGGGGCTGGACAACGTAGGGGGAGTCATGCCCGCCCCGCTCCAGCTGGTCAAGATAGACCGGCAGCTGCAGCAAGGCATGCACCAGCGCATCGACGGCGGAGCGGGGCAAGGCGACACCCCCTTGCTCCAGGGCCTCGATCAGCTTCAGCATCCCCTCCAGCACCATCACCGCACCGGAGAGCTGCAGCATCTCCATGGCCCCCCGCACCTGCTGCAGCTGCTCCCGGCAGATGGGCAGGCGCCTGCGCAGATCCGTCAGCTCGCCGTAGGTAACCAGCGCTATGCGCACCGTCATCAGCGCCGCATCCACCTCTTCGCGGATGACCGCCAGTTTGGCGGAGTCCGATGTCTGCTGTGGCTTTTCTCCCCTGTGCTCTCTCTCCACCGTCTGCTCCCCGTCCCTCATTCAGGAAGCTTGAAGCCGGCAACCGACCGTTTCAGAGTGTTGACCGACTCCGCCAGGTGGCCGATGGCGGCAGTGGCCCGGTTAAGCCCGTCCGAGGTCAGCAGGCTTAGCGACTGGATCTCGCTCATGGCGCTGGAGACACTGCTGGCCGACTCGGCGTAACCACGCGCATCGTTGGAGATGTTCTGGATGAGTTCCGCCAGATGCTGCGCCACCCGGTCTATGTCCTCCAGGTTTCTGCCCACCCCCTGCGCCAGCTGGGTGCCTTTCACCACCCCTTCGGTGCTCTGCTCCATGGAGTGCACCGCCTCGCTGGTATCGGTCTGGATGGTACGTACCAGGATCTCTATGTCGCGGGTGGCGCTTGCGGAGCGCTCCGCCAGCCGCTGCACCTCCTCCGCCACCACGGCAAAGGCGCGCCCCGACTCCCCGTCCATGGCCGCCTGCAGGGAGGCGTTGAGGGCCAGTATATTGGTCTGCTCGGCGATGTCCTTGATCAGCTCCACGATGTTGCCGATCTCCTGGGAGCTTTCACCCAGCCGCTTCATCCGCTTGGCTGTCTCCTGGATCTGCTCGCGGATGGCATCCATGCCCAGCAGGTTGGAGCGCACCGCATCCGCTCCCTTGGCGGCGCTCTCCACCGAGCACTTTGCCTCATCCGCCAGTACTGCCGCATCGGCAGAGATCTTCTCTATGGCGCCCGCCATGTCGGTTATCTGGCGCGCCAGTTCGTGGATCCGTTCCGCCTGCTTGCCACTGTCCACCGCCAGCTGCTGGGTGGAAACCTGCACGTTCTGCGCGGCACTGGATACCTGATCCGTGGTTTCGTTGATGGAGCGCACCAGGTGGCGCAGGGCGTCCACCGCAAAGTTTATGGAGTCGGCTATCGCGCCGGTGATATCCTCCGTTACCGTGGCCTGCACCGTCAGATCCCCGTCGGCCAGATTTCCCATCTCGTCCAGCAGGCGCAGGATGGCCTGCTGGTTGCGCTGGTTCTGCTCCTCGCTCTGGCGCCGCTGCTCCTCAATGGCGGCCAGCCGGAGCCGATCCTGGCGGCGCAGCTGAAGGGCGATCAATACCAGCAGCAGCAGGGCGGCCGCCCCGAGCAGATAGTTGAGCGTGGTCCAGCGCTGCAGCTTTTCATCGAACAGGGCATACCCCCCCTCCAGCCTCTCCACGGCGCCCAGCATCTGCTCCACGCTGCTGCTGATCTCATCCGCCACGGCCCGCGCCCTGGAGACCACCGGCAGAGCCTCCTGTACCGCCTGCCTGCGCCGCTCCAGCCCCTCGGTCAACGCCTGCAGCTGTTTCAGGCGACTGCGGATCGCCTGGTTGTGAACCGCTGCCACACCGAGCTCCGCATCCCTCTCCAGCATCCCGGTCACCACCCGGGTGAACAGGGCGCGGTTTTGCTCCAGACGCTCCATGGCCTGTACCCCCTCGGCACCCCCGGCCGAAACCAGTTCCAGGTCCCGACCGATACGCTGCAGCAGTACCAGCTGTCTGGTTGCGATATATACCTGCGCCGCGTTGCTGCGGCGTTGCACCAGAGCGCTGGCCACCTCTTCGCTCACCGAGATCAGCTCGGGCAGACTCTGGCGCAGCGCCTGCAGCGACTCCTGCAGCCGGAAGATCTCCTCCTGGTAGGCAAGTATGGTATCGGCGCTGTTGCGGTAGCGGCGCCACTGTACCGCCAGCTCCTCGAGAACGCCCGGTTCCGCAAGGGAGAGCGCCGGCAGCCCGGTCTCGACGCTTCCTCCATGCATCTGCAGTACCGCCTCTTCCCCCCGGTCGCGATATTTCTGGAGCGTGCTGAATGCCGGCACCTCCCCGGCGGCGGCCAGCTCCGCATACTTGCCAATCTGCTGCACGCTGGCGCGCAGCGTGTCGGCAAGATTGCGGTACTCCTGGAAGTGCCGTGCCTGGACCGCGGCATAGCTGTAGATTCCCACCATCGCCGCCACCACACCGAGCAGGAGGATCAGCAGGACCACCAGACCCCCTCCCCGCTGGTAATCCATCTCTCTGATCAGTGTCATAGGTTCGACCTTCCCCTCAGTTGGCGCTGAGATCGATTATGCCGGGACTCTGGAGCAGCCCCTGCATGCTGAACTCGCCCCACAGCACCTCTCCATGCCGGTAGCATCCCGCCAGGTAGTCCCCCAGCTCCACCGGAAAGGGGTGCGGTCCGCTGCAGAGATCCCGCTCCGAGAAGTAGTGCACCCCCATCACCGCGCTGACCAGAATCCCGCACGCGATCTCGCCATCGCGGACCAGCAGTATCCGGTTGGCCGGCTCGGAGGGAAGCCGCTTTCCCCAGAAGAAATCCACCAGATCAACCACCGGCACCGGGTCCCCGTGGATGTTGGCGATCCCCACCACCCAGGGCTGGGTGCCCGGGATGCGGGTGGTGCGCGGCGGAGCAACGATCTCCTGCACCACCCCCTGTTTCGCCACCAGGTGCCACTCCTTCAGGCGGAAGGTGACCCCTTTCCAGCTCCCGGCACGTGCTTCCGGTTCGGGCAGCGGCACCATCTGCTCCCGGATCCGCTGCTCTATGTCGCGCAGCAGCCGGAACGGGCTGGTGCTCTCTGCATCGCTCATGACTGGTGCGCGCCTCCCAGGATGGAGCGGATCTCGCCCACCAGGGTCTGCTCCGTTACCGGTTTGGCCAGATAACCGCGCGCCCCCTGGCGCATTCCCCAGATCCGGTCACTCTCCTCTCCCTTGGTGGAGATGATCACCACCGGCAGGGAGCTGGTGTCCGGATCACTGTTCAGCATACGGGTCGCCTGGAAACCATCCATCCCCGGCATGACGATATCCATCAACACCAGATCCGGTCGCTCGGCGCGGGCCTTGGCGACCCCCTCCTCCCCGTCACAGGCGTCCGACACCCGGTAGCCGTGTCTCTCCAGCATGCTGCGAAACACATGGACCTCGGTGGGAGAATCGTCCACGATGAGAATATGCGCCACGCCGGCCCCCTCCTCCTCAAGCTATGATAACACTTTGCCAGTATCTTTAGCGCCAAAATTGTGACGCACTGACCACGTTGCAAGGCTGCGCGCCCTTCACTCCTCCTGGTCATCCCTTTGCGCAGCGGCGGACGGGTCGGTACAGAGTCTCACCGCCTCCAGCAGCTCCTCCCTGCTGAAGGGTTTGGTCACGTAGCGTTCCGCCCCCACCAGCTTGCTGCGCGCCCTGTCAAACAGCCCGTCCTTGCTGGTCAGCATGATAACCGGAGTATTGCGAAACCTGCTGTTCTGCTTTATCAGCGCGCAGGTCTGGAATCCATCGAGGCGGGGCATGGTGATGTCCACCAGAATCACATCCGGTTGATGCTCCACTATCCTGCTCAAGGACTCGAAACCGTCCGCTGCCGTCACCACGCTGCATCCGGCGCCGGCCAGAATCGCCTTGGCGCTCTGGCGAATGGTCTTGCTATCGTCGATCAACACCACCTTCAAGCCCCGAAAGCTGTTTTCAGGGAGCGCCGCCGCGCTGCTCGTATCGTTCGCCATGTTCTACCGTTCCGTCACCCGAACCGTTTGCCGTAAATCTTTCGCCGCGCCGGAGAACCGGCAGGCTGATGGTATACTAAAGCGTCCACAGTAAAGCGACCTTCAAGGGTGACCGGGGGAGCTGGATCAGGGCGCTGCCCGCGGGGTGCGCCATGGCGGGACCACCGCGCCCCGCGATTGACCGCCCGACCATCCGCTGAAGAGCGTTTTGCTGTCGCTTGTCTTGGTAATTGCCACATGCACGACACATGCCTAATCGTAACGCGCCTCCCCGGACAGCCGACCCCATGAGCAGCAGGCCCCACTCAGCCGTACCCCATCTTACCACTGCGCTGACCGGACCGCTGCAGCAGCTGGAGACCCATTTCCTGGATCACCAGCCCCGGATCGAGGCCTGGTTCCGCAACCAGTGGCTTCGTACTCCGGCTCCGGTGTACGCCTCCGTGGATCTGCGCAACGCCGGTTTCAAGCTGGCCCCGGTGGACACCAACCTGTTCCCCGCCGGTTTCAACAATCTCAACCCGGCCTTCGAGCCGCTCTGCATCCAGGCCATGCAGTCCGCCATCGAGCGCAGCTGTCCCACCGCCGCACGGGTATTGCTGATCGGCGAGAGCCACACCCGCAATCCCTACTACCTGGAGAGCCTCGCCACCCTGCGCGATCTGCTGCTCAGGGCCGGGTTCGAGGTGCGCACCGGCGTCCTGCCGGGGAGCGATGCCGCCGCGGAGCACCGGTTGCCCTCGGGCAGGCACCTGCTCCTGGAGAGCATCACCCGGAGCGGGGACTCGGTGGGTGTCGAGGGATTCACTCCCTGCCTCATCCTGCTCAACAACGACCTGTCCGCCGGCCCCCCCGCGATCCTAGAGAATATCGAGCAGCGTGTCGTGCCGCCCCTGACCCTCGGCTGGAGCAGCCGCCTCAAATCGGAGCACTTCCGTCACTATCGCCAGGTAGCCCAGGAGTTTGCCCGGCTGGTGGAGATCGATCCCTGGCTCATTGATCCGCTGTTCCGCAACTGCGGCGAGATCAACTTCATGAAGCGGGAGGGGGAGGAGTGCCTGGCCCGCAACACCGATACCCTGCTGCACGCCATCCGCCAGAAATACCGCCAGTATGGCATCGACAAGCCCCCTTTCGTGGTGGTCAAGGCGGACGCCGGCACCTACGGCATGGCGGTGATGACCGCCCACGACGCGGACGAGGTGCGGGAGCTGAACCGCAAGCAGCGCACCCGCATGTCCGCCGCCAAGGGTGGGCGCGAGGTGAGCAAGGTGATCATCCAGGAGGGGGTCTATACTTTCGAGACCTGGGGTGATGAAGAGGCGGTGGCGGAGCCGGTGGTATATATGATCGACCATTTCGTTGTGGGGGGGTTCTACCGCGTGCACACCGGCCGCGGCCCCAACGAGAACCTCAACGCGCCGGGGATGCAGTTCGAGCCGCTGGCGTTCGCCGAGCCGCTCAACAGCCCCGACACCAGCCAGGAGCCGGACGCCAACCCCAATCGCTTCTATGCCTACGGCGTGGTGGCCAGGCTGGCGCTGCTCGCCGCCGCCCGGGAGATCGCCGCGCCATGACGGTGAATCTCGGGGTGGTGATGGATCCCATCGCGCGGATCACGCCCGCCAAGGACACCACCCTGGCGCTGCTGCTCGCCGCCCAGCAGCGGGGCTGGCGGCTCCACTACCTGGAGCTGGACAACCTCTGGCTGCGGGACGGCGCCGCCTGGGGCGCATCCCGCCGCTTGCGGGTACATGACGACACCCGCAACTGGTTCGAACTGGGAGCGGCCTCCGAGGCGCCGCTGGCGCAACTGGACGCGATCCTGATGCGCAAGGATCCGCCGTTCGACATGGAGTACATCTACGCCACCTATCTGCTGGAGCAGGCCGAACGCGAGGGGGTGCTGGTGGTAAACCGCCCCCGCAGCCTGCGCGACGCCAACGAGAAGCTCTACACCGCCTGGTTCCCCCAGTGCACGCCACCGACCACGGTCAGCGCCCGGCAGGACATCCTGCGCGCCTTCCTGGCCGCGCACGGCGACGTGATCCTCAAGCCCCTGGACAGCATGGGCGGCGCCGCCATCTTCCGCCTGCGCGAGGGCGACGCCAACCTCGGCGTCATCCTGGAAACCCTCACGCAACACGGCCAGCGTCTGATCATGGCCCAGCGCTACATTCCGGAAATCCGCGAGGGCGACAAGCGCATCCTGCTCATCGACGGCGAGCCGGTCCCCTTCGCCCTGGCCCGCATCCCCGCCGCCGGCGAGACCCGCGCCAACCTGGCCGTCGGCGGCCGCGGCGAGGGCGTTCCCCTGAGCGACCGGGACCGCTGGATCTGCGCACAGGTGGCCCCGACCCTGCGCGAGAAGGGCCTGCTGTTCGTAGGCCTCGACGTGATTGGCGACTGGCTCACCGAGATCAACGTCACCAGCCCCACCTGCATCCGCGAACTGGACGCCCTGTACGATCTCGACATCGCCGGCCAGCTCATGGATGCCATCGCAAAGCGACTGGAGAACCGGACATGAACATCCGCCTTGCGCTGCCCCTGCTCGTTCTGCTGCTCACCGCCTGTGACCGACAGCCGGCAGAACAGCACGACAGTCAGTTGGTGTTCGGCACCCTGGTGGACGTGACCCTGTACGGCGTGGACGACGCCACTGCCCGGCAGGCCTTCCGCCAGTTGCGCGAGGACTTCAAGCTGATGCACTTCATGTGGCATCCCTGGAAGGCG
>WFXP01000041.1 GCA_015490535.1 Gammaproteobacteria bacterium
ACGCGCATCCGTGCCTGGAGCGGGCGCACCCGCAGCGGGGACATCGCCGAGCTGGAGGAGATTCCGGAGAACGCCCCGGTGTGGGGCATGGTGACCTCCAGTGCCGACAACTGCCTGGGCCAGGAGTGTCCGCAGCTGGCCGACTGCCATCTGGCGCGCGCCCGCCGCAGGGCCCAGGAGGCGGATCTGCTGGTCATCAACCATCATCTGCTGTTTGCCGACATGGCGCTGCGCGAGGGCGGTTTCGGCGAACTGCTGCCAGGTGCAAACGCCTTCGTAATCGACGAGGCGCACCAGCTGCCCGAGATCGCCACCGGTTTTTTCGGTGACTCCATCAGTGCCAACCAGCTGCTGGAGCTGGCCGGTGACACCATCTCCGAGGATCTGCAGGGAGCGGGGGAGGATCCGACGCTGCGCGATCAGGCGGAGCATCTGCAGCGGGTGGTACGCGATATGCGCGCCGTGTTCGGTCCCGAGCAGCGTCGCGCCCCATGGCGCAGCGCCACGGGGCTGCGGGGGATGCCGGAGGCCGTCACCGCGCTTCGGGAGGCGCTGGAGCGGTTGCGGGAGCTGCTGGAGCCGCAGGCGCAGCGCAGCAAGGGGCTGGAGAGCTGTCTGCGCCGTGCCGGGGATCTGGGGGAACGGTTCGGGCGTCTCACCGGAGCCGCCCCGGAGCAGCACATCCACTGGTTCGAGACCCACCGGCGCAGTTTTACCATCCACCTCACCCCGCTGGATGTGGCGGAGCCCTTCCAGGCGCGGCTGCAGCGGCACAGGGCCGCCTGGATCTTCACCTCCGCCACCCTGGCGGTGGGGGAGCGGTTTGACTATTTCTCCGCTCGCCTGGGGCTGAGGGATGCCGTGACCCGGCGCTGGGAGAGCCCCTTCGACTACCCCGGCCAGGCGGTGCTCTATGTTCCCGAGGGGCTGCCCGACCCCGCCGCGCCGGACTACACCGCAGCGGTGGTGGAGCGGGCGCGGGAGCTGGTGGAGGCCAGCCGCGGCCGCGCGTTCCTGCTGTTCACCAGCCACCGCGCCCTGCAGTGGGCGGCGGACCGGCTTCGCGAGCGGCTCGGCTATCCGCTGCTGGTGCAGGGGGATATGCCGCGCAGCAGGTTGCTGGAGCGTTTCCGGGAGCTGGGCGACGCGGTGCTGCTGGGCACCGGCAGCTTCTGGGAGGGGGTGGATGTGCGGGGCGAGGCGCTCTCCTGCGTGGTCATCGACAAGCTGCCCTTCGCGTCGCCGGGGGATCCGGTGACCGAGGCGCGCATCGACGCGCTGCGTGCCGGGGGCGGCAACCCGTTCATGGAGTTCCAGCTGCCCGAGGCAGTGCTGGCCCTGAAGCAGGGGGCGGGACGCCTGATCCGGGACCGGAGCGATCGGGGAGTGCTGGCGCTGTGTGATCCGAGACTGCTGAGCAGGCCCTATGGACGCCTGTTTCTCGATAGTCTGCCCGGCATGACCCGGACCCGCAAACTGGAGGTGGTGCAGCGCTTCTTCGCCCTGCAGCGCGGGGAGGAGGGGGCGGCGCCATGAGGCTGCTGGCGGTGGAGACCGCAACCGAGTCCTGCTCCGCCGCCCTGCTGGTGGAGGGGGAGATCATCTGCCGTGCCGAGGTCGCCCCGCGCCGTCACGCCGCCCTGGTCCTGCCCATGGCCCAGGAGCTGCTGGACGAGGCGGGTCTGACCGTGGCGCAGCTGGACCTGCTGGCTTTCGGGCGCGGACCGGGATCCTTCACCGGGGTGCGCATCGCCGCCGGCGTGACGCAGGGGATCGCCTTCGCTGCCGATCTGCCGGTGATGCCGGTATCCACCCTCACCGCTATCGCCCAAGGGGCGCTCCGTACCCGGGGAAGCAAGAGGGTGCTGGCGGCCATCGATGCGCGCATGGGGGAGCTTTACTGGAGCGCCTGCGAATGCGGCTCCGGCGGCGTCATGAGGGCGTGCGGTGAGGAGCGGCTGGGGGCCGCGGATGCCGTTCCCTTGCCGTCCGGCGGCGGCTGGTGTGGAGCCGGTTCAGGATGGCGGGGGTATGGTGAGATCCTTGCAGAACGGCTGGGAGGGCAGATGCAAGGCAGCTATCCGGAAATCCATCCACAGGCGCGGGATGTGGCTCTCCTCGCTGCTCACGCCGCGGAGAGCGGCGTGGTCCCGGTCCCGGCCGAGCAGGTGGAGCCGGTATATCTGCGTAACAGGGTGACCACCGCTCCACCGCCCTCCTGATCAGGAAAGGGGCAGGTCATTTCAAACCGGCCAGTGTTTTTAGATACAGGACTATCTCGTCGACCTTGTCCCTGAAGTGGTCCTCGAACACCGGCATGTTACGGCTCCCCCTGCTCTGCCTGCGGGCCGTCAGGTAGCCGGTTACGCTCTCGACGGTGATGGTGGAGGCGATGGCCGGGTTGGCGAGCGCGGCGGGCCGGGTGGCCAGGTTTTTCGCGGCCTCGCCATCGCCATCTCCGGATTTTCCGTGGCAGCCGGAGCAGTAGTGCAGGTAGTAGATGCGCCCCCGTTCCAGCGGATCGGTGCGGAACCTCTTCTCCCGCTCCCTGGGAGAGGGTGTGGTCAGGGGCCCCTTGTCCACCTCCAGCGTACGCACGTAGGCCACCACGGCGTGAATCTCCTCGTCGCTGAGGCTGGAGCGCCAGCCCGGCATCTGCAGATAGGGGAACCGCTCCTCTCCCCAGGCTATCCGCTCGAACAGCTCCTGATCGGAGAGCAGGGACATGTAGGCCCTGTTGGAGAGATCACCGGTGGGCACTCCCGAAAGCGAGCCGGCGGGGCCGTCCCCCTCTCCCTTCTCTCCGTGGCAGTAGATGCAGAAGCGGTTGTAGATCTCCCTGCCGTCCACGCCGGTCTGCCCCTCTCCCGCAGCCGCCGGCGCAAGGCCGCCGGTCACCGCCAGGCAGAGCAGCGCTGCGATCCCCCGGTAGCACAGCTGTTTCATGCGCGTGCCTCCCTTGCTCCTGTCAGGGCTGTTTGCCCCGGGCACAGTGGGGTGGTGCTTTCTGCAGCCATTTTTCAATCCCTACTACAGTATAGACGATGACGCCCGTCGCCAGGATCGGTATCCAGGATGAGAGGTCCAGGGGCGCGCTGTAGAAGATCCGGTTCATGAAGGGAGCGTAGGTGAACATCAGCTGCAGGGCGATCATGATGACGACTCCGCCGATCAGCCAGCGGTTGCTGAACAGCCCCAGGGAGAACATGGAGCGGGTCAGCGAGCGGCAGTTGAACAGGTAGAACAGCTCACCGCAGACAAAAACGTTTACCGCGATGGTGCGCGCCTGCTCCTCGCTGGCGCCTCGGCTCAGGGCCCATTCGAACAGGCCGAACGAGCCGGCCAGCAGCATGACCCCTACCAGGCCGATGCGCAGCAGCAGGCGCCGCGAGAGGATCGGTCTGCGCGGGTCGTGGGGCGGGCGCCGCATGATTCCCGGCTCCCTGGGTTCGAAGGCCAGCATCAGCCCCAGCAGCACCGCGGTGGTCATGTTGATCCAGAGGATCTGTACCGGCAGGATGGGCAGCGCGGCGCCGGCGAAGACCGCGGCCATGATTACCAGCCCCTCCCCGAGGTTGGTGGGCAGGGTCCAGGTGACGAACTTGATCAGGTTGTCATAGACGCCGCGCCCCTCCTCCACGGCAGCCTCGATGGAGGAGAAGTTGTCGTCGGTCAGGATCATGTCGGCCGCCTCCCTGGCCACCTCGGTGCCGCTGCTCCCCATCGCCACGCCGATGTCCGCGCGGCGCAGGGCGGGGGCGTCGTTGACCCCGTCGCCGGTCATTGCCACCACGTTGCCGCGCCGCTGCAGCGCCTCCACCAGGCGCAGCTTCTGCTCCGGAGCGACGCGGGCGAATACCGCCGTTTCGCCGGCGATCTCCATCAGCTCCCGTTCGGACAGGTCGTTCAGGGCCGCGCCGCTGACCACCGGAACTCCTCCCGCCGCAGCTCCCCGCAGGCCAATCTGGCCGGCGATGGCCGCGGCGGTACCCGGATGGTCGCCGGTGATCATCTTGACCTGGATTCCGGCTTTCTGACAGGCGTCCACCGCCGTTACCGCCTCGGGGCGCGGGGGATCGATCATTCCCTGGAGCCCGATGAAGGTGAGGCCGCTCTCCAGATTCTCGTGGCATATCTCGCTCATCTCCGCCGGAAACGCCAGTCTTGCAAAGGCCAGCACCCGCAGCCCGTCCCCCGCCATCTCCTGCACCTGCCGCTCCACCTGTTCCGGATCCAGTTCCGTGGTCTTGCCGGCCTTGCCGATCGCGGCCATGCAGCGCGGCAGCAGGCTTTCTACCGAGCCCTTGAGATATACCAGCCGTTCCTTCCCCTCGCCGCAGTCATGCAGCGTGGCCATGTACTGGTACTGTGATTCGAACGGGATGCTGTCCAGGCGCGGCAGCTCGCGCTGCAGCCGGTCGATGTCCAGTCCGGCCTTGCGGGCTGCCACCAGCAGCGCCCCCTCCGTGGGATCCCCTTCGATCCACCATCCCTCGCCTCCCTGCTTCAGGCGGGAGTCGTTGCACAGGGCGCCGGCGCGCAGCAGCTCCAGCAGGGCCGGATGTTCGCCGGGCTGCGTGGGGCGGCCCCGGTACAGTATGGCTCCGTCCGGAGCGTAGCCCAGGCCGCTGGCCCGGAACTGCTCCTCCGCGGTTAGCAGTCGCTGCACCGTCATCTGGTTCTGGGTCAGGGTGCCGGTCTTGTCGGAGCAGATTACGGTGGTGCTGCCCAGGGTCTCCACCGCGGGCAGGTGGCGGATGATGGCATTGCGTTGCGCCATGCGCGCCACGCCGATGGCCAGGGTGATGGTGACGGCCGCGGGCAGCCCCTCGGGAATGGCCCCCACCGCCAGCGCCACCGCGGCCATGAACATATTGAACCAGGACTCCCCGCGCTGGGCGCCCACCAGAAAGGTTACCGCCGCCATGGCCAGGATCACATAGAGCAGCAGGTGGCTGAAGCGGTTGATCCTGCGGGTCAGGGGAGTGGCCAGCACCTCCGCCGAGGAGATCAGCCGGGAGATGCGCCCCAGCTCGGTGTGGTCCCCGCTGGCGGTGACCACGCCGCTGCCGGTGCCGTGGGTGACGAGGGTGGTGGAGTAGGCCATGCTGCGCCGGTCCGCCAGCACCGCATCGTCCTCCACCGGGCTGCTCTCCTTCTCCACCGGGACCGACTCTCCGGTAAGGGTGGATTCGTCTATCTGCAGATCCCGGCAGCGTAACAGGCGCAGATCCGCCGGCACCCGGTCCCCGGACTGCAGCAGCACGATATCCCCCGGTACCAGCCCGGTCGCCGGGATGACGCTTCTTTCTCCGTCCCGGAGTACGGTGGCGGTGGTGGTCATCTCCCGGGCCAGCGCCTCGATGGCCTGCAGCGCCCTGGACTCCTGGATGAAGCCGATGACGCTGTTGACCAGCACCACCCCAAGGATCACGCTGGCGTCCACCCACTCCTGCAGCAGGGCGGTGATCAGCGCCGAGGCGAGCAGGATGTAGATGAGCGGCTGGTGGATCTGCCGCAGCAGGCGCCGCAGCGCTCCCTCCTTTTTCATGGGGGTGAGGGCGTTGGGGCCGTATCTCTCCAGCCGCCTGGCGGCCTCCTCGCTGCTCAGCCCGCGGGGGGAGCCACCAAGCGTGGCAAGCACTGTCTCCGCCGGGGTGGCGTGGTGGGGAGTCGCTGCTTCGCCGGTGGTGCCTGCATCCATGGGGGTTGCCGGAGAAATAAGGTGCCGAATAGTGATATTGTAGAATATCGGCTGGCAATAGTTGGGGGGCGGCGCCGGCGGATGGCCGGGTGCAAAAAACATGGAGTACGGTTATGTAGACGAGATTCTGGTCCTGTTGGCGGTGTCGCTGTCGGTTGGGGTGCTGTTCCTGCGCCTCAACCTGCCACCCATTCTGGGCTATCTGGCGGTGGGCGTGGTGGTGGGCCCCTACGGTTTCGCCTGGATCGATGATACCGAGCATACCCGCGAGCTGGCCGAGTTCGGAGTGGTGTTTCTCCTGTTCACCATCGGCCTGGAGTTCTCCCTGCCGCAGCTGATCCGGATGAAGCGGATCGTGCTGGGTCTCGGCGGATTGCAGGTGTTTCTGACCACTGCCATCACCGCCATGGTGGCTCTCTATCTCGGGTTGCCGCCGGAGGGTGCGCTGGTGCTGGGGGGGGTCATAGCCATGTCCTCCACCGCCCTGGTGATCCGGCAGCTGACCGATCAGGTGGAGTTGCACACCCGCCACGGCAGAAACGCCGTGGGGATTCTGCTGTTTCAGGATGTGATGGTGATTCCGTTCCTGATCCTGGTGTCGCAGCCCGCCGGCGCAATGGACGGCATCTCCCTCTCCCTGGTGGTGGCGGCGCTGCTCAAGGGATTGGCGGCGCTGGTGTTGATCCTGGCCCTGGGACGCTGGGGGTTGCGCCCCCTGTTCCGCGCCATCGCCCGCTACCGCTCCACGGAGCTGTTCATGCTTACCGTGCTGCTGGTCACCCTGGGCGCGGCTACCATCACCCATGAGATGGGGCTCTCTTTCGCCCTGGGCGCCTTTCTGGCGGGGATGATGCTCAGCGAGACCGAGTTTCGTCACGAGGTGGAGGCGGAGATCCGTCCGTTCCGGGATCTGCTGCTGGGGCTGTTCTTCATCACCATCGGTATGCTGCTCAACGTGCGTCTGCTGCCGGAGATCTGGCTGCCGGTTCTGGCCCTGCTGCTGGTGCTGGTGTCGTTCAAGCTGCTGCTGATCACAGCCCTGTGCCGCCTCATGGGGTGGGACAGCGCCGTGGCGCTGCGCACCGGCCTGGTGCTTGCCCACGGCGGCGAGTTCGGCTTTGCGATTCTCTCGCTGGCGCTGGGAGCCGAGATGCTGCCCGCCGAGGCGGGCCAGATAATGTTGACGGCCCTGCTGATCAGCATGGGGATGGCGCCATTGCTGATCAGGTACAACGGGCGTCTCGTGTGGCGCCTTCTCCCGGCAACCGCCACCATGAGCCAGCAGGTGCTCAAGGAGCAGGTGAGTGAATCCTCCCGCGACATGAACAACCATGTGATCATCTGCGGCTTTGGCCGGGTGGGGCAGAATATCGCCCGGTTCCTGGAGGATGAGAAGATCGACTTCATCGCCACCGATCTGGACCCGGTGCTGGTGCAGAACGCCATCAAGGCCAAGGAGCCGGTGGTCTACGGCGATGCCGCCAACATGGAGATTCTGAAGGCGGCCGGCGTGGAGCGGGCCGCCGCGCTGGTGATCAGCATGAACGATGATGCCACGGCGCTCAAGATTCTGCGCCGGGTGCGCATGATCAACGATACCATCCCGATCCTGGTGCGCAGCCGGGACGATGCCAATCTGCGGCAGCTCCAGGAGGCGGGGGCCACGGAGGTGGTGCCCGAGACCATGGAGGCCAGCCTGATGCTCTCCTCCCTGCTGCTCATGACCCTGAAGGTCCCCATGTCACGCCTGTTCTTCAAGATGCGCCAGGTAAGGAAGGGCCGCTACGCCCTGCTGCACCGGGTGTTGCCGGGAGAGGAGGCCATTGCCGCAGTACCGGCCGGAGGGAGCGTAGAGGAGCACTGGACCATCGAGCTGGACGACGGCATGTGGGCCGACGGGCACAGCATAGCGGAGCTCGGTCTGGAGAAGCTGCCGGTGACGGTAACGGTGTTGCAGCGTGACGAGAATCGGATCCCCAACCCGCCGCCGGACACGGTGCTGCGGACGGGGGACACCCTGGTGCTGTTTGGCACTCCCTCCGCCCTGGAGCGGGCGGAGAGGATCCTGCGCCGGGCGCCGGAGTAGGCGGTCTTTGCGGGGCTTCTCCGAATCGTGTGGGTGAAGTGGTAAATCACCGCGTAGCGGCTTCGTCCTTGACAGGCGGAATGCACGCCGGAAGATGGTCGGCAGAAGGGGATTGGGGAGACTTTGGGATAGCCGGACCAGTTGCAATTGGCGCAGGTGGTGGATATCCGCCACTCCCCGGCCAGACGGCCCCAATCCCCTTCTGGTTAACGATCATGTGGCGTGCATTCCGCCTGTCAAGGATGATTTACCACTTCACCCACACGATTCGGGGAAGCCTCCCTTTACAACCCTCCCGGCCGCCGTGAACCGGCGGCTGCAACGCGCGTCAGCCCGGCGAACTCCTCCAGGGAGATCTGCTCCGCGCGCCGCCCCGGATCGATGCCGGCGGCGGAGATCTGCTCTGCGTCGAGCATCCCGCGCAGGGCGTTGCGCAAGGTCTTGCGGCGCTGGGAAAAGGCCCTGGTCACCAGCCGGGAGAACAGCTCCCGGTCCGGTATCTCCACCGGCGGGCGCGGGTGCGGCAGCAGGCGGATGACGGCCGACTCCACCCGGGGAGCCGGGGTAAATGCCCCCGGCCCCACGCTGAACAGCATCTCCGTCCGGCAGTGGAGCTGCGCCAGCACGCTCAGGCGGCCGTAGGTCTTGCTTCCGGGCGGGGCGGTGATGCGTTCCACCAGTTCCCGCTGCAGCATGAAGTGCATGTCCCGGATGCAGTGGAGTTGGCCGAACAGGTGGAACAGCAGGGGCGTGGAGATGTTGTAGGGGAGGTTGCCGAACAGCCGGATCCCGTCCGGCGGCCGGCGCAGGCTGCAGAAGTCGAACTGTAGCGCATCCGCAGAGTGGATGGCGAGCTCGCCCAGTGCGGCGCACTCGTCGCGCAGGAGGGGGATGAGATCCCGGTCCAGCTCCACCACGGTAAGCCGTTTCGCAAGCGGCAGTATCTCTCTGGTGAGGGCGCCCGGGCCGGGTCCGATCTCCACCAGGGTCTCGCCGGGGCGGGGGTCGATGGCGGCGACGATGCGCCGCACCACTGTAGCATCGTGCAGGAAGTTCTGGCCAAACCGCTTGCGGGCGCGGGGCCGTCTCATGGGGCCGCCCGCCGCGCCATCTCCTGGGCGGTCTGCAGCGCGTACTCCAGGCTGCCGCAGGACGCCCGGCCGCTGCCGGCCAGCTCCAGCGCGGTGCCGTGGTCCACCGAGGTGCGGATGATGGGCAGCCCCAGGGTGATATTGGCCGCCCGTCCAAAGCCCAGGTGTTTGAGCACCGGCAGCCCCTGGTCGTGGTACATGGTGAGCACCACATCCGCCTCCTCCAGATATTGCGGGATGAACAGGCTGTCGGCCGGGAGCGGCCCGCGCAGCCGCAGGCCCTCGGTGCGCAGCCGCTCCAGCAGCGGCTGGATCACCTCCTGCTCCTCGCGGCCGAGATGGCCATCCTCCCCAGCGTGGGGGTTGAGGCCGCTCACCAGGATGCGCGGCGCCGCGGAGCAGAAGTAGCGCGCCATCTCCCGGTGCAGGATGCGGATGGTCCTCTCCAGATGTTCGCTGGTGATGGCGCCGGCCACCCTATTCAGCGGCAGGTGGGTGGTGGCCAGCGCCACGCGCAAACCCTCCGTGGCCAGCATCATCACCACCTGGGAGGTGTTGGTCAGGGCCGCAAGATATTCGGTGTGGCCGGTGAAAGGGATCCCGGCCGCATTTATGATCCCTTTGTGTACCGGTGCGGTGACCAGGGCGGAGAACTCCCCCTCCAGGCAGCCCCGGATCGCCAGCTGCAGGCTCTCCAGCACATATGCGGCGTTGGCGCGGTTCAGCTCTCCCGGAATGGCGGGGGCGCGCAAGGTTACCGGCAGTACCGCAAGCTCTCCGCTCCGCTGCGGCCGGGGTGGCAGATGAGGCCGGTAGAGGGTTAGGCTGAGGGGCAGACCGAGCCGCCGGGCGCGCTCCTCGAGCAGCTCCGGATCGGCTGCCACCACCCGTTCCCAGGTGGAGGGGCGTTGGGCCAGCTGGATGCAGAGATCCGGGCCGGTTCCGGCCGGTTCTCCGGCGCTGATGACGACTCGGCCGCTATTCCGGTTCGGTGGATTTTCCGGCAAGGCGGTTTTCCACGTAGGCTTCGTCGCGCAACTGGCGTAGCCAGTTGCGGGTCTCCTCCTCGATCTTGCGCTGGCGGATCAGCTCGCGGATCCTGCTGCGCCGGGTTTTGCCCTGATCGTCGTGGGCGCGCCGCGCGAGTACCTGGACGATGTGCCAGCCGAAGCGGGTCTGGAACGGCTCGCTGATCTGGCCCGGCTCCAGGCGGTTCATCTGCTGCTCGAACTCGGGAACCATGCTGCCCGGATCCACCCAGCCCAGATCCCCGCCGTTGGCTGCGGAGCCGGGATCCTGGGAGTTGGAGCGGGCCAGGGAGGCGAAGTCGCCGCCCGACTGGATGCGCTGCCTGAGCTGCTGCAGGCGGTTCTTGATCTCCTCGACGCTGTTCACCTCGTCGGGGCGCAGCAGGATGTGGCGTGCGTGGGTCTGGGTTATGGTCTGGCTCTTCTCGTCGCGCACCTCCACCAGCTTGATGATGTGAAACCCGCTCGGGCTGCGGATCAGGTCGCTGATCTCCCCCGGCTGCATCTGCGCCACCACGTCGGCGAATATGGTGGGCAGCTGGCCCGCCTTGCGCCACCCCAGGTCGCCGCCCTGCAGGGCCTGGGGGTCATCCGAGACGGCGATGGCGGTCCGGGCGAAATCCGCTCCGCCGCGCAGCCGCCGGAGTACCTCCTGGGCCCTCTCCCGCACCTCCCGGATCTGCTCCGGGCGGGCCGCCTCCGGCAGTGCGACGAGGATATGGGCCAGACGGTAGGCCTTGTCGGTGGCCCCCTGCGCCTCCAGATTGGCCAGGAAGTTGTCGATCTCCTCGTTGGTTACGGTTACGCGGCTGTCGATCTGGCGCTGGCGCAGCCGGTTGATGGCGATGTCGTTGCGCAGGCTCTCCCGGAAGCGGGTGTAGTCGTAGCCCTCTTCCTCCAGCGCCTCGCGGAACTGCTCCAGGGTGAGGCCGTTCTGGGCGGCGATGTTGCGCATCGCCCGGTTCAGCACCTCGTCATCCACCTTTATCCCGGAGCGGCGCGCCAGCTGCATCTGCAGCCGCCGCGCGATCAGGTTCTCCAGCACCTGCCTGCGCAGCAGGGAATCGGGCGGCGGGGTGGTGCCGTTCTGCCGCAGCCGATCCCGGATCTCCCTGGTCTGGCGCCGCAGCTCGCCGCTGGTGATCACGTCGTCGTTTACCACCGCGGCGATGGATTCCAGCTCCATCTCCTGTTCCAGCGGCGCCGCCCCGGACAGCGTTGCTGAAAGGAGCAGCATGGCGGCGGCGAAAATGCTCTGGAGTCTGTTCATCGAATTTGACAATCCCTACTCGAGAGGGGAATACCCTAGGATACCATCTTTCAACAGTGAGTCGATTTGCTTGCCGTTGATGCTGGAGAGCCCCTTCAGCTCCAGATTGACATAGATTGCGCGGTCCGGTTCCGCGGTGGACTCCTTGCGGAACTCCCGGCCCACCAGGCGCGCTGCCCAGCAGCAGCTGTCGTAACCCAGGCCGAGCAGGGTCTCGCGGGTCTGTTCCGCGTCCAGATCGTGGTTCCAGCGGCCCAGCAGGTGCCAGTTGCCGCCCAGCTCCCATACGCCGGATATATCCAGCTGCCTGTAGCGGTAGCTGTTCTGCGAAGGGCTGTATTGATGGCGGTAGTCGATGGTGAACAGGTGGCGCGGGCCGCGCCGGTACTGCAGCCTGCCGGAGAGGCGCCGGCTGCGTTCGCTGCGCGGATCCCAGATCAGCGAGCTGTCCAACGACCAGTGATTGGGGAGGCGCAGCGCCAGCTCCGCCGCCGTGTCGGAGCTGGCCGAACCCTCCGTGGCGGCATCCGGGTACAGGGTCACCCGGCGCTCGCCGAAATAGGCGATCTGGCCGATGCTGGCGGCAAGCCGCTCCAGGCCGCTGCCGCTCTCCAGGAGGCGGGTGGTCAATCCGATGCTCAGCTGGTTGGCGTCGCTGATCCGGTCCACGTTGGTGAAGCGGTTCTCCCGGAACAGCTGGGCGTAGTCGAAGGTGTAGGCGGAGGTGTCGAAGTTGGGCAGGCCGCTCTGGTCCCGGTATGGCACGTAGAGATAGAACAGCCTCGGCTCCAGGGTCTGCAGCAGGGTGCGCCCCCCCCACCCGGTAACGCGCTCCAGGAACAGGCCGCCGTCCAGGCTGAATACGGGCAGGGTGCGGGTGGGGGTAGGCGCCATGCCGGCGGGGGTGCTGTCCAGCTGGTAGAGGGTGTGCTGCAGGGTGAAGCGGGGGATGAGGAAGGTGGCGGCGGTGCGCAACGGATAGCTGACACCGGCCCCGGCATGGAGGCGCGAGCCGGTGGGTTGCCGGGCGTCATCCTGGAAGTAGATGTACTCGGTGGAGAGGTGGTAGTTGAGGCTGTTGTCCCGCTGCCTGCCGATGTAGCGCAGCCCTATCTGGGGGAGCTTCTGGTAGGGGGGGGCGGTACCCAGCAGCATCTGGTAGCCCAGCAGCATGCCCGACAGCTGCCAGTTCCGGTCCCGGTAGGTGAGGGTCAGGCGCCGCTCCTGGTGGGTGGTGGTGTTGGGGTTGTAGCTCTCCCCCATGTCCAGAAAGTAGTCGGCGTCGCTTACGTAGTTGAAGTCCACGGCGCCCGACCAGCGGTCCGAAAAGATGGTGTGGTGGCGGAACTGCAGCATGGAGCGGCTCGTTCCCAAGAGCCGGTCGTCCGGCAGATACCCGGTCTCCAGCTCTCCGCGGCTGGTGGCGGTGAGGTAGCGCACCCCCAGATTCAGCATCGGGCCGCGCTGGCTGATGATGCGCGGGGTGATGGTGGCGTCGTAGTTGGGGGCCATGTTCCAGTAGTAGGGAACGGCGATGTCGGTGGCGCCCCGCGCCAGATCGAGCCTGATGTCCGGCATCAGGAAGCCGGACATGCGCTGATCGGTAACGGGAAAGGCGAGGTAGGGAAAGTAGAACAACGGCACGCGCCGGAACCAAACCGACACGTTGCGCGCGGTCCCCATTCTCAGCTCCCGGTTGACGCGGATCTCGCTGGCGCGCAGCTGCCAGTCGATCCGCCCGGGATCGCAGGTGGTGTAGCGCACCTGCTCCATGCTGGTCAGGTTCTCCTCCTGCCTGGTTATCCGGGCGGCGGTGCCGTGGGCGTGCTGTTCCGGGAGGCGGTAGCGGACCTCCTCGAAACTGCCGTACAGGCTCCGCAGATCCAGGCGGGCGGTCTCGCCGCCCACCTCCAGGGTGCTGTCACGGTAGCGGACCGCGCCGCTCGCCTCCACCTTCTGGTTGCGCTGGTCGTAGCGCGCCCGGTCCGCGCGCAGGCTGCGCTCCCCCTGCCGAATCTCCACTTCGCCGCTGAGGGTGCTGATCCCCTCCCGGTCGAACTCCGCCCGATCGGCCTCCAGCTCGATGGGGGCGTCCGGATCGAAGGGCTGCGCCCTCACCGGAGCCTCCTGCGGACCGCACAGGCGCCAGCGTCCCCCGGGCTGCGCCGCCAGCGAATTGCAGAGAATCAGCGTGAGCAGCAGCGCCGGAGCGGAGAGGGTGCGCGGTTTCAGACGAAGACCTCCAGATACCACTTTGGCTTGATGCGGCCAAAGTCCCTGCGCAGGTTGTTCTGGAGGGATTTGCTGGAGTCCAGCACGTAGCAGCTCCCCGCCTCCCGTACGAAGACGGCCCAGTGCCAGTGTGGCCTGCCGTCCCGCACGTGCCACTTGGTGGCGAGCAGGGCGCAGTCCGGCAGGGTGTCCCAGCCGCTGAAAGGGAGCTGCCGCTCCCCGGTCGCCACTCCCAGCTCGGCGAGCAGCCTGCGGATCTGATCCGTTCCCGACCAGAGGAGCGGATCGTCCGCGTGGATGCCGAGAGCGGCGGCCACCCTGCGCGCCTCCCGGTAGCTGAGACCGGTGATGGCCGCGGCGCTCGCTATGGCGCAGCCGGTGTTCTCCTCCTGTACGACCGGTTTCATGACCGCATCCGGCATCAGGGGGTGATCTCCAGCGCCACCTCCCTGGCGCTCCCTCTCTCCAGCCGGTAGCCGCGCATCTCCAGAACCCCCTCGGTACCCAGCGAGACGATCAGGTAGAGAGCCTCCGGATACTCCGCCTCGCGCAGGTCGGTGGCGGAGTGGGCGGCCGGCCCGTGGGGGTGGGAGTGGTAGATGGCGACCAGCTGCTCCCCCC
>WFXP01000042.1 GCA_015490535.1 Gammaproteobacteria bacterium
TAAGCGCCTCAATCTGGTATCGTTCCTCTTGGGTAAGCTGCGTGTAGCTCTTCATCGTGCTCCTCTTTCTTGGCGGTTGGAGAAGCCACGATGCTACCGCAGCTTGCCCTACAACCGACAGTCAGAGTTGCACTAGCGAGTTGAATCCGCGCATTGAAATTATTGGTGGCCAGGGACAGAATCGAACTGCCGACACGAGGATTTTCAGTCCACTGCTCTACCAACTGAGCTACCTGGCCGGGGAGGGGTTATTAAATCGGGAGATGTGTGGGGTGTCAAGTTTGCCGCAACAATCTGGACTTTACCGAGCGCAGCTTCGGCCTCAGTTCGTTCTGCCATATATAGGTGTAAGGGGATTCGGCGTAATCGAACCTGCGGGCCACGGTAAAATACATCTTAATCCGGCCAGGCATGGAAACCAGTGATTTCGCAACGTTGTTGTTTATGAGGTAGTAGTTCATGCGGCAGAAGAACGGTTTGCCCTCGTGCCTGATCAATTCTTCACTTTCCGGAGCAAGTCCGCACAGAATGTCCAGCAGCTCCAGGCTGTCTTCACACCAGTCCTGAATCCGCGCAGCGGAGCCCATGTTCTCCCCGTGAGAACGGAATCCGGCCTTCGCCTCCTCTATATCGACACGCCCGAGTCGGGCCGCCACCTTGAGCTCTGCACCCACGTCCTGGAACAGGTTGTGTTTGGAGTGAAACCCGCCAACGGCGCGCAGCCCTTCGGTGTTGATCAGGGTGCTGCAGAGAAAGAAGGTGGTCTCGTTGCGGAACCAGGCCCGCAGCAGCTCCACGAAAGAGAGGCCGGCCGAGCGGTTGGGCCGCTCGAATACCGCCTTTCCGCTGCTGTCGATCATCCTGGTGCCGGTGCGGATGATCCCCACATCGGTCCGGTCGCCCGCCGCGTCCATGCAGGTCTGCACAAAGTCCGGATCTATCTGGTCGTCGTCCAGAAACAGCAGGAAATAGTCCCCCCTGGCCTGCTGCAAACAGAAGTTGAAGTTGTTGTTGGCCCCGATGTTGCGCTCCTGCCGGAAGTAACGGATGCGCGGATCGTGGAACTCTCGCACCAGCGCCGGGGTGTCGTCGCTGGAGCAGTTGTCGGATATCACCACCTCCAGCGCCGGATAGGTCTGCCGCAGAGCGGCCTCGATTGCGTCACGGAGAAACAGGGAGGCCCTGTTGTAGGTGGGGATGGCGATGGTAACGAGCGGGCGGGTGGAGCTGTTTGTCATCTGCAAGTCCGGGATAATGGTTGACCTGGTTCGTTAGGGTTTATCGGCCGGTTGCGTGGCGTGACTTGAGTACCCGTGCCGGATTCCCCACCGCGATGGCGCCCGCCGGGATGCTGCGGGTAACCACTGAACCGGCACCTATCACCGCCCCTTTTCCGATGGTAACGCCGCTCAGCACCGTAACTCCCGTCCCCAGCCACGCCTCGTCCTCGATGACTATGGGCCCCCTGGATCGGAGAGGCTGTTCGTGGATGGGCCGATCCGCCTCCGTGCCGTGATCATAGGAGTAGAGGGCGCAGTTGGCCGCTATCATCACCTGCCTCCCTATCCGGATCGGCTCCAGATAGGCGTTTACCTGGCAACGGGGATGGAAGCTGGAGCGGTCTCCCACTTCCAGTCCACCACCGCTGCCGGTCTCTATAATGACGTCCCGGTAGATCCGTACCTCATTTCCCAGCTGCACCGCGCCCCCGTCCCGATTCTGGTAGATCATGCAACGCTCGTCGATGAACAGGCGGGCGCCGCTGTAAAAGGCGGTATGGTGAATGGTGGCGCTGGCGGCGATGTAACCCCGTTGCCGAAGCCCCGCCAGATACTCGCGGGAGTAGTGCGGCGGTGCCGGCCAGGCCGCCAGCCGGGTTGCCATCCTCCCCAGCAGTCCCGGCGTGGCGAAACGCATCCAGAAACGGCTCCAGCGCCGGGAGAGTTCACCCGGAGCCTCTCTGCGCCAGCTGTGCCGGATCGGTCCGGTGGTCCCACTCTGCATCGGTCAACCCCCCCGGCGCCCAATTTGGCGCAGGCTGTTCTTGATGGAGAACAGGCGGTACTCCATCCTGCCCCCCGGGGTCAGCTGCTCCAGCGCCTCGCGCATGTAACGATCCGAATCCAGACTCGCCCCCTCCCTCAGCATCTGTTTCAGGGTTCCCAGAATGCGCCACTGCAGCCTTCTCCTGAAGCTGCTCCGTTCCGGTCCAAGCTCCTTGAGATGGTTGACGAACAGCTGCAGCTGGCTGGACAGGGTGCGCAGGTTGTCCCCCGTCAACGAGGCGTGTCCACGCCGGTAGAGGGAAACCACCCGGGGAAGATATACCACCTGCCCCAGCCTGCCCAGTCGGGCGAAGAAGTCCTTGTCCTCGGCAGCGAAACGGTACCTCTCGTCAAACCAGCCGATCCTCTCCCCGTCTGTTTTGCGAAACAGGGTGGTGTGGGGGGTGGCAGGCACGCGGGGCCACAAAACCGCTTCGTCCCCCCTCTCGAACAGCCTTGCGGCATCGGTACCATCCTCCGGCATCCAGCGCTCTCCGGTGGGTCGGTCTTCGCCGTCGATGACGGCCAGATCCCCTACCGCAAGAACCGCCCGTGGGTGTTGGCGCAGGGCGTCCAGCAGCATCGGAATACGCTGCCTGGGGATCAGATCGTCATCATCCAGAAAAGCGATATACTCCCCCCTGGCCAAGCGGCAGGCATTGCTGCGCGCCACCGCGATCCCCTGATTTTCCTGCCGATGATAGCGGATACGGTCGCCGTATGATGCCATCAGCCGCTCCGTTCCGTCCTGTGACCCGTCATCCAGTACCAGGATCTCCACCGGATGATACTCCTGGGCAAGGGCGGATTCCAGGGTACGAGGCAACAGCCGCGCCCGATTGTAGCAGCAGATCACCAGCGACACGAGGGGTTTGTCCACGCCCCTATTTCCCGATACAAAAGTCTGAAAAAAGCCGGTCCAGCAGATCCTCGTTGCAGAACTCCCCGGTGATCTCACCCAGTGCCTGCTGTACCTGGCGCAGCTCCTCGGCCAGCAGCTCACCGGCACCCTGCTGCAGTTGGCGGCGGGCCCCTTCCAGAAAACGCTCCGCCCTGTGCAGCGCATCCAGGTGGCGGCGGCGTGCCATGAAGCCATCCTCCGGCACCCCTTGGAATCCAACACAGCTTTTCAGATGCTCCCGCAAAAGATCCATGCCGGAGCCGGTGCGCGCGGAGATCAGGATCTCCCGTCCCAGCTCCCCCTCTCGCGACTGCGGTTCCCTGCCGGTCAGGTCTATCTTGTTTCGAACGATGGTGAGCGGTACCTGCGGAGGAAGCCCGGCCAGGGTCTCCCTCCACCGGGAGTCCTGATACTCCTGGTCGTCCACCACCAGCATCACCCTGTCCGCCCGCTCCATCTCGGCGCGGGCGCGGCGCATACCCTCCCGCTCCACCTCGTCGCCATCCGCCCGCAGGCCGGCGGTATCCACCACGTGCAGGGGCATGCCATCCATGGTGATCAGCTCCCGCAGCAGGTCCCGCGTGGTACCGGGGATCGGGGTGACTATGGCGCTCTCCCGACCGGACAGGCGGTTCAGCAGGCTGGACTTGCCGGCATTGGGCCTCCCCGCAATCACCACCGTCATCCCGTCCCGCAGCAGGCTGCCTTGACGGGATCCCTCCAGCAGCTTGTCCAGATGCTCCGAGATCCCGGCCAGATCCCGTTCCAGCTGCCGGTCGGCAAGAAAATCGATCTCCTCCTCGGGAAAATCGATGGCCGCCTCCACGTGGGTGCGCAGCCGGACCACCATCTCGACCAGCTGGCGGATGCTCCTGGAAAACTCCCCCTGCAGGGTTTGCATGGCGCTGCGTGCCGCAGCCGCGCTGCTGCTGGAGATGAGATCGGCCACCGCCTCTGCCTGAACCAGATCCAGCTTGCCGTTGAGAAAGGCCCGCTCCGAGAACTCGCCGGGGCGCGCCATCCTGGCCCCGGCCGCCAGTACCTGCTCCAGCAGCAGATCCATCACCACCATCCCGCCGTGGCCCTGCAGCTCCAGTACATCCTCTCCGGTAAAGGAGTGAGGCCGGGGAAAGTAGATGGCGATGCCGCGATCCAGGGTTCTGCCATCTTCATCCTTGAAGGGCAGATAGCAGGCGCGGCGGGGTTCGGGGATCTCTCCCAGAATAATCCGCGACACCTCCCTCACACCAGGACCGGAAACGCGGATCACCCCGACTCCACCGGCTCCCGGCGGAGTGGCCCGAGCCGCAATGGTATCACCGGCCGGATTCGCCTCCCCTCTCAGCCGGACTTCTCCATCTTGCTGGTTATGTACCATTGCTGGGCAATAGAGAGAATGTTGTTCACCACCCAGTAGAGCACCAACCCGGCCGGGAAAAACAGGAAAAACACGGTAAATACAAACGGCAGATACATCATTATCTTGGCCTGCACCGGGTCCGGCGGCTGCGGGTTCAGCTTGTACTGGACGAACATGCTGGCCCCCATGATGATCGGCAGAACGAAGTAGGGATCCTTGATGGACAGATCCTTGATCCACCAGATCCAGGGGGCCTGACGCAGCTCCACGCTCTCCAGCAGCACCCAGTAGAGGGCAATGAACACCGGAATCTGGACCAGTATGGGAAGACATCCTCCCAACGGATTGATCTTCTCCCTCTTGTACAGATCCATAAGCGCCCGCTGGTAACCCTCCTTGTCGTCACCATAACGCTCCTTGATGCTCTTGAGGCGCGGCGCCAGCTTGCGCATGTTGGCCATGGAGCGGTAACTGGCCGCCGACAGTGGATAGAATGCCAGCTTTATGATGAAGGTAAGGATTATGATCGCCCAGCCCCAGTTGCCCACCACCGCGTGTATCTTCTGCAGTAGCCAGAACAGCGGGTCGGCGATTATGGTGAGGAAACCGTAATCCACGGTAAGTTCCAAATGAGGGGCGAGGGACTCCAGCACTCTGGCTATCTTCGGTCCGGCATAGACGGTGAAACCGAACCTTTCGGCTTCCCCCGCGGCCACACTCTTCGGGGCCTTGCTCACCATCCCCAGCACATAGCGTGAACCTTCTACCCTCTTGCTGTAGAAGTTGTTGATCTCCTCCTGCCCCGGTATGGTAGCCACCAGAAAGTAGTGCTGGATCATGGCCTCCCAGCCACCCTTCATGTCGCGGCTGAGCGGAGCCTCCAGCATGTCGTCAAAACCGATCTTCTGGTAGCGCACCTCCTCGTTGGTGATGGCATCCAGACCCGATATCACGCCCCCCGTATAGGTGTGCATGGTGAATATGCTGCCACTCTCCCGGGGCGGGGTGCGTTGCAGCTGGTGATAGAGGTGGCCGCGCCACTCGCCGGAGGTGCCGTTCACCACCTCATAGTAGATATCGAAGGAGTAACTGCCGCGCCGGAACCGGTAGATCTTGTTTACCTGAAGCCCATCCCCGCCGCTCCACTCGAGACGCACCTCGAGCTCCTCCTCACCCTCCTGCAGCCGATAGTCCCTCTGCGCAGAGCTGTACACCACGTGGTGATCCACGGCCTGGCCGCCTCCACCCGCCCCGGGCAGCAACCCGCTCTGCAGCACAAACAGCTGCCCGTCGCTGTCTCCCATGAGGCGCAGCGGAACCTCACTCTGTTCCAGAGATACCGGGTAGGCGGGCAGGTCGAGCCGGCGCAGATCACCTCCTACGGTGTCTATCTCCAGATAGAGCACATCGGTTTGCACCCTGATGCGCTCCCCGGTTCGCAGTACCGCCGCCTCGCCTGCCGGTTCCTGGACAGCCGCCGAGGGGACATCGGGTATCTCGGCAGACATGTCCGCCGAACCGGCCTGCTGCGCGGGAGCGGCCACCTCCTGCCTTGGACCATAGTCCCGCTGCCACGCCTGCCAGATAAGCATCAGCACGAAGAACAGCGCCACCCACAATATAATCTTCTGTGTCTCCATCTACCGTTTTTCGACCTCCGGAACCGGATCGACGCCCCCCTCATGCCAGGGATGACAGCGCGCCACCCTGCGCACCGCCATCCATCCACCGCGCAGCACCCCGAAGCGGAGGATAGCGGTGCGAGCATACGTGGAACAGCTGGGATGGAAGCGGCAGTTGTTTCCCAGCCAGGGACTGATAACCAGCTGATAACCCGCTATCAGGGAGGCCACTAACCGGCGCATCTGCCACCTATCCTGCTCCAGTGCCTGGCGAGGGAGCGGCGCAGTTCGGCACCGCTCTTGCCGGCGGCGCCACGACGCGCCAGAACCACTATATCGAGCTGCGGCAGCTGCCGCCGATGGAGCCGGAAACTCTCCCTGATCACCCTCTTCACACGATTTCTCGCCACGGCCGTGGGCACCTGCCTGCGGGAGATGGCCAGCCCCAGCCGGGGATGCCCCAGGTCATTCTCCCTCGCCAGGACGGTAAAACTCTTATCGCTGCTTCTGGCGGATCCGGCGAAAACCCGTTTATACTCAGCCGACCTGAGAAGGCGCAGATGCCGGCCGAAACGCTCTCCCTGGACATCCAACGGCTCAGGCGGCCAACCGCTTGCGCCCCTTGGCCCGGCGCATGTTGATGATCTTGCGCCCGCTGCGGGTCTTCATCCGTGCGCGGAAACCGTGGTTGCGCTTGCGCTTGAGATTGCTCGGCTGGAATGTTCTCTTCATTACTGTCCCCGTTGAACCTTTGGAATTAAGCGACACCAAAACCGCTCAAAGTAGCCTCTCAGTATACCCCATGTCAACCGTTTTTACCCGTCCCGAGACAGCGAGACAACCGATAGCAAAGCCAGCTTCAGCACACCCGCGGGCGGTCCGCCGCCATGGGTGGCGGCTACCCCACCACCGTTGTGGATAACTCCCTCCCCGATCCTGCGATGGAGTATAATCTGGAGACTCGACTCAAAGAGGGGAGCTGATACCACATGCCCAGCCAGTCCCAGCTATGGAGCAGATGCCTTGCCTATCTGGAGACAGATCTCGGCACCCAGCAGTTCAACACCTGGGTGCGCCCGCTTCAGGTGGCCGAGGAGGATGGATCGCTGCGGCTGCTGGCACCAAACCAGTATGTGCTGGAGTGGGTCAGGGATCAGATTCTGGACAAGATACAGAGCTATCTCGCCACCGTCGAGCGGCGCAACACGGTGGTCACCGTAAGGATAGGCACTCACCAGGACTGCCCTCCCGGTCCCGGCCAGGAACCCGCGGACGACCGGCAGGAGAGGGACGAGATCCCGCAGTCCCGGCAGAGCCGTCTCAATCCCAACTTCACCTTCGCCAACTTCGTTGGTGGAAAGTCGAACCAGATGGCCCGGGCCGCCTCCATGCAGGTGGCGGAGAATGTAGGCTCGGCCTACAACCCGCTGTTCATTTACGGTGGAGTGGGGCTGGGCAAGACCCACCTGGTCCACGCCATAGGGAACATGATTCTGGAGCAATCATCCCAGGCGAGGGTCATATATTTGCACTCCGAGAGTTTCGTGGCGCAGATGATCAAGGCGCTGCAGCACAACCGAATCAATGATTTCAAGCGCTTCTACCGTACCGTGGATGCGCTTCTGATCGACGATATCCAGTTTTTTGCCGGCAAGGAGCGCTCCCAGGAGGAGTTCTTCCACACCTTCAACGCCCTGTTCGAGGGCCAGCAGCAGATCATCCTGACATGCGACCGCTATCCCAAGGAGCTGGATGGTCTGGAGGAGCGCCTCAAGTCCCGTTTCGGCTGGGGGCTCACCGTGGCCATCGAGCCGCCCGAGCTGGAGACGCGGGTCGCCATACTGATCAGCAAGGCGGAGCAGTTCGGGGCCGAGGTTCCCCACGAGGTGGCCTTCTTCATAGCGAAGCGGATCCGTTCCAACGTTCGCGAGCTGGAAGGGGCCCTGCGCAGGGTGATCGCCCATGCCAGGTTCATAGGAAAGGCCATCAGCCTGAACATTGCCAAAGAGGCGCTCAAGGATCTCCTGGCGCTCCAGGCAAAGCAGGTCACCATCGAAAATATCCAGAAGACGGTGGCTGGATACTACAAGATCCGGGTATCCGATCTGCACTCCAAAAGGAGAACCCGCTCCATAACCAGACCACGCCAGATCGCCATGGCGCTGGCCAAGGAGCTGTCCAACTACAGCCTTCCCGAGATTGGAGAGGCCTTCGGCGGCCGGGACCATACCACGGTCATCCACGCCTGCCGCAAGGTGGCCGAGCTGCGCAGCTCCGACACCATGATAGAGGAGGACTACAACAACCTGTTGAGAACCCTGACCACATAGCCTGAAAAGATTGTGGAAAACTTTTGTTCTGAAAAAGAGGGCCTTTTTCACCACAGTTTGTCCACAACCCTTACAGAGGCTGCACAGGGTGTTTGCCAACGCCGAAACGTGGTTCAAACAGATTGAAATTCATGAATTTCCCGGCATATATCAACAGTGCAGGAAGGGAGCTATTAATACCTTAATTTAAAAAATATACTACCAATAAAATCGACGGCAAAGCCTCTCCTCGGATAGGGTGCCTCCTGCGGTATCCCCGATTGTTGCGTCGGCTTGCCATCGATTGTCTTTGGTGACTCGGCCGGAAATAGCGAGCGGACACAAACATGAAACTGACGGTACCAAAGGAGCAGCTGATCCCCCCCCTTCAACTGGCGGGAGGAGTGGTGGACAGGCGACAGGAGTCCCCCATACTCGCGAATCTGCTTTTGCGGATCACCCCCTCCGGGGTGTCGATCACCGGTACCGATCTGCAGATGGAACTGGTAACTCATATCGATATCGACAGCGCCGAGCTTGGTGAAACCACCTTGCCGGCCAGAAAGATGATAGAGATATGCAGATCTCTTCCGGATGAGAGTGTGGTGGAGATCAGGGTCGAGGGGGAGAGGGCGATCGTCAGATCGGGGAGAAGTCGCTTTACCCTGGCCACCCTGCCGGCTGCCGAATTTCCCGGTCTGGATGAGCTGGAGAATCCGCAGGAGATGCGTCTCGAAGCCGGCCATCTCAGGAGGCTGATAGACAAGACATCCTTTTCCATGGCGCAGCAGGATGTGCGCTACTTCCTGAACGGGATCTGTCTGGAGATCTCGCCCCAGGGGTTGAGCGCGGTCGCCAGTGATGGACACCGTATGTCCCTGTGTTCAATGGATATGAAACATGAGATGGAGCAGCAGCAGGTCATAGTTCCGCGCAAGGCGGTTCTGGAGCTGGCGCGCCTGCTTTCGGATCGGTTGCAGGAGGAGGAGATAACCATCCAGACCGGGGAGAGGCATATCAGGTTCATGTTCCCCTCACTCAGATTCTCCACCAAGCTGATCGACGGCGGCTATCCCGATTACATGCATGTGATACCGGTGGGCAACAGCAATCAGATCGTGGTTGACAGGCTGTTGTTGCTGCAGGCGTTGCGACGCACATCCATTCTTGCAACCAGCGAGAAGATCCGCAGCGTCTGTCTGGAGCTGCGTTCGGGCTCCGGCGTGATGCGCATTACCGCGCACAACCGGGAGCGGGAGGAGGCGGAGGAGGAGATAGAGGTCCGCTATCAGGGCGATGATCTGGACATAGGATTCAATGCCGCCTATCTTGTGGACGTCCTGCAGGCTCTGGATTGCGAAGAGGTAACCATCAGTCTGGGCGATCCCGGCAGCAGCTGCCTGATTACCAGCCCCGCAGAACCTGGTTGCAGGTACGTGATCATGCCGATGCGTCTGTAACAGATCCTGCTGCGGGATTGGTGGAGAACCGGATGGGAGCGTGATCCGGCTGTCCGAAATTTCTTGGCCGGGGGCTGGGTCTGCAGGTTAACCGGGAGGTAACTGTTCAGCTCACCCCTGAAATTCGCAGTTTCTGCGTTGCAAAACGGTTGTTTATCCTCGTAAACCGCCAATTTTCGTCTTGAGCCGACGATTTTCGGGGGCGATCTGAACGGTTACCAGCCTGTTTCAGATCTGCTGAATCGGGAGATTGATTATGGCCGAAGTACTGGTGCTCTACTACAGCCGTTATGGCTCCACCGCTGCCATGGCTCGGCTGGTGGCACGGGGGGTGGAGGAGGTGGCCGGGATGCAGGCCCGGTTGCGCACCGTGCCAGCGGTGTCCACGGTGTGTGAGACGGTGGAAGATGAGATCCCGGAAACCGGTCCGCCCTATGTGGAGCCGCGTGATCTTCAGGAGTGTGCGGGCTTGGCGTTGGGCAGCCCGACCCGCTTCGGGAACATGGCCGCGGCATTGAAGTATTTCCTTGACAGCACCACGCCGCAATGGCTCTCCGGCGCCTTGGCCGGCAAGCCGGCCGCGGTGTTCACCTCCACCTCCAGCATGCACGGCGGGCAGGAGAGCACGTTGCTGTCGATGATGCTGCCCCTGCTTCACCACGGCATGCTGATTGTCGGACTGCCCTTCAGCGAGACCGATCTGCTCCGCACCCGTAGCGGCGGCACCCCCTACGGCGCCAGTCACCTGGCGGGCGCCGAAAATGATCTTCCTGTCAGCGAAGAAGAGCAGCGGCTGTGCCTGGCGCTGGGGAGAAGGCTGGCGGAGAGTGCCAGGGCCCTTATGAGTGGCAAGGGAGCGGCGCGACCGTTGTAGCCAAACACCGGTTCAAGGTGAAAAAAGAGTTTACGGTGTGTAAATGACCAATTTTTAATGCCGAAATGGAGGATTTCAGGGGTGAGCTGAATAGTTACCCTTAAAACCAGTGCTCTTTCAAGGTAATAAGTTAGGATCCAGAGGGAAGCTGAATCCGGATTGGGTCTTCCTTAAATTGTGTGGGTGAAACGGTAAATCACCGCGTAGCGGCTCCGTCCTTGACAGGCGGAATGCACGCAAAATAATCGTTAACCAGAAGGGGATTGTGGCCGGCTGGCCGGGGAGTGGCGGATATTCACCACCTGCGCCAATTGCAACTGGTTCGGCTATCCCAAAGTTTCCCCAATCCCCTTCTGCCGACCATTTTCCGGCGTGCATTCTGCCTGTCAAGGATGATTTACCATTTCACCCACACGGTTTGAGGAAGACCATACTAACTTATTATGTAACTGTTCAGCTCACCCCTGAAATCCGCCGCGGATTCAACTCGCTAGTGCAACTCTGACTGTCGGTTGTAGGGCAAGCTGCGGTAGCATCGTGGCTTCTCCAACCGCCAAGAAAGAGGAGCACGATGAAGAGCTACACGCAGCTTACCCAAGAGGAACGATACCAGATTGAGGCGCTTA
>WFXP01000043.1 GCA_015490535.1 Gammaproteobacteria bacterium
AAGGAGAGACTGCTGGAGCTGGGGCGCAGCGACAGGCTGGATCGGCTTGCCGGGCTGGGTGGCGAGCGGGCGCCGGTATTTGCCGGAGGGGTGATGGTGCTGCTGGGCTGGGCGGCGGAGATCTGCGAGATCGGCCTCTCCATCGCCCACAGCCAGTATCACAAGCACGGGGCGTACATCGCGGAGCACAGCGACCTCGCGGGGTTTTCGCGCCAGGAGCAGAAGCTGCTGGCCACCCTGATCCGCGCCCACCGGCGCAAGTTCCCCGTGGCGGTATTCAGGGAGCTGCCCAAGCGGCAGCGCCGCTCCATGGTGCGGCTGGCGGTGCTGCTGCGCCTTGCGGTGCTGTTCCACCGCAGCCGCAGCGGCGCCGCTGCTCCGCCGGTGGGGCTCGAGGCGGGCAAGGACTCCCTGCGGCTCTATTTCCCCACCGGCTGGCTGGAGCGTCATCCCCTGGTAAGCAGCGATCTGGAGCAGGAGGCCGCCTATCTGGCGGCGGCGGGGTTCAGGCTGCTGTTTCGGTGAGCGGGTTTTCCCCAAATCGTGTGGGTGAAATTTGGTAAATCATCCTTGACAAGCGGAATGCACGCCAGAAGATGGTCGGCATAAGGGGATTGGGGACACTTTGGGATAGTCAGACCGCTTGCAATTGGCGCAGGTGGTGGATATCCGGCAGTCTCCGGCCAGACGCCCCCAATCCCCTCCTGGCTACCGAGTATGTGGCGAGCATTCCGCTTGTCAAGGACGAAGCCGCTACGCGGTGATTTACCAAATTTCACCCACACGATTTGGGGAAGCCCCCGTTGACCATTCCGCCGCTTCAATGGCTGGCGCGTGGCGCGCCAAACCCTCCTTGGCGGGCGGGATGCGCGCCGGGGAGCCGGGGGAGGCTGTCTCCTCAGCCGGCGAGTTTCTCGAGGAGCATCTGCTGCGCGGAGCGTGGCTCCTCCCGCTTGCCGGGGACGAGGCGGTGGTAGCCGCCATCGCTCTGCAGCAGCCACGCCTGGGTGTTGTCCTCCAGGTAGCATTGCAGCTCGCGCATGATGCGGTTGCGCAGCTTGCGGCTCTCGATGGGGAAGGCCACCTCCACCCGGTGGAACATGTTGCGGTTCATCCAGTCGGCGCTGGAGCAGTAGAGCTCCGGATCCCCGCCATTTTCGAAAAAATATACCCGGGTGTGCTCCAGAAAGCGGCCGACTATGGAGCGCACCCGGATCCGCTCCGAGATCCCCGCGAGCCCCGGCCGCAGGCAGCAGATCCCGCGCACTATCAGGTCGATTTCCACCCCCGCCATGGAGGCGCGGTACAGGGCCCGGATGATCTGCGGCTCCACCAGGGCGTTGAACTTGGCGATGATGCGGGCCGGCTTGCCGCGCCTTGCGTTGCGCGCCTCCCGCTCGATCTTCTTCAGCAGGGCGGCGTGTAGCGTGAAGGGTGATTGCAGCAGCCTGTTCAGCTTCGATACCTTGCCCATGCTGGTCAGCTGCAGGAAGATGCCGTGCAGATCCTCGCCTATCTCCGGATCGCTGGTGAACAGGCCGTAGTCGGTGTAGAGGCGGGTGGTGCGCGGATGGTAGTTACCGGTTCCCAGATGGGCGTAGTGGCGCAGCTGCTCCCCTTCGCGGCGCACCACCAGGATCATCTTGGCGTGGGTCTTGTAGCCCACCACCCCGTACACCACGTGCGCCCCCGCCTTCTGCAGGCGGTTGGCCAGGGTGATGTTCTCCTGTTCGTCGAAGCGCGCGCGCAGCTCGATGACCACTGTCACCTCCTTGCCGGCGCGGGCGGCGCTCACCAGGGCGCTCACCACCGGCGAATCGGCGCCGGTGCGGTAGAGGGTCTGCTTGATGGCCAGTACCTGCGGGTCGGCGGCCGCCTGGCGCAGAAAGTCGATGACCGGGACGAATGATTCGTACGGGTGGTGCAGCAGTATGTCGCGGCGGCGCAGCAGCTCGAACATGTCGGTTTCATGGGCCAGCGGCTCCTGCAGCCCCGGTGTGAACGGAGGGTATTTCAGGTCGGCGCGATCCACCAGGTCATATACCGCCTGCAGGCGGTTGAGATTGACCGGTCCGTTTACCTGGTAGAGATCGTCCCGTTCCAGGCCGAACTGCCCCAGCAGGTAGGAGATGATCTCCTCCGGGCAGTTGTGGGCCACCTCCAGGCGCACCTCGTCACCGTAGCGGCGTGACTCCAGCTCCCCCTCCATGGCGCGCAGCAGATCGTCGATCTCCTCCTCGTCCAGGAACAGGTCGCTGTTGCGGGTGACGCGGAACTGCCAGGAGCCCTCCACCTTCATGCCGGGGAACAGCTCGTCCACCCAGGCGTGGATTATGGAGGTGAGGAACACGTAGTCGTGGGGGCCGTTGCCCTTCTCTTCCGGGGGCAGCTGGATGATGCGGGGGAGGGCGCGCGGTGCCTGTACCACCGCCATGCCGCCGCTGCGCCCGAAGGCGTCCCTCCCCTTCAGGGAGACGATGAAGTTGAGGCTCTTGTTGAGGATGCGTGGAAAGGGGTGCGCGGGATCCAGCCCCAGCGGGCTGATCACCGGGAACAGGTGGTGGCGGAAGAAATCGTGCAGCCACGCGGTCTGCGTCGCAGACCAGTCGCCACGGCGGATGAAATGGATATCCTCTCCGGCCAGGGCCGGGATCAGCACCTCGTTCAGCAGCCGGTACTGCTCCGCCACCAGTTCGCGGGCGTGGAGATTTATCGCCTTCAGGATCTCCTGCGGCGACATGCCGTCCGGCCCGGCCTGGCTGGAGCCGAGCTCCAGCTTCTGCTTCAGCCCGGCTACCCGGATTTCGAAAAACTCGTCCAGATTGGTGCAGGAGATGCAGAGAAAGCGCAGCCGCTCCAGCAGCGGGTTGGAGCCGTCCATGGCCTGCTCCAGCACCCGCCGGTTGAACTGCAGCTGGCTCAGTTCGCGGTTGATGTAGAGTTCCGGCCGTTGCAGATCTGCGTCGTCCACGGCTCTCCTCCTCTGGGCATAGTGTCCTTTGATCTCCCCGGTCGGGTCCCGGTGGCCGCCGTTTCAAGAATGACCCGCGCCGTTCCGGGTGGTGGGTCGATCAGATGATCTCCGGAGGGATGATAACAGAAGGGGGAGATGTCCGGGGCGGCGCGGGTTTGCGCCGGGGAGCGATGTAGTATCATATCCGCCCGGATTTTTCTCCACAGGCGTATATTCCATGTCCCGACCGGCCAACAACATGACCACCAAAATCCTGATCTGGATGTTTTTCGGCATGGTGCTCGGCAGCCTGATCAACGCCTTTGCGCGGGACGTGGCGCTGGTTCAGGACTATCTGGTGGAGGGGCTGTTTCATGTCGCCGGCGCGCTGTTTATCGACGCCCTGAAAATGCTGGTGGTGCCGCTGGTCACCTTCTCTCTGATCTACGGCGTTTGCGGCATCGGGAGTGTCAGCGCGCTGGGGAGGGTGGGCGTCAGGGCGTTCCTGCTGTTCATTCTGACCACCGCGCTGGCCATTACCCTGGCCATAGGGGTGGCTGTAGTCGTGGGGCCGGGGGAGGGGTTCGAGATGCGGAACGGGGAGCAGAGCGGCTTCGTTCCGCCTCCGGCGCCGCCCCTGAGCCAGGTGATCATAGATCTGGTTCCGACTAATCCGGTGGCGGCCTACGCCAACGGCAACATGCTGCAGATCATATTTTTCACCATCCTGTTCGCCATCTGCGTTCTGATGATCGGGGAGCGCGGCCGCTCCATAGCGCAGGGGGCGGAGCGGATGAACGAGGTGATGATGGAGCTGGTCAATCTCGTCATGCATGTGGCGCCCTACGGCGTGTTCGCGTTGATGGCCAAGACCTTCTCCCAGCAGGGGTTGGGGATGATCATGCCCATGATCAGCTACTTCGGGGTGGTGGCGGTGGTGCTGCTGCTGCACGTGACCGGAACCCTGATGCTGCTGCTCAGGCTGCTGGGGCGTGTCAGCCCCCTGATGTTCCTGAAGAAGATGCGTACCGCGCAGATCTTCGCCTTCAGCACCTCCAGCTCCAACGCCACCATTCCGGTGACGCTGCGCACCGTGGAGAAACGGCTCGGGGTGGACAACTCCACCGCCGCCTTCGTGGTTCCGTTTGGCGCTACCATAAACATGGACGGGACCGCCATCATGCAGGGCGTGGCCACGGTGTTCATCGCCAATGTCTACGGCATCGAGCTGGGGGTGACCGGCTACGTCACGGTGATCGGAATGGCGGTGCTGGCCTCCATCGGCACCGCCGGGGTGCCCGGGGTGGGGTTGATCATGCTGGCCATGGTATTCAACCAGGTTGGTCTGCCGGTGGAGGGGATCGCGCTCATCATGGGTGTGGATCGTCTGCTGGACATGATGCGAACCGCTGTCAACGTGACCGGGGATGCGGTGGTGACCACCATAGTGGCGCGCGCCGAAGACAATATCCGGCTGGAGATTTTTGAGGATCCGGCGGCGGGCCATGTGGAGGAGGTGCACCTCCCCCGCGAGACGCCCCGGCAGCGGCGGGTGGCGGATGGCTGAGGGTCGCGTCGCGGCGGCTGAACCGTTGCACAATTTTAATGATGTCCCGCCGATCCTGTTGCTATACTGGAGATGCCGGCTCTTCCCGACAGCCGGTTTCCCGGGGTATCGCCGATAAATGCACTCTCCATGCGCACAGGCGTCGCGGCCGGCGCCGTTGGACAATCTTCTGCCCATCCTGCTGCTCCTGATGGCGCTGGGTGGGTCGCCTCCTTCCGTGGCGGACGGGGATGGGGTGATCATCGGCTTCCACGGCCCGGTGGGCGCCGGAGAGCGCTCCCTGGTTGCCGCCGCAGGGGGGGAGGTCAGACGCGAGTTCTGGCTCATCCGCGCCGTCGCGGCGCGGGTTCCGGCATCCGGGATTGAGCTCCTGAGAGCTGATCCGCGGGTGGCTTACGTGGAGCCGGACGGGGTGCTCCGGCCGGTGGAGCCATCCTACCCATCGTTGCGTGGCTCCGGGGTGGCGGCCAGCAGTACCGACGAGTACCAGAGCTCCTGGGGGGTCAGCCGTATCGGCAGCCGCCTCTATCACGAGAGGGGGATCACCGGCGCGGGGATCAAGATCGCCGTGGCCGACAGCGGCATCGACTATACCCATCCGGAGCTGGGCGACAACTACATGGGGGGGTACGACTTCGTCAACGGTGACGACGACCCCATGGACGACAACTACTCCCCCATCTACCAGACCCACAGTCACGGAACCAACGTCGCCGGCATCATCGCCGCCCGGCGCGACTCCGGCGGCGTGGTGGGGGTGGCCCCGGATGCCTCCCTCTACGCCCTCAAGGTGCTGGACCGGTACGGCAGCGGCGAAACCAGTTATACCATAGCCGCCATTGAATGGGCGGTGGCCAACGGTATGGACATACTCAATCTCAGCATCCAGCAGGATATGGACATGGAGTCCCTGCGCGCCGCCTGTGATGCGGCATACGACGCCGGGTTGCTGATAGTGGCCGCGGCGGGCAATGTCGGCTGGAGCGGTGGAGGCGTCAAGTATCCGGCCGCCTATGACTCGGTGATCGCCGTGGCGGCGACCGATCAAAGTGACAACAGGGCAGGGTTCAGCGCCAGCGGGCCGCAGGTGGAGATCAGCGCCCCTGGCGCCTCCGTCTACTCCACTGCCCGCGTGGAGGAGGGGGGTTACAACACCCTGAGCGGCACCTCCCAGGCGGCGCCCCATGTCTCCGGGGTCGCGGCGCTGCTGCTCTCTTCCGGGGAGCTGGTGGATCTGGATGGGGACGGGGATGTGGACAACCGCGACCTGCGCATGCAGCTGCGGCGGTTCACCGATGATCTGGGGGAGCCGGGCAGGGATGAACTAACCGGTTTCGGACTGGTCAATCTGGGGAAGATGGACCGGATTCGTCTGGTCAGGACCCGGCACTGGCTGGCGGGATGGAGGGTGTATGATGTGGGGGTGGGTCGTCACATCGTCTCCATCCGCAACCAATCCCTGTATGGGGTAATCAGCTGGGTTACGCAGAGCGGGGTGTTCCGCCGTGATCTTTCGGCGGTCCACATATTCGGAACCGCCCTGGACGGGATGCCGCAACAGGTGGAGCTGGCCCTGGATGCGGGAGATTCGGGTCTCAGGTTGATGTTCATTCCGTTCGGCAAGGTCGGGGCATTTGCGGACATAACCATAACCAAAGAGGAATAGGATCGGATGCAATTCATTTTAATTTTATCCGGGTTGCTGCTTGCTCCCCTTCCGGCGTTGGCCGGTGAGCAGACGGGGGCCGAGGTGGTTGCGAGGGTGAACGGCGTTCCCATATACAGGAAGGAGCTCGACGAGTCTCTGGCGATACGGTTCAACAAGCGCAAGAAGCTGGGCATGCGTACCGGGAAGATGCGGCCAGAGGTTGAGTACGCCATCCAGATGCAGGTTCTGGACCAGTTGATCGACTCCGCCGTTCTCACCCAGGCGGTAATGGCAACCGACGGCCTGCCCGATGTGGAGGAGAAGGTGGATCAGAAGATTCTCTCCCTGGCTGCCACCTTCGGCGGCGAGAAGGAGTACGGAGAGTTTCTGAAAACCAAGAACACATCCCTGGAGAGGAAGAGGGAGTACTACAGGAGAAGCTACCTGGCCCAGGCCTATTTCGATAAGCTGGGACTGACCAAGCCCGATATCCCGGAGGAGGAGATCCGGAGGCTGTACGAAGAGCAGAAAAGGGGGTTCAAAATCCCGGAGAAGGTGAAGTTCAGTCAGGTGTACCTGGAGATCCCCGGGGATGCCACGGCGAAGCAGAGGGAGGAGATTGCGGGATACGCGCGGGAGGCGCAGCGGTTGCTGAGCGAAGGCCAGGGGTTTGACGAGGTGGTGAGGCGGTTGTCGGAGAAGTATCAGGGCGTCAGGATCTCCGGTGGAGACAGGGGCTACGTAGCCAAGGGGACCCTTCCCGTAAAGGTGGAGGAGGTGGCCTTCTCCATTCCGCCGGGGAAGGTCAGTGACCCCGTTGAATCGGAGTTCGGCTTTCATGTCCTCACGGTTTCCGAGAAAAAACCAGCCACCTATACTCCGTATGAGAAGGTCAGGGATTTTCTGCTGAAATATCTGCAGAACGAGAGGGTGCAGGCGAACGTGGCGGAGCACACCAGGCAGCTGCGCGCCAAGGCGAAGATAGAGATACTTCTCGAAAAGCCCGCTGAGAAGGGGACAGGAGATGTGGCCGGCGGATGAGCGGCCGCAGGGAGCGGCCTCCATCCCCCTTTTTTGTTCAGCGGCCGCGGCCCAGCATGGAGCCCAGCACGCCGCGTATAAGTTGGCGGCCGACCTGGCTGCCTATTGCGCGGGCGGCGCTCTTTAGAAACGACTCCAGCACCGTCTGGCGGCTGCGGCCGCCGCCGTTTCCGGCCTTCTCCGGGGGGGCGGCGGACTGCTCGGCTCTCCTCTTGAGGATCTCGTAGGCGGACTCCCGGTCCATCTCTTTCTCGTAGATCCCGCTCACCAGCGAGCCCCGCATCAGCTCCCTGCGCTGCCCCTCCGTGATGGGACCCATCTGGCCGCGTGGCGGGCAGATCAGGGTGCGCTGCACCATGTTTGGCCGGCCCTTCTCGTCCAGCGTGGACACCAGCGCTTCGCCAACCCCCAGGTCGCTTATCACCTGGATGGTGTCCAGGGCGGGGTTGGGGCGGAAGCTCTGCGCCGCGGCACGTACCGCCTTCTGCTCCCGGGGCGTATAGGCGCGCAGGGCGTGCTGGATCCGGTTGCCCAGCTGGGCCAGCACCATATCCGGGATGTCAAGCGGGTTCTGGGTGACGAAATAGACACCCACCCCCTTGGAGCGGATCAGGCGTACCACCTGTTCGATCTTGTCCAGCAGCGCCGCGGGGGCATCGTCGAACAGCAGGTGGGCCTCGTCGAAAAACAGCACCAGCCGCGGCTTGTCCGGATCGCCCGTCTCCGGCAGCTGCTCGAACAGCTCGGCAAGCAGCCAGAGCAGGAAGGTGGCGTACACCTGCGGTGTATCCATCAACCGGTCGGCCGCCAGGATGTTCAGGATCCCTCTCCCCTGCGCGTCGGTCTGCATCAGATCCTGCAGGTTGAGAGCCGGCTCGCCGAACAGCCGCTCTCCGCCCTGATCCTCCAGCGCCAGCAGCCGGCGCTGGATGGCTCCTACACTGGCTGCAGACACATTTCCGTACAGGGTGCGGAATTCGCGTGCGTTCTCCGCCACATACCGCAGAATGGAGCGCAGATCCTTGATATCCAGCAGCAGCCAGCCGTTCTCGTCCGCCACTCTGAAGATCAGCGCCAGCACCCCCTGCTGGGTATCGTTCAGGTTCAGCAGTCTGCCCAGCAGCAGCGGACCCATTTCGGATATGGTGGTACGCGCGGGATGCCCCTGGTTGCCGAAAATGTCCCAGAAGGTGACCGGCGCCGCGGCAAAAGAGAACCCCCTCAGCCCGATGCGGCGGATACGCTCCTCAATCTTCGGATGGGGAGTGCCCGGCTGGCTGACACCGGAGAGGTCCCCCTTGACATCGGCCATGAAGACCGGAACTCCGATGCGGCTGAAGCCCTCGGCGAGCACCTGCAGCGTCACGGTCTTTCCGGTGCCGGTGGCGCCGGCAATGAACCCGTGACGGTTCGCCATCCGGGGCAGCAGATGGACGGGAGCCTCAGCGCCGCCGATTATCAAGGGATCGCTCATTTGATACCTCTACACCAGCCAGATATTGATATATCTCAATATTGCCCCCTCAAAAAAGGGTGGGGATGGTTGCATCCGGCTGGATGATACACCAACCTTGTAGTGCATTGTTGCGTACGCCCCGCTTCGGATCAAGCGCTTCCCCGGTATCCGCAGGGAGAGCGTGTGCGAGACGGGCGGGGCAGGAGCGTGGCGGGTGCCGCAGCCTGGATGGTGTGGTGGCCGGCGCGTTTCGGTCAAATGGCTGCAAGGGGGTTGGCTGCTGCCAATGGTTCCGGTAATTGGACTATTAAATGAGTATTCGATGCCAACCCATTGATGTAAAGGGGAGTTGTTGAAGTATGGCACATAAGAAAATCGAGCATATCGAGGGAATAGGTTCGAGCGGTATCGAGGCCCTCTCCAGGGTGGGTATAACCAGCACCGACAAGCTGTTGTACGTATGCCATACCAAGGATGCCCGCATGGATCTGGCGGAGCAGACCGGTCTGAGCGAGTCGGTGATCCTCAACTGGGTCAACATGTCCGATCTGTTCCGCGTCAAAGGTATCACCGGCCACTCTGCCGAGCTGCTGCTGGCTTGCGACGTGGATACCGTCCAGGAGCTGGCCGAGGAGGAGGCGGAGAGCCTGTGCCGCAAGATGTCCGAGGTGATCGCGGAGATGAAACTGGAACTGCGGCCGCCATCGGTGGCCACGGTGGCCCAGTGGATCGCCCAGGCCAAGGAGCTGCCCCCGATAGTGACCCACTAAAAAGGGTCTTCCCCGAATCATGTGGGTATGGGTGAATCATCCTTGACAGGCGTAATGCACGCCGGGAGATGGTCGCCGTAAGGGGAGAGGGGAGACTTTGGGATAGTTGGTTGGGATATCCACCAGCTGCGCCAATTGCAACCGGTTCGGCAATACCAAACTCTCCCCAATCCCCTTCTGCCGACCATCTTCCGGCGTGCATTACGCCTGTCAAGGATGATTTACCATTTCACCCATACGATTTGAGGAAGACCCAATCCGGATTCAGCATCCCTCCAACTAATCCTAATTACCTTGAAAGAGTACTGATATGTTTGTAACTATTCAGCTCACCCCTGAAATCCGCCATTTCAGCGTTGAAAAATGGTCATTTACCCTCGTAAACCCCCATTTTTCGCCTTGAACTGACCAATTTCAGGGGCGATCTGAACAGTTACCAGCCTGTTTCAATACCATGCTGAACAGTTACATATGTTTTAACTTGCAACCAACTGTGCCAGAAGATGTTTTCTGGCGCAGTTATTGGCTAAAACATCAGGCTTCATGATTGAACTGACTTGCAAGTTCAATCATGAGGTCTAGATAGCGGATTACCACCGTTCCAGACAATCCTCTTCTCCCATCCGGGTGCCTGCGACCGGATCCCCGGCCTCCGGAACATGGTGGTCGTTTCCACGCGCCGATTGGATGCGCCCGGCCCCCGGGGCAGCGGGTTGCTCGCCTTCTGGTCGGATGTAGTACCATGAACGGGTGCGGGGCTTTCCCGCTAGGGTGCGTGGCCGGCCCTGCGGCGCCGGTTGCGTGGTGATTTTCCGCCTGATCCGGGATATCTGAATGAGCTCATCCGGTCGTGACTGCTGGGCGATAGTTCCCGCCGCCGGGAGCGGATCCCGCGTGGGTGCGGCGTTGCCCAAGCAGTATCTGCCGCTGTGTGGCCGGCCGCTGCTGTGCCACACCCTGCAGCGGCTGGCGGCGGTGGAGTGCATAGCCGGTATCGTGGTGGCCCTGGATGACGGGGACCGGCAATGGCAGGGAATCGAGCCGGGGATTGACAAGCCGCTGTTTACGGTGGCCGGGGGAGCGGAGCGTTGCCACTCGGTACTGAACGCCCTGGAGTGGCTGCTGGCGCGGGAGCGGGTGCCGGAGTGGGTGCTGGTCCACGATGCGGCGCGCCCCTGCGTGCGGGTGGCGGAGGTGGAGCGGCTGGTGGCAATCCTGCGCGGTTCGCCGCACGGCGGGCTGCTGGGCGCGCCCCTGAGTGATACCGTAAAGCGGGCCGGCAGCGGCGGAGAGGTGGTCGCCACCGTGGAGCGGGAGTGCCTGTGGCGCGCCTTTACCCCGCAGATGTTTCGACCGGGGCCGCTGCGTGATGCCATCGCCGCCGCCCTTGGCGACGGCAGGCTGGTGACCGACGAGGCCTCGGCCATGGAGCTGGCGGGCTATGCGCCCCTGCTGGTGGAAGGCAGCCCCGACAATATCAAGGTGACCCGTCCCGCGGATCTGGCCATGGCGGAGTTTCTTCTTCGGCGGCAGGAGAGCGGCGAGTGCGCATAGGGCACGGCTATGACGTGCACCGGTTCGGACCGGGGGACCATCTGGTGGTGGGAGGGGTGCGCATACCCCACGGCAAGGGCGTGGTGGCGCACTCCGACGGCGACGTGCTGCTCCACGCGGTATGCGACGCGCTGCTGGGGGCGGCCGGACAGGGCGACATCGGGCAGCACTTTCCCGACAGCAGCGAGGAGTTCCGGGGTATCGACAGCCGCATTCTGCTGCGCAGGGTGGTGGAGCGGCTGCGTGCCCAACGTCTGGCGGTTGCCAGCCTGGATGTGACGCTGGTAGCGCAGGCCCCCCGGATGGCCTCCTACACAGGGCAGATGCGCCGCCATCTGGCGCAGGATCTGGGCATCGATCCGGGGCGCGTGAACGTCAAGGCCACCACCACCGAGCGGTTGGGGTTCACCGGACGCGGGGAGGGGATCGCCTGCCATGCGGTGGTCCTGCTGGAGGAGCATGCCGTCTGAACCTCTTCCCACGGCCTGGGGCGGGCCGCCGGCCCGGGCGCTGGTGCGCTCTGCGGCGGAGGATTTCCAGGTGGATGAAGAGCTGGGGTTTGCGCCCGACGGCCAGGGTCAGCATCTGTTGCTGCGGATCAGGAAACGGGATATCAACAGCGAGTGGCTGGCCCGCCGGCTGGCCCGGGTGGCCGGGGTGGCGCCGCGCAGCGTCGGTTTCGCCGGTCTCAAGGATCGGAGGGCGGTCACCACCCAGTGGTTCAGCATCGATCTGGCGGGGGAGGCGGAGCCGGACTGGTCGGAGCTGGAGTCGGAGCGGATCAGGATTCTCCAGGTGGCGCGTCACCGGCGCAAGCTGCGCCGCGGCTCCCTGGCGGGCAATCGTTTCAGCCTGGTGCTGCGCCAGGTAGAGGGTGACAGGGGGGCGCTGGAGCAGCGTCTGCATCGCATCGCCGCCGATGGGGTGCCCAACTATTTCGGTCCCCAGCGCTTCGGCCGCGGTGGAGAGAACCTGCAGCGGGCCGCCGCCCTGTTCCGGGGCGAGCTGCGCGGCGCCGGCCGCCACCGCCGGGGGCTCTACCTCTCCGCGGCGCGCTCCCTGCTGTTCAACAGGGTGCTCGCGGTCAGGGTGGAGCAGGGGAGCTGGCGCGAGGCGCTGGAGGGGGAGGCGTTGCTGCTGGCCGGGACCCGCAGCTTCTTCGTGGCCGAGCGGCTGGATGAGGCGATCCGCAGGCGCGTCGCCGCAGGGGATCTGCTGCCCAGCGCTCCGCTGTGGGGAGAGGGGGATTCGCCCGTGCGGGGCTCGGCGGCCGCGCTGGAGAGAGAGGCGCTGGAGGGGTATCAGGAGTGGTGTCGGGGGCTGAAGCTGGCGGGGCTGAGGCAGGAGCGTCGCGCGCTCTGCCTGCGGCCGGAGAGGCTGGCGTGGGAGTGGCTGGAAGAGGGCTCGCTGAGGCTGGATTTCTTCCTGCCGGCCGGAGGCTACGCCACGGTCTTGATCCGGGAGCTCGTGGAGCCTGGTTTGGAGAGCTCTGCGGGGTGGTAAATTCACATCTCAACAATATGTTGGAGGGGTAACATGGCGAACAGCATCAAGGGCAGCAGGACCGAGCAGAATCTGCTGGTCTCGTTTGCGGGCGAGTCCCAGGCCAGGAACCGCTACACCTTTTTTGCCGGCGTGGCGAAGAAGGAGGGTCTGGTCCAGATAGCCCATATCTTCGAGGAGACGGCCAACCAGGAGAAGGAGCACGCCAAGCGCTTCTTCAAGTTCCTGGAAGGGAGAGATCTGGAGATGAGCGCCACCTTCCCGGCCGGCAGGATCGGTACCACGCTGGAGAATCTGCGCGCGGCGGCCGCCGGCGAGGAGCACGAGTGGAGCGATATGTATCCAGCCTTTGCAAAGGTGGCCCGGGAGGAGGGGTTCGAGGAGATCGCGGCCGCTTTCGAGGCCATTTCGGTCTCCGAGAAGCAGCATGGCAAGCGGTTCCGGGAGCTGGCGGAGAATCTCGAGGCGGGCAGGGTGTTCCGGCGTGACGGCAAGGTGGTATGGCGGTGCCGCAACTGCGGTTACCTGCACGAGGCGGAGGAGGCCCCGGAGCTGTGCCCGGCCTGTCTGCACCCGCAGGCATATTTCGAGCTGCTGGGAGAGAACTGGTGATCGCCCGAACCACTCCGTGCGGAGGGATGGTCACATGTGGTACAATGGCGGGATCCGGGTCCTGAACTGATGTCTTGATGGAAGCATTCGCCAAAGAACTCCTCCCGATCAACATCGAGGACGAGATGAAGCACTCCTACATGGAGTACGCCATGAGCGTCATCGTAGGACGTGCCCTCCCCGATGTGCGTGACGGTCTCAAGCCGGTGCATCGCCGCGTGCTCTATGCCATGAGCGAGCTGGGTAACGACTGGAACAAGCCCTACAAGAAGTCCGCCCGCATCGTCGGCGACGTCATCGGTAAGTATCACCCCCATGGGGATACAGCGGTATATGACACCATCGTGCGCATGGCGCAGCCGTTCTCGCTGCGCTACATGCTCATCGACGGGCAGGGAAATTTCGGCTCGGTGGACGGGGACTCCCCGGCGGCCATGCGCTATACCGAGATCCGCATGGCGCGCATCGCGCACGACATGCTGGCCGACATCGACAAGGAGACGGTCGATTTCGTCCCCAACTACGACGAGTCGGAGCTGGAGCCCTCCATCCTGCCCACACGGGTTCCCAACCTGCTGATCAACGGCTCCGCCGGTATCGCGGTGGGCATGGCCACCAACATTCCGCCGCACAACATGGGGGAGGTGATCGAGGCCTGTCTGGCCCTCATCGAGCAGCCCGATCTGGATGTCGCCGGGTTGATGCAGCATATCCCGGGCCCCGACTTTCCCACCGCCGGCATCATCAACGGCGCGCGCGGCATTCACGAGGCCTACCACACCGGGCGGGGACGCATCTATGTGCGCGCCCGCACCGAATTCGAGGAGATGGACAACGGGCGCCAGCGTATCGTGGTCAGGGAGCTTCCCTACCAGGTCAACAAGGCGCGCCTGATGGAGAAGATCGCCGAGCTGGTCAAGGAGAAGCGCCTGGAGGGGATCTCCGAGCTGCGCGACGAATCCGACAAGGAGGGGATGCGCATGGTGATCGAGCTCAAGCGGGATGAGGTCCCGGAGGTGGTGCTCAACAACCTGTTCAAGCACACCGCCATGCAGAGCGTGTTCGGTATCAACATGGTGGCGCTGGTGGACGGCCAGCCGCGCCTGCTCGATCTGAAACAGATGCTGGAGGCGTTCATCCGCCACCGGCGGGTCACCACCTCCCGCCGGACCGTATTCGAGCTGCGCAAGGCCCGCGAGCGCGCCCACATCCTGGAGGGGCTGGCGGTGGCCCTGGCCAACATCGACCCGGTCATCGAACTGATCAAGTCCGCCGCCAGCCCAGCCGAGGCGAAGGAGGGGCTGCTGGAGCGGGGGTGGCGGCCGGGGGTGGTGCTGGAGATGCTGGAGCGCTCGGGCGCCGACTCCTCCCGGCCGGAGCAGCTGGGCAGGGAGTATGGCATGGTAAAGGGGCTGTACCACCTCTCTCCGGTCCAGGCCCAGGCCATCCTGGAGATGCGCCTGCACCGTCTCACCGGGCTGGAGCAGGAGAAAATATTAAAGGAATACAAAGAACTGCTTGGCCAAATCAATGAACTTCTCGAGATTCTGGCCAGCTCCTCCAGACTGATGGAGGTGATCCGCGACGAGCTGCTGGCCATCCGGGAGCGGTATGGGGACGAGCGTCGCACCGAGATCCAGACCACCCGCGCGGATCTCACTCTGGAGGATCTCATCACCGAGGAGGAGGTGGTGGTGACCCTTTCCCATGAGGGGTATGCCAAGGCGCAGCCGCTTTCCGACTATCGGGCGCAGCGCCGGGGCGGCCGGGGGAAATCGGCCACCTCGATGAAGGAGGAGGATTTCATCGACAAGCTGTTCGTGGCCAGCACCCATGACACCATCCTCTGTTTCTCCAGCCGTGGGCGGGCCTACTGGCTGAAGGTGTACGAGCTGCCCCAGGCGGGCCGCAATGCGCGCGGCAAGCCCATCGTCAATCTGCTGCCGCTGGAGAAGGGGGAGCGGATCCAGGCCATCCTGCCGGTGCGCGAATTCCAGGAGGACCGATATGTGTTCTTCGCCACCGCTCAGGGGACGGTAAAGAAGACCCCGCTCGAAGAGTTCTCCCGGCCCCGCTCCACCGGCATCATCGCCATTGACCTGCGTGAGGGGGACAGCCTGGTGGATGTGGATATCACTGACGGAAACCGTGAAGTGATGCTCTTCACCACCGATGGCAAGGCGATTCGTTTCGACGAGTCACAGGT
>WFXP01000044.1 GCA_015490535.1 Gammaproteobacteria bacterium
GGGTTCCCGGCAGCTCAGCGGCCACCCGCTCCACGTAGCGGCGCAGCACCGGGGAGAGATAGGCGTCGATCACCGTGGTGTCGCCCCTTCCAATCAGCTTGATGAGCGGGCTGGTGCCGGAGCTGGTGGAGATCTGGGTAAAGCCGATCTCTTCGGCGATCCGCGCCACCAGCCGTTCATGGTCGGGGAAGCGCCAGGCGTGCATGAACAGGATGGCGACGGCGCGCAGGCCGTTGTCGTAGTGGGCCTGCAGCGCGGCGCGGATGGCGTCGCCGTCCGGCCGGCGCAGGACCTCGCCCCGGGCCGTAACCCGCTCATCCACCTCCAGCACCGCGGCGTAGCGCATCTGCGACAGTTCGATATCCAGGGCGAACAGCTCGGGGCGCTGCTGGTAGCCGATGCGCAGCGCATCCCGGAAGCCGCGCGTGGTGACCAGCAGCACCGGCTCCCCCTTGTGTTCCAGCAGGGCGTTGGTGGCCACCGTGGTGCCCATGCGCACCGAGCCGATGCGGGCGGAGGGGATCGGCTCGCCGGGGGCGATCCCCATCAGATCGCGGATCCCCTGAATGGCGGCGTCGGGATAGCGCCCGGGGTTTTCGGACAGCAGCTTGTGGGTGACAATCGCCCCGTCGGGGCGGCGCGCCACGATGTCGGTGAAGGTTCCGCCACGGTCGATCCAGAACTGCCAGAGGTGTGATGCCACGACCTATTACTCTTTCTTAAATCAGGATTCAGTTGGAGGGATGCTGAATCCTGATCGGGTTTTCCTGATCTAGCCTCGCGCTGAACGGCAGGGGCGGAGTCTATCACCAATAGCCGGGTATCAGCAGCTTACCCCGTTGCAGTGCTCCGTCTCGAACTCCAGGGTGGAGTGGGTGATGGAGAAGCGCCGCTCCAGCTCCGACTTCAGGGTGCGCTTTATCTGTTCCGTGTGGTTGAAATCGGTGATGACCACATGGGCCTCCAGGGCGTTTTCGTGCTCATCCAGCTGCCAGATATGGAGGTGATGGACATTCGATACCCCCTGGACCCGCTCCATGCTGGCGATGACCTCATCGACAGATATATCTTCAGGCGTGCCCTGCATCAGTATATGGATGGTCTGCGGCAGCATGGTGGCCGCCTGGTAGAGCACGTAGCCTGCGATCAGCAGGGTCAGGAGGGTATCGCTCCAGTACCACTCATAGAGCAGAATCAGGCTGCCGGCGATGATGACCCCCACCGAGGCCAGGGCGTCGGAAACGTTGTGCAGGAAGGCCGCACGGATATTCATGCTGTGCCGCGACATGGTGTAGGTAAGCACCGCCGTGGCCACATCGATCACCAGGGCCACTCCCGCCACGATGACCACCGTCCATCCCTCGATGACCTGCGGCTCCACCATGCGCCACAGCGCCTCATAGATCAGATACAGGCCCACGATCACCAGCGTGACCAGATTGATCAGGGCGGCGATCACCTCGGCCCGCTTGTATCCGAAGGTCTTGAAGCGGTCCGGCGGCTGACGGCCGATCCTGCGCGCCACCCAGGCGATCAGCAGCGAGGCGGCATCGCTGAAGTTGTGCAGCGCATCGGCTATCAGCGCCAGGCTGCCGGAGACGATGCCGCCGACGATCTGTGCCAGCGTCAGCAGCATGTTGATGGCGATGGCCCAGCCCAGCCGGCGATCCCCCAGAGCCTCTACATCATGGGCGTGACCGTGTCCCATAGCGGCCTCCCTTGCCGGCCTAGCGCATCTCCGCCAGCTTGCCCCGGGAGAACCAGGTGAACAGCGACGGCAGCACGAACAGGGTCAGGAAGGTGGCGGTCAGAAGTCCGCCGACGATCACGCTGGCCAGCGGCTTCTGGATCTCCGCTCCCACGCCGGTGGAGAGCAACATGGGGATCAACCCCAGGGCGGAGGTTATCGCGGTCATCAATACCGGGCGCAACCGGGATGTCGCACCGCTGAATACCGCTTCACTCACCGCCAGGCCGTCACTGATGCGCTGGTTGATGCTCTCCACCATCACCACACCGTTGAGCACCGCCACGCCGAACAGGGTGATGAAACCGATGGAGCTGGGTACCGACAGGTACTGCCCGGAGAGGTAGAGCGAGAATATCCCGCCGATGACAGCGAGCGGCACGTTGACCAGGATCAGCAGCGCCTGTCCCACCGAGTTGAAAGCGAAATAGAGCAGCAGCGCAATCAGCGCCAGGGACATCGGGATCACCAGGGTGAGCCGTTTCTGCGCCCGCTGCTGGCTCTCGAACTGGCCGCCGATATCCACCGAGTAGCCCGGTGGCAGCTCCACCTGCTGCTCGATGGCCTGCCGGATGTCGGCCACCACGCCCCCCATGTCGCGCCCCTGCACGTTGGCCTGGATCACCACCCGCCGCTGCACATCGTCGCGCCGCACCTGCGGCGGACCCGACTCGATACTGATCCGGGCCACATCACCCAGGCGCACCCAGGGGCCGGTCGGGGACTGCAGGCGCAGATCGGCTATGGTTTCCGGATCGGTGCGATAGGGAGGGGCAAGGCGCACATAGATGTCATAGCGCTCGTTGCCGTTTATGATCTGGCCCGCCGTGGCGCCACCGAGACCGTCCCGCACTACAGCCATCACGTCGCCCACCGCCAACCCGAAACGGGACAGCTGCTCCCGGTTCGGCCGCACCACGAGCTGCGCCTCACCGGCTATCTGCTCCATGGCCACATCCCTGGTGCCGTCGATTCCCTGAACCACCTTCTCGATGACCTGGCCCTTCTCCGCCAGCACCGACAGATCGGGGCCAAACAGCTTGATGGCCAGTTGCGCCCTGACACCCGACAGCAGCTCGTCCACCCGGGTGGCGATGGGTTGGGAGAAGTTGAACAGCAGCCCCGGATGCTGCTCCAGCTTCTGTTCCATCAGGAGCTGCAGCTCCTGCCGGCTGTCGGCGCTGGTCCACTCGCTGGCCGGCTTCAGGCCGATATAGATCTCGATGTTGTTTACCGGCTCCGGATCACCCCCAATCTCCGGACGGCCGATGCGGCTCAGGGCATACTCCACCTCCGGAAACTCCAGCAGCATGGCCTCCAGCTTTGGCGCCACCTCCAGGGTGGTCTTCAGGCTGGAGGAGGGAGCCAGGGTGACGCGCAGGTTGATGGTACCCTCCTCCAGCTCAGGCACAAACTCGGTTCCGAGCCGCGGCAACAGGGCGAGCGCAGCGATCAGCAGCGCCAAAGCGCTGCCGGTCACCAAGCCGGGTCTCCGGAGCGCCCGGCGCAAGGCGCGCTGGTAGAGCCTCTCGAGCGGCGCCAGGACGAAGCTCTCCCTCTGCCGGATACCGCTGCGGAACAGGTAGCTGGCCAGGGCGGGAACTATGATCAGGGCGACCAGCACCGCCGCCACGATGGCCAGCATGATGCTCACCGCCATGGGCTGGAACAGCTTCGCCTCGACCCCCTCGAAACTGAACAGCGGCATGAACACCACCAGAATGATGGAGGCGGCGAAGAATATCGGGCGCGCCACCTCCTTGCCCGCCTCCTGCAGGCGCAGGGCGATGCCGTGCCGGTCATTCGCCACGTCGTAGGGATCGGGATCCGCGCTGCCCACCAGCTTTTTCAGATCCTTGTCATGCTCCGCGTCGGGGTGAGAGAGATGCTTGAACATGTTGTCCACCATCACCACCGAACCGTCCACCAGCATGCCGATGGCCACCGCGATCCCTCCCAGCGACATAAGGTTGGCGGAAAGACCGAACCAGGACATGATCATAAGGGCGATCCCGATGGAGATGGGGATCGAGATCAGCACCAGCATGGTGGCGCGCAGGTTCATCAGGAACAGCGCCAGCACCACGATGATGAACACAAAGGCCAGCAGCAGCGCATTGACCACCGTGGTCACCGCCTGGGTGATGAGGTCGGCCTGGTCGTAGAACGCCTCGAAGCGCACCCCCTCGGGCAGGGCCTGCTGAATCAGGGCTATCCGCTCCTTGATTCCGTCGATGGTGGCCTTGGTATTGGCCCCCATGCGCTTCAGCACGATTCCCGCCACCACCTCTCCCAGCGCTTCGGGCTGGCCGTCGGCGGAGCGGCGCGTCATGGTCACCGCCCCCTGGCGGATCTCGCTGCCCAGCTCCACGGTGGCCACCTGCGCCACCGTTACCACGGTGCCGTCGATGGTCTTGAGCGGGATCTGGCGCAGCTCCTCCAGGCCCTGCTCATCGTGGTCCAGCCAGCCCACCCCGCGGATCACCAGCTGCTCCTGGCCCCGGTCCATGTACCAGCCGCCGGCGTTGATGTTGTTGTTCTCCAGCGCCTCCACCACATCCTGCTGAGTCAGGCCGTAGGCGAGCAACCGCGACGGATCCAGGTTGACCTGATACTGCCGGACATGGCCGCCGAACGACAGCACGTCGGTCACCCCGTCCACCGGCATCAGCAGCAGCTTCACCAGCCAGTCGTTGAGACTGCGCAGGGTCATGGCATCTATCCCGGAATCCGGATCCGCCAGCAGCAGATACTGGTAGACCTGCCCCAGGCCGGAGGTGTTGGGCCCGATCTCGGGTATACCCACTCCTTCCGGGATCAACTCCTTGGCCGACTGCAACCGCTGAAACACCAGCTGGCGGGCGAAGTAGATATCGGTACCCTCCCGGAACACCACCGTGATGCCGGACAGGCCGGTCTTGGAGATGGAGCGCACCTCCTCCACATCGGGCAGTGCATACATAACCGCCTCGATGGGGAAGGTGATCAACTGCTCCACCTCCTCAGCCGCCAGACCAGGGGCCTCGGTATTGATGGATACCTGGATGTTGGTTACGTCGGGAAAGGCGTCCAGATTCAGCTTTGGCACCAGGAAAAAGGAGGAGACTACCAGCGCCAGCAGGCCGATGGCCACCAGCAGGCGGTTGGTGACCGACCAGTCGATCAAGCGATTCAGCATATCTGTTCTCCCGGTCGGTCAGTGGTTATGGGGATCGAAGCCGCCCTTGGCCATCTCGGACTGGACGAAGAAGGCCCCCTCGCCGACGATGGTGGTGCCCTCCGGGATCCCCTCGATCAGCATCCGGTCCCCCACGGTGCGCACCACCTGCACCTCCTTCGGCTCGAAACGTCCCGGAGTGGTCTCCACGAACACCTGCCAGTCACCATCCGGGCCGCGCAGCACGGCGGCCACCGGCACCGCCAGCCCCTCCAGTCTCTTCCTGCCCTCGATGACCACCTCCACGAACTGGCCGGGATGGAGGGTGTCGTCCGGATTGGCCACCTCCACATGCAGCGCCAGGGTACGGGTAACCTCATCCAGGGTGTGGCGGGCCTGCACCACCTTCCCCTCCAGCCAGCGCTCCCCCACCCGAACCCTGGCGGGAGAACCCAGTGTGACGCGGGCGGCGCTCTCCGGCGTCAGCCGGGCCTCCACCCAGAGCAGGCTCTCGTCGCTGATCTCCATCAGCACATGTCCCGGCTCCACCAGCTCGCCCACCACGAAATTGTCGCTGATGACGGTGCCATCCTGGAACGACAGCAGCTGGAACTCACCGGTGGCGCGGGAGGCGTCCCCGGTCCTGATCAGGGAGTCGATCTGACTCTTGGTCATGCCGAAGGCGCTGACCCTGGCGTAGGCCAGCTGCCAGGCTATCTGCGCGGCCACGTAGCGCTTTTCGGAGACCACCTGGCGACCCAGCTTCTTTACCCGGCGCGACTCCACATCGGCCTCCATCAGCTCCCCCTGGGCCTCGGCCATCTCCACGCTGGAGAGGGTAACGAGGGGCTGCCCCGTTGTTACCCGGTCACCGAGCCGAACGTGGCGCTCGATCACCTGGGCGGGAATGCGCGGCGTCACCCGGCTGGTGCGGTAGGCATTCAGTATCACCTCGCCGGGAGAGGTTATCGCCTCTCCGAGAGACTCGCGCCTGACGGTGATGGTCTCCACACTGGCCATGCGGCGCTGCACGGCGCTCAGCTCAGTGTCGGTCGCCTCCTCGCCATGTTCGTGGTGGTCGTGGCCGTCCCCGTCTCCGTGCCCGTCACCTCCGGCTTCGTGTTCGTGATCGTGTCCATCTCCGGCATGGTGCTCCCCTTTCTCCTGGCTGGGGTGGGCACCCTCGGAGAGATCCATTCCCGAAAAATCAAACGACTCCTCGTGGGCATGGTCGTGGCCGTGGTCGCCATCTGGCCGGGCCTGCGCAAGGGCAACAGGGCCAGTCAGCCACAGCATCACCATCAACCCGATGACGGCATATATGGTGTTCGGCCGTCGTGTGCCGCTCTGCCGCAAGGGGGTGAAACGCCGCCGGAGCCCCCCTCGGGCATATCCTGCCAACGCCGCCAGCGGGCCGGGATACGGCGGTCCCTCTTTCAGAATCAAGCTGTCAGGGGTTCCGGGAACAGGCCGGCCCGGCGCTGCCGCCTTCGCCAAGGGAGCAACCACCCTTGTTCCAGCCCGTCCCTGAAATCCCGAACGCGATATATATTGTTGCCGGGTTGAAAGTAGCGGCATCAACTGCTGTATTCTCATTTTTCTGTCTCTCCGGAAGTGTTATCGATGCCCTGCTCCGTCAGCCCCAGCCACTGCTCCACCTGGCCGGAGGCCTCCAGCCAGGCGACCGCCGCCTGCCATAGCCGGCCTCGGAGGCGGCTCGCGGTGACCTGGGTATTGATGTTCTGCCTGGCCTGGATGAGGAAGTCGGTGGCGGTCAGCTCCCGTGCCTGCCACATCTGCTCCAGCAGCTCCATCTGCCGCTGCTGCGCCTGCCGGCCGGTGGCTCTCCAGCCTTCCCAGGCGCGGCGGGTACTGCGAAAGTGGCCCAGGGCACCCTCCAGCCGGGCGGCCGCCCGGCGGCGCGCATCGCGGTAGTCCTGCTCTTCGGCACCGGCCTGAAGGGTGGCGGCGCGGATCTCCGCCCTGTAGTTGTTGCGCACGAACAGCGGGATCCCTATGCTCAGCCCCAACAGCTCGTCCGACTCCTCGCGGCCCGCCCGTATTCCAATGGTGGGATCGATCCTGGCCCGCTTTCTGGCCAGTTCAATCCGCGCCCGGGCCGCCTCCATGCGACGGCGCAGTATCTCCAGCTCCGGCAGGGAGTCGAGCAGCGCGGCATCGGCCTGCTCCGGTGGCACCGGATCATCCGGAAGCTGTGGCCACTGCGCCAGTGTCAGGCCGCTGACCGCCTGCAGGGCGGCCTCGGCGGCGATCAGGTCGCCTTCAGCCGCCGCCAGCTCCATGAGCGCCTCGCTGTAGGCGACCTCGGCCAGGGTGACATCCAGGGCCCCCACATCACCGGCCGCATGGCGCTGTTTCACCGCGGCGACAAACTCCTCCATAAGGCGGCTGCCCTGCCGCGCCAGCGCCAGCATTTCGCGGGCGGTGAAATAGCGCACCAAGGCGTCAAGGGTCTCGATGGCGATGCGCTGGCGAACCGCCCTCAGCTGCGCCTCGGCCTCCGCCACCTCCCGCCCGGCGATGCGCGTCAAGGCGCCCCGCTTGTCACTCCAGTCGATGGTCTGAGTCAGGCCGAGGGAGGTGGTGCTCACACCGGTCCGCTCGGCGTCCAGCTCCAGCTCGGGATTGTGCAGCGGACGATCGGCCCCCTCGGCGCGCGCCCGGGCCGCCTCCAGGGCCGCCTCGGCACTTTGCACGGCCGGACTCTTCGCCCAGATCTCACCGACCAGCGCCGCCAGATTCCCGGCATCGGCCACCGTGGCGGTTGCAGCGGCCACCCCTCGCTGCGGGGGAGACTCCGCCCAGGTGGGCAGCGCCAGACATGCGCAGGTGACCGCGCAACAGATAACTCTCGATAACATGGTATGGATCCTTGGGGTACAACAAACAGGGTGCTGCCACTCCCGCGAACGGCAGCAAGTATCGCGCCAGGAAAGAATCAGGCTATGGGGGGTCTAAGGTGCGGCGTGATGTAGAGAAACGGCAGCGTCACCGGGGGAGATACGTGCCGCTGCCGGTGGGGACCCACATCCAGCGTGGCGGTCTCGTTGATGCACCCGGTCAGGTGGGCTGCGCCGTGGCAGGAGTGGTTGGCGTGGTGGCGCTCGCTGTCGGTGTGTGCATGGGTATGCGGCTCCACCGGCTGCCGATCCAGCACGATCGGGTCGTGCCCGGACAGCGCGTCGGGGTGAATGTCCCACGCCAACACCGTACTGGTGCAGACGTTGGCCAGCAACAGCAGACAGAGCAATCGGTACTTCATCCGCGCAATTTAAGCACGCCGTATCCCGTTGTCAACCTTCCTGAAACCGTTTTGCGGGAAACCCCGGCAGCGGCGCGGCACCGGATGGCCTGTTTCCCCCTTTTCTACTATCCTTCTGATTAACCCGGATGCTTCACCCGGGAAGGGGGTGATCAGGGGGTGCCGCGCAGTTACGGGCTCGCCGTTGAGGCGATAGCCCGGGCCATGGCGATTGGACGAATACCGCGGGTAACTATTCAGCTCACCCCTGAAATCCGCCATTTCTGCGTTGAAAAATGGTCATTTACACTCGTAAACTCCCATTTTTCGCCTTGAACTGACCAATTTCAGGGGTGAGCTGAACAGTTACCAGCCTGTTTCAATACCATGCTGAATGGAAGGGCGGCGGGGCTGTGGCGGGGGCGCGTCCAGCAATGCGCGGAGACGGCTCGCGCCCGATTAATCCCGCCAACCGGAGCCGGGGGGCAACCCTTCCGGTCCCCGCGGAGGAGGCTATGGAAAACCCCCGCCGCCCGCATCGAAGCGATCCGGTCGGACTGCCGGCAATGACGAGAATCATCCTGATCTCCGTGGGTTTTCTGTGTGTCGCGCTGGGTGCGCTGGGGCTGCTGCTGCCGGTCATGCCCACCACACCCTTCCTGCTGCTGGCGGCGGCCTGCTTTGCCCGCTCCTCCCCGCGCTTTTATGATTGGCTGCTCAATCTGCGCCTGTTTGGAACCCTGATCAGGAACTGGCAGCAGACCCGCAGCATCCCCATCCGGGCCAAGCTGCTGGCCATAGCGGCCATTCTGGTGCTGGGCGGCGCATCGCTCATCTTCTTCATCGAGAGAACCCTGTTCAGGATTCTGGTGGCCATAATACTGCTGCTGCACATTCTCCTCATCGTCAGCATCAGGAGCAGCGAGGCGGCTCGTACCACCGAGAAGGATTGACCAGTCTCTATCAGGGTAAATCAGCAAGGTCTTCCTCAAATCGTGTGGGTGAAATGGTAAATCATCCTTGACAGGCGGAATGCACGCCGGAAGATGGTCGGCAGAAGGGGATTGGGGCACTTTGGGATAGCCGCACCAGTAGCAATTTGCGCAAGTGGTGGATATCCGCCACTCCCCAGCCCAGAAAGCCCCAATCCCTTTCTGGCTATCGAGTATGTGGCGTGCATTCCGCCTGTCAAGGACGGAGCCGCTACGCGGTGATTTACCATTTCACCCACACGATTTGAGGAAGACCCAATCGGGGTTCAGCGTCCCTCCAACTGAATCCCGGTTCATTTCCTTGAGAGCACTGGTTAGCAAACACCCCCTTGGAGGGCAATGGCATGCGATTTGCAGCATTGGAGCGGAAGGAGAAGGAGCAGAACATGACTACACCGATCCCCCCGCCGTCCGCCGCCTCTGGTGGCACCTCCAGCACGACGCCGCCTGTTGGCGGCACGGGCCCGGCGGAGGCGACGCCGGAAGGATTGGGATTCCTGGAGGTTTTGGTGACCGCGCTGGCCGGCGCGGGGGCTCTCCCCGAGAATGGAGCTAGGGGGGAGCGGTCTCCCGCCGGACCGCTCCCCCCCGGTGAAGAGGGCAAGATTTTGCCGCCTGTCACAGGGCCGTTGCCGTCTTCTCCGCCCGATCCCTACCAGAAGATGGTTGAGACACGGCCCGCACCCCCCACTCCGCCCGCCGTCGCCAGGGTGACGCCCTCCTTCTCGCTGCCGGGGGCGCCGCAGGGTCCCATCGCTACCATCACCCCCGGGTCGGATCCCGCGCCGCTGCAGGCCGATCCGATGATTGATCCCGAGCCCTTGCCGCTGGCGCCAGCCAGCGCCGCTCGCACGCCGTCGATGGTTACGGCGCGCGGCGCGGAGATGCCGGAGAGGGCACGCGATTCCCTGCTGTTCCCGTTACCGGCCGCCACTCAGGTGCAGCAGCCCGCGGGAGCGGGCAGCGCTGCCGCCGGGATGGAACGCCCCTCGTTGCCGGTTTCAGCGCCGCTGCACTCTCCCCAGTGGCAGGGCGCCCTGGGAGAACGGCTGGTGTGGATGGTAAAACGTGACCTGCAGCAGGCGGAGCTGCGCCTCAATCCACAGCATCTGGGGCCGGTGGAGGTGCGTATCGAGATCCGCAACGAGCAGGCCAGCATAGCCTTCTCCGCCCACCACGCGGTGACCCGCGATGCACTGGAAGCGGCGATCCCCAGGCTGCGCGAGATGCTGGGAGAGAGCGGGGTCAATCTCGCCAACGTGGATATCTCGCGCCAGCAAGGCGGCTCCGGACAGGGGCAGCGGCAGGGTGGGGAGGAAGATAACAGCCGGCGACAGGGTGGGGAGCCTCCCCCGGAGGAGGCGGTGCAACTCTCCGGCCGCCACCAGAGCAACACCCAGCCCCTGTATGGCGGCACCAGGCTGGTGGACCTGTTCGCCTGAGAGATCTCCCCCGTGGCCCGCAGCGGTGGATGACGGCAGACCGGCCGTTTCCTCGAGCGACGCATCACGCGCCGGCGGGAGTTGAAACCACCCGATGGCAACACCCCGTGGGATGAGGAACCGCCACCCTCCGCACCGTGTGGGACGCCCATCCCGAATGTTCCGCCCGGAGCCGTTGAATCCGCCGACCCACCGGCAGGCGGGGAGCGATTCAGCCCGCGGCGCCACCGGCCGGGGTCGCGCGCCGGCCGCTCCTGCGCCGTGATCGTCCGCGAGCGTGCTGCCGGCGGGCGGGTTTTGACCTGGCGGGGCGCCGCCTGCGCACCGGTTGCTCCGGTGTCACCAGCAGATCCGCATCGATATCCCGCATGGGAAGGCGGTGGCCGATATAGACCTCGATATCCATCAGGGAAAATGCGTACTTCTCACAGGCGAAGCTGATCGCCTCGCCGCTCGCCCCGGCGCGGGCGGTGCGTCCGATGCGGTGCACGTAGTCCTGCTCGTCCTGCGGCAGATCATAGTTGAACACGTGGGAGACGTTCTCGATATGCAGGCCGCGGGCCGCCACGTCGGTGGCCACCATGATGGAGAGCTCCCCCTCCTGGAAACGCCGCAGCAGGGCGATGCGTTTCCTCTGCGGCACGTCTCCGGAAAGTACCGCGGCCTGAAAGCCGTTCCCCTCCAGGTATCCCCATACCTCTTCGGCGGCCCGCTTGGTGTTCACGAACACGATGCTGCGCCGCGGCCGGAGGCTCTTCAGCAGACCCAGCAGCAGGGGGATCTTCTCCGCGTTGGCGGGGTAATAGACGCTCTCGCGGACCTTGCTGGCGGTGACCTGCTCCGCATCGACGCGCACCACCTGCGGGTTGTTCATGTGCTCATAGGCGAGCTCGGTGACCCGCAGGGAGAGGGTGGCGGAGAACAGCAGGCTCTGGCGCTTCTGCGGCGGCGGCATGCGGCGCAGCAGGAAACGGATATCCTTGATGAAACCCAGATCGAACATGCGGTCCGCCTCGTCCAGCACCAGCGCCTCGATGGCCTTCAGGCTGAACACCCGCTGCTTGAAGTAGTCGATCAGCCGCCCGGGGGTCCCGATCAGTATGTCCACCCCCTCGGAGAGCTGCTTGCGCTGTTTTTCGTAGCCGCTGCCGCCATAGACCAGTCCCAAGGAGAGACCGGTGTACCGGCCGAGCTGCTGCGCATCCTTGTGGATCTGGATGGCCAGCTCCCGGGTGGGGGCCAGGATCAGCGCGCGCGGCCGCCTGCCCCGCCCCTTCCCCGATCGCAGCAGGCGGTTCATCACCGCCAGCAGGAAGGCGGCGGTCTTGCCGGTCCCGGTCTGGGCCTGTCCCGCCACATCCTGGCCCGCCAGGGAAAGCGGCAGGGCCTGGGCCTGGATGGGAGTGCACTCCGTGAACCCCGCCTCCTCCACCCCGCGCAGCAGGGGCGGGGGCAGTTGCAGGGAGGAGAAGGTCACATCTGTCCTGTCGATCTGGCTCATGTCGGGTAAGAATATCAAAAACGGCCCCCTTTGGGCTTGAAATCGTCGTCATATTGGGCTGAAATTACACATTGACACGCAAACGAAGCCCGGCAGCAGCCTGCCGGACACGCCAACAGTGGAGGCAACAAATTGAGTGACGAGATTGTCCATGTAACGGATAGCACCTTCGAGGAAGAGGTGCTGAACTCCTCCCAGCCCGTGCTGGTGGACTACTGGGCCGACTGGTGCGGACCGTGCAAGATGATCGCCCCGATCCTGGACGAGATCACGGCGGACTACGGTGACCGCCTCAAGGTGGCGAAACTCAACATCGACGAGAACCCCGCCACCCCGCCCAAGTACGGGATCCGCGGCATCCCCACCCTGATGCTGTTCAAGAATGGGCAGGTGGAGGCCACCAAGGTGGGAGCCATGTCCAAGTCCCAGCTGACCGCGTTCATCGACAGCAACTTGTAACCGTGACGACGCCACCCTGCGTTCACGGGGCTGGACGCAGGGGATTATTGGTGTTAACCTAGCGCCCCAAAGCAATAAATTATTTAACCGTGTTTGTGTTTCCCTGTAACTGACGCAGGTGGCGCTCCGCGCCTTTTCGAATTCCCGTTTTGGCAGTAGCAGTTTGCGAGACTGGCTCCAGTCGGCAACACCCCGTACTTCCCGCTACATCAATCGAAACATTTACGACCTGATCGACAAACCATGAATCTTACCGAACTCAAGAAGCAGAAGGCATCCGAGCTGGTCGAGCTGGCTCAGTCGCTGGGCATAGAGGGGAATTCCCGCGCCCGCAAACAGGACATCATATTTTCCATCCTCAAGGCACATGCCAGAAACGGCGAGGACATCTTCGGCGGAGGTGTGCTGGAGATCCTGCAGGACGGGTTTGGCTTCCTGCGCTCCGCCGACAGCTCCTACCTGGCCGGTCCCGATGACATCTACGTCTCCCCCAGCCAGATCCGGCGTTTCAACCTGCGCACCGGCGACACCGTGGAGGGCAAGATCCGCCCCCCCAAGGAGGGAGAGCGCTACTTCGCCCTGCTCAAGGTGGACCAGATCAACTTCGAGGCGCCGGAGAACGCCAAGTTCAAGGTGCTGTTCGAGAACCTGACGCCGCTGCACGCCGAAGAGCGCATGGTGATGGAGATGGGCAACGGCAGCACCGAGGATCTCACGGCGCGCATCATCGACCTGGTCTCCCCCATCGGCAAGGGCCAGCGCGGCCTGATCGTATCCCCGCCCAAGGCGGGCAAGACCATGATGCTGCAGCAGCTGGCCCACTCCATCGCCTCCAAGAACCCGGAGTGCTATCTGATAGTACTGCTCATCGACGAGCGCCCGGAGGAGGTGACCGAGATGGAGCGCTCGGTGCGCGGCGAGGTGGTCTCCAGCACCTTCGACGAGCCGGCCACGCGCCATGTGCAGGTGGCCGAGATGGTCATCGAGAAGGCCAAGCGGCTGGTGGAGCACAAGCAGGACGTGGTGATCCTGCTGGACTCCATAACCCGCCTGGCGCGCGCCTACAACACGGTCATCCCCTCCTCCGGCAAGGTGCTGACCGGCGGCGTGGACGCCAACGCCCTGCACCGCCCCAAGCGCTTCTTCGGCGCCGCGCGCAACATCGAGGAGGGCGGTTCGCTCACCATCATCGCCACCGCGCTGGTGGACACCGGCTCCCGCATGGATGACGTGATCTACGAGGAGTTCAAGGGTACCGGCAACATGGAGCTGCACCTGGACCGCAAGATCGCCGAGAAACGCATCTACCCGGCCATCAACATCAACCGCTCCGGGACCCGCCGCGAGGAGAAGCTGGTCTCCCCCGACGAGCTGCAGAAGATGTGGATTCTGCGCAAGCTGCTGCACCCCATGGACGAGATCGCCGCCATGGAGTTTCTCCAGGATCGGCTCAAGGTGACCAAGACCAACGCGGAGTTCTTCGACTCCATGAAGCGCTGAACGCCGCGCCCGGATCGATCCGCCCCTCCCGCACCAACCGGGAAAGATCCGAATTTACAATGAATTGACACAGCATCCGCCTCGCGGTACGCCTCCTGTACTAGACTGGGAACGGACAGAGATTGCCACCACGGGAGGAAGGGTATATGTCCGATTTTCCGCAACAGGAGTTCGACTTCGATGCCTGGAGCACCCTGGCCAGGAGCGATCCGGAGGCCTTCGAGGTGGCGCGCGAGGAGGCGGTGCGCAGCCTGATCGAGGGGATGCCCGCGGCGAGCCGGCAGCGCCTGACCGGCCTGCAGTGGCGTATCGACATGGAGCGTGCCCGGGCCGCCAATCCCACCGCCGCGTTTCTCAGGCTGTCGGAGATGATGTGGGACTCCTTCTACCGCCAGCGGGAGCATCTGAACTCCTTGCTGGAGCGCCACCGCGACAGTACCGCCGCCCGAACCGGAGGAGGGTGCGCCAGCATCATACCCCTGCGTCGCGCCAACTGATCTGGTCGGCACCCCGACCGATGCTGAACCCTGATTGGGTCCTCCTCAAATCGTGTGGGTAAGATGGTAAATCATCCTTGACAGGCAGAATGCACGCCGGAAGCTGGCCGGCAGAAGGGGATTGGGGAGAGTTTGGGATAGCCGAACCACTTGCAATTTGCGCAGGTAGTGGATATCCGCTAGTCACAAGCCAGACGGCCCCAATCCCCTTCTGGTTACCGAGTATGTGGCGTGCATTCTGCCTGTCAAGGACGGAGCCGCTACGCGGTGATTTACCATCTTACCCACACGATTTGAGGGAAACCTTCCTGTGTAAAGAGTACTAATATGGAGAAAGAACCGCGTCTCTACCCCACCTTTGGCAGACGCGCCAGCGACTCCTCGATGGCCTCCTCCGGGTAGTCGAAATCCTCCAGCTCACCGGCAAAGAAACTGTCGTAGGCCGCCATGTCGAAGTGACCGTGGCCGGAGAGGTTGAAGAACAGCACCCTGGACTCCCCGCTCTCCTTGCAGCGGAGCGCCTCCTCGATGACCGCGCAGATGGCGTGGTTGGATTCGGGAGCAGGGAGGATCCCCTCGCTACGGGCGAACCGCACACCCGCCTCGAAGGTGGCCAGCTGCGGCACCGCGACCGCCTCCACCAACCCTTCGTGATGAAGCTGGGAAACCAGGGCGGAATCCCCGTGATAGCGCAGCCCGCCGGCATGGATCCCGGGAGGCACGAAGTCATGCCCGAGGGTGTACATGAGCAGCAGCGGCGTCATGCCTATGGCGTCGCCGAAATCGTAGGCGTAATGCCCCTTGGTGAGGGTCGGGCAGGATGTGGGCTCCACCGCCACCAGCCGGATCTCCCTGCCGGCCGCCTTGTCGGCAAGGAACGGAAAGGCCACTCCGCCGAAATTCGAGCCACCCCCGCACGGGGCGAAGATGGCGTCGGGATACTCGCCGATCTTCTCGAACTGCCTTTTCGCCTCCTGGCCGATGATGGTCTGGTGCAGCAGCACATGGTTCAACACCGAGCCTAGCGCATAGTTGGTATCGTCGCGGGAGGCGGCCTCCTGCACCGCCTCGGAGATGGCGATGCCCAGCGAGCCGGGAGAGTCCGGATCCCCGGCCAGGATCCTTCTGCCCGCCTCGGTGCGCTCCGAAGGGCTGGCCAGCACCTCGGCCCCCCAGGTGTGCATCATGGAGCGGCGAAACGGCTTCTGTTCGTAACTGACCCTGACCATGTAGACCCGCACCTCCAGCCCGAACAGCTGGCCCGCCAGGGCCAGGGAGGAGCCCCACTGCCCGGCCCCGGTCTCGGTGGTAAGGCGCTTGATCCCTGCCTGCCGGTTGTAGTAGGCCTGGGCCACGGCGGTATTGGGTTTGTGGGAGCCCGCCGGACTCACCCCCTCATATTTGTAGTAGATGCGGGCCGGCGTACCGAGCGCCTCCTCCAGCCGATGAGCCCGGTAGAGTGGCGCGGGCCGCCACAGGCGATAGATCTCCCGCACCTGCTCGGGGATGGGGATCCAGCGCTCCGTGCTCACCTCCTGCTCGATGAGCGCCTCGGGGAAGATGGCCGCCAGGGCGTCCGGCCCGACGGGCTTCCCGTCCGGTCCCAGGGGCGGGGCTGGCGGGCTGGGCATGTCTGCCACCACGTTGTACCAGTGGCTGGGGATCTCGTTCTCATCGAGCAGGATCTTGGTCTGGGGCATGGCGCTTCTCCTGGCTGTTTTCCGGCAACGATTCGACTTTACCACTCCGGACGCCGTTTTCGAAGATCCGCTTGCGGGACCAACAAGAGTATACTCAACTGATGTTTTGGTCGTAGGAGGGCAAGCCCGAATGTTTCACCCGGTCGCTGAAATTCCACCGCAGATCACTGCGGTCAGGCAAACACGGAGTATCAAGCAGTTCGCAAGGGGTTACCAGGCAACGCTGAACGCGCCCTCGCACCGCTCTCGCCGCCCATCCGCGGTATTTGCTCAATCGCCAATAGCTAAAGCTATTGACTCAATCGCAAATCCGCGCCTGGACGACGATCCCGGCGCGATCATCGCGTCCCCGGGCGAAACATCCGGGCTGGCCCGAATGTTTCACCCGGTCGCTGAAATTCCACCGCAGATCGCTGCGGTCGGGCAAACACGGAGTATCAAGCAGTTCGCAAGGGGTTACCAGGCAACGCTGAACGCGCCCTCGCACCGCTCTCGCCGCCCATCCGCGGTATTTGCTCAATCGCCAATAGCTAAAGCTATTGAC
>WFXP01000045.1 GCA_015490535.1 Gammaproteobacteria bacterium
ATCCAGTACCACCCGCTCGGCACCGTACATCCCGCCGGAGCTTATCAGGTGCAGAATGTTCACCTACCTCCTTCCAGCCAGAGGGTCTCCAGATCCCTCTCCAGGATCGCTCCAAGGCGCAGTATGTCGTCCCGATAGTACCGCTGCAGCCTCTGCTTCTGGCTCGCCTCGATGGGGGGACGCTGCCGGTAGGAGGTGTTGGCCCGGGCCAGAAAGCTCCACAGCGGCCTCCTCAGGGGAGGGGGCACCACCATCTTCGCGCCGGACACCAGTCCGGCCGGGGCGTGGTAGAGCATGTTGTGCAACCACATGCTGCGCCGCACCCGGTTGGGGTTCTGAACCGCAAACCGCGGGGTATAGTCCGGATCCACCTCCAGAAACAGCAGCACCCTCCGGAACACGTCAGCCGTGGAGCTCCTGAAATCGTCGAACAGGATCACGTGCACCCGCTCCCGGCCGAAACGGGTGAGATAGCGCTCCAGCTGCTCGGCATATCTGGCGATCTCCGAGTAGTAGAGCCCCTCCACCGGATAGGGGTTGCGCCTCGGCAACAGATTCCCTCTTCTGCGCTCACCTTCGGCGTCGAGAGCGGCGGCGAAATCACGTATCTCCTCGTTGCCCCAGGCCAGTCTCTGGCTGTGATAGGAGTGGACCATCTCGACAGGGTTACGGAGCATGACCAGGATCCTGGCTTCAGGGCAGAAGTCATGGATCTCGGCCGCGGCGCGCCGTGAATAGAGGTACCACACGGAGGCGTCCCCCACCACCGGCTCGCCGCCCCAGCCCGAGTAGAGGTCCAGATAGTCGCGGCGATCGCGCACGTACATGGGGGAGTAGATGTCGCTGGCGAAATGGTGCGGCTCCTTGATCTCCGGGAAATAGACCTCCGGATGCCCGCTCAGATAGCTGTACATGGAGGTGGTTCCACACTTTGGCGCGCCGACAATGAAGAAGTTTGGAATCCCGCCGCCTGTTTTCATGCCATCCCTACTCCCGATTCCCTTACCCGTTGCACTATCCCGTCACCTCCAGCCGGCCACGCTCGACGAAGCCTCCTGCGGTGCGGCGCCCTCGCTATCCGAACACGGTTGCCCTGATCCCGATACTCCGGTGAACAAAATAGGCGAACACGGCGTTCCAGAGCAGCAGCGTCAGCATCGACGCAACCGCCGCGCCTACGATTCCATACCATGGAATAAGCAGTGCATTCAAGGCGATATTGACGATCATGCCGAGCGCCGCCCCGCGGGCCGCCAGACCACCGTGACTGGTCATGGTCAACAGCACTCCTACAGCGCCGAAAGCGGCGTTGAGCAGCTGTCCGCTGACCAGCACCAGCAGGGCGGCGTAGCCGGGGAGATACTGCTCCCCGAACAGGCCGAGAAACGGTTCGCCAAACAGCATCAACAGCAGGCCGATCGGCAGGCTGGCCCCCAGTATGGCCCGGCTGCCCCTGGTAACCAGGCGCTGCAGGCGCCGTTTCTCCCCCTCCGCGTGCAGCCGCGCCACTACCGGCGACAGCGCCCCACTGGCGGCCACCAGCACGAAGGAGACCAGCAGCGCCCCCTGCGATACCACGTTGTAGATCGCCACATCCACCGCTCCGCGCATGCTCCCCAGCATTATGATATCCACCCGCGCATTCACGATCTGCAGGGTGGCGAGCAGCAGCAGGGGGAGCGCCCCAGCCAGCCAGGAGCGCGGGGCGTACTCCGGAGCCGCCCTCCACACGGCCCCCGGCACCGTGCGCCACAGCAGCCCCCCCCCCACCAGAAACGACACCACCACCGCGGACAGATTCAGCACTACGGCCGAACGCCCCTCCGGCTGCCAGCCGAGGAGTCCGAACCCCGCCGCCACCAACAGCATGAACAGGGCGGGGCGCAGCACCATCTCCGGAAAGGTGCCGCGCACCACCTGATGCAGGCCGGTCAGAACCGCCGCCCGCAGCCGGGCCAGGGCGATGATGGGTACCAGAAACGCCGCCGCCTGCAGAGGGGGAATCATGACCGGGTCCAGATACCCCTCCAGCAGATGCACCCCCGCATACCAGGCAGCGGCGGTCCCCCCTCCCAGCAGCGCCACACAGCCAAACGAGAACCGCTGGATGCCGTGCAGCGCCCCCCATCTCTCCGCCTGTCCGAATACCGATACCTGCCGGATCAACAGCTTGTCCATTCCCAGCACCACCGGCACCACCAGCAGATTCACCCAGGCCAGCGCATAGGCATAACCACCATACTGCTCCGGCACCAACAGCCTCGCCAGCAACAGCGTAGTGAAGAAACCCAGCCCCACCGAGATCACCTTCAGGGCGAACCCGCCGGTGGTGGCGCGGATCAACCACTGTCTGAGATCTGCCGGAGCGGCTGTCATGACGGCCGGAGTCCATATATATCATCGTACAGCGCAGCGATGCGGCTCTCCCCGACGATCCTCTGGATCGCTTCGATCTGCGCGGCACTCAATGACTCCCGCCAGCGGAACGCCGCCTGCAGCGGGTCACGTATCACCCCGTAGTAGGAGTCATCCCCGGCGGCGGTGCTGCTGCGCAGGAACCGCGCCGTCTGACTGTGCCACTCGAGCCCCGCAAACCGGAGCATGCGACGGCTGACCCCAACCGGATCACGGCACAGATCCTCGTAGCGCAACACCATGCAGGCGGGATCGTCGCTACTCTCGCGCAGCGCATGTTCGTTGAAGAGTACCCAGCGCCACGCCAGGCGCTCCACCGGCTCCATACCCTTCAGGCGCTCCATGGTCAGCCCGTAGCTCCTGCCGGTCTCGGTAGCCAACAGCTTGGCAAACACGCGATACCCCTCGCTGGCCCTCACGTGGCTGAAGAATCTCTCTTGCGACTCCCCTCGCAGAATGGAGCTGACAAAGCCGCACGGGTGACGCACGATATGTATGGCGCGGCAGTTTCCCAGGCAACTTCTGATGGCCGCCAGGCGCCCCAGCGATTCGACCGATTTCCACACCAGACACGGCCCATGTTCGCCCCCCCTGCCCAGAGGATTGAAGGTGGGCGACCCGAGTCCGGGGGTGATGCGCCGCACCGCTATGGAGAGATAGACGCTCGCCCGGTACATCAGATAGCCCCCGCGCGACAGGTAGTGCTTGGGAAACAGGGGCAACTTGGTGGTAACCACCGGCATGCGGCACTCTCTCAACTGTTCCACGTAACCGGTTATCTCCCCGCGGTAGCTGTCTCCACGGCCCGAGATCAGCAGCGGCAGATCCCGCAGCGGCAGATAGCTGTCCGGCTCGTGACGGTAGAGGGTGGCGGGGTGGCTATCGAAGATCTTCCCGATCCAGGTGGTCCCGGAGCGGGGCATCCCGAACAGCAGGACCACCGGCCAGCCGCTGCCCCGGGCGGTACTGGATGGCTCTGCGCGAACGGTGCCTCCCATCGTTTTTACCTGGCCCTGAACATGCGCCAGATCTCCTCTGAAGGGGGCCGTGCGGAGGCGCCGGCCCCTCCCCGCTGCTCCCTGTCGAGGATGGCGAGGGCACGCAGAACCAGGGCCAGATAGACCCAGAAATAGGTGACCAGCGGGTAGTGGCTGAAGCGGTCACCAAACATGTTGGCCACCACCATTACCACCACCGCGGCCACCATACCCAGCCCCAACGCCTTGAACACCGGCTCCGTGGCCCTCTGCCACAACTGGTTGGCGCTCTTGTAGCTGCGCCACAGAATCACGACAAACAGCAACAACCCCACCGGACCCTGCTCCACCAGCAGTTTGAGGTAGTAGTTGTGGGTATCCTTGCCCTTGAATTCGTTCAGGCTGTTGAATACGCGATACCCGACCCCCAGCAGCGGGCTGCTGCGGTACTGCTCCATGGCATTCTCCCAGATTATGAAACGGGAGCGGGCCGAGTCGTCCCGCTCATCCTCCTCTGCGAAGATGCTCTGGAACCGCTCCTGCACCGAAACCGGGAACAGACCCAATACCAGCGGCGCAGACAGGGAGAGTACCGCCGCCAGCAGCAGCACCCGGAACTTGCCCGTCTTGTACAGCACCACAAACAGCGCGGCCAGAAACGCCAGCCACGCCCCCCTGGACTGGGAGTACATCAGGGAGTAGAGGTTCAGAAGCGCCAGCACCCCCAGCGGGATCCGGTATGGCAGTTGCCTGACATACAGCGCCAGCAGTATCACCAGGAAGGTATAGGCGGCATAGAACGCCGCCAGCTCGTTGCTGCCCAGGCGCATGAAGGTTCCGCTTACGAAACGCATGTCGTCCGAGTAGTGCCAGCTGTAGACGCTGGAGAACTGGGCGTAGAACACCCTGAACATATATGCCAGGGGCAGCAGGGTGGCGACGATCACCGCTAGAATCCCCCGGCGATCCCGCACGCTGTTCAGCACGATGAAAAAGATCAGCATGGGCAGCAGCACATCCTTGAGCGCTCCCAGATACCCCTCCGGCAACCCTGCGGGGGACAGCCGGTAGATCCCTACCGCCGCCGATACCACATAGATCCCCATGAACATGTAGACCGGATAGTGCAACCCGGTAAACGACGGGATCGACCTCTCCCTGTTGCCCTTCCAGGCGATGAATGCCGCGATCGCCATTACGTTGATGAAGTTCAGACCCGCCCCCAGCATGGGGAGCCTGCCCAGATAGATATTTTGCAGCGGAATCATGGCCACCAGGATCAGCAAGGCCCAGTTGTGGGGTACAACCGCCCCCCCCAGCGCGGCCGAGAGCTTCCCTGAAGGGGTGGGATGTTGCGGTGCCGGCTCGGCGCCACGGTTTTCCAGCTCCATGCGCATCAGCTCCCTGTCTCCCTACGAACGCTCTTTGATCCCCTCATGTATCGCGCGCTCGTATCTGTCCACCATGCTGTCAACGGAGTAGTATCGCGCTACGCGCCTTCGCCCGGCCAGACCCATCGAGCGTCGCAGCTCCCCATCCGCAACCAGCTTTCCGATGGCCAGGGCCATGGCCTCGGAATCCCGCTTCGGCACCAGATAGCCGGTTTCACCATGCACCACCAGCTCGGGATTACCACCCACGTCGGTCGCCACCACCGGCCTCCCCGCGGCCATCGCCTCCAGGATGGCGTTCGACATACCCTCGGTGGTGCTGGACAGAACAAAGATGTCAAGCTGCATCAGTATTCCGGCGACGTCACCCTGCCAGCCCAGAAAAAAGACTCGCTCCCCTATCCCCAGCCTGGCCACCTCCGCTTTCAGGGTGTCCCGCATCTCCCCCTCCCCCACGACCAGCAGGGCCACATCATGTCCCGTTTCAAGCAGCCGGGCCGTCGCCCTGAGCAGCGTCGCATGATCCTTCTCCTTCCGCAGCAGGGCCACGATCCCCAGGAGAAGCGGGCCGGGTCCGATGTTCAGCTCCTGACGCAGCGTTGACTCCCCGCCCTTTCCCGAATCGGCAAAGCAGTCGAGATCGACACCGTTGGGAATCACCACGATCCTCCGCGCCTCGGTACCGGCCTCGAGAAGCGAGTTACGTACCGCCTTGGAGGGCACCACGATTCGATCGAAGAAACGGTCTATGTAGCGGTAAGCCAGGCTCAACCTGCGGCTATATCGATATCCCGTGTCGCGGCGGCTGGACAGAACACAGCGCAATCCGGTTACCCTGGAGAGCAGCGCGGCGAGGATGTCGGAGTTTTCGAAAAAAGAGACTATACAGTGGTGCCGGCGGGAGCGAACGAACCGTAACAGACGGTACATGCGTACCACGCCATGCGGCGAGAGGAGCTTTCCCGTGGGCATGTGCCACACCCGGACCGCCCCCATCCTTCCATGGGAGAGCCGAACCTCGCTGCCCAACTGCATGACATCCACCAGATAGCGGGAGGAATCGAGTCGCGTGGCCAGCATCTCTATGTGCTGCTCGGTACCGCCACCACCCCCTATGTTGGTATCTGTGATAATCAGTAGCCGAAACATTTCCCCGATTCCCGCCTCCCTGTGTCAGGTAATAATCAGGGCTCAGTTGGAGAGACGCTGAATCCTGATTGGGCCTTCCTGATTTATTACCTTAAAAGAGCGCTAGTACTCTTTCAAGGTAATAAGTTAGGATGGTCTTCCTCAAATCGTATGGGTGAAATGGTAAATCACCGTATAGCGGCTCCGTCCTTGACAGGCAGAATGCACGCCACATAATCGTTAACCAGAAGGGGATTGGGGAAGGCTGGCCGGGGAGTGGCGGATATCCACCAGCTGCGCCAATTGCAACTGGTCCGGCTGTCCCAAAC
>WFXP01000046.1 GCA_015490535.1 Gammaproteobacteria bacterium
CCAGCTCGCGCAGCTGGGCGTCAGAGGCCGGCGACGGGGCGTGGGTCAGCGGACAGGCGGCGCTCTGGGTCTTGGGGAAGGCCATCACGTCGCGGATGGAGCCGGCGCCGGACATCAGCATCACCAGCCGGTCCAGCCCGAAGGCCACGCCACCGTGCGGCGGACAGCCATATTTCAAAGCATCCAGCAGGAAGCCGAACTTGTCCCGCGCCTCCTGCTCCTCAATCCCCAGTGCACGGAACACGGTCTCCTGCACCTCTTCACGGTGGATACGCATGGAGCCGCCCCCCAGCTCGGTGCCGTTGAGGATCATGTCGTAGGCACGGGAGTGACAGGCACCGGGGTCGCTCTCCAGCAGGGCAACGTGCTCATCTTTGGGTGAGGTGAAGGGATGGTGCAGGGAGTACCAGCGCTGCTCCCTGCCATCCCACTCGAACATGGGGAAGTCCACCACCCACAGCGGACGCCACCCCTCTTCCACCAGACCACAGTCGTGTCCCAGCTTGACGCGCAACGCGCCCAGGGACTCGTTGACTACGCCGGCCTTGTCGGCGCCGAAGAAGATCAGATCCCCCGCTTCCGCGCCGGTGCGGGCCATGATGCCATCAATGGCGGCGTCCGGCAGGAATTTGAGGATCGGCGACTGCAACCCTTCCCGGCCCTTGTCCGGTTCGTTTACCTTGATATAGGCCAGACCTCTGGCGCCGTAGATGGCGACAAATTTGGTGTATTCATCGATATCCTTGCGCGACAGCTTGCCTCCCTGCGGCAGACGCAACGCGGCGACACGACCCGCCGGATCGTTTGCCGGGCCGGAGAACACCTTGAACTCCACATCCACCAGCAAGTCACCGATATCCACCAGCTCCAGCGGTATGCGCAGGTCCGGCTTGTCGGAGGCGAAACGCTGCATCGCTTCGGCGTAGGTCATGCGCGGAAAGGGATCAGGCAGCTGCACGTCGAGCACCCGCAGGAACAGCTGGCGCATCATTCCCTCCATCATCGCCATGATCTGCTCCTCGTCCATAAACGAGGTCTCGATATCCAGCTGGGTGAATTCCGGCTGGCGGTCGGCGCGCAGATCCTCGTCACGGAAGCAGCGCACGATCTGGTAGTAGCGGTCCAGACCGGACATCATCAGCAGCTGTTTGAACAGTTGCGGCGACTGCGGCAGGGCGAAGAAGCTGCCCTGGTGGGTGCGGCTCGGCACCAGGTAGTCGCGCGCACCCTCGGGGGTGGCGCGGGTCAGCATCGGGGTCTCGATATCCATGAAGCCGTTGTCATCGAGAAAGTTGCGCAGCACCCGCACCACCTCGGAGCGCAGCTTGAGCCGCTCCAGCATCTGCGGGCGGCGCAGGTCGATGTATCGGTAGCGCAGGCGCAGCTCCTCGGAGACCTCGTGGTCCTCCACATCCACCTGAAACGGCGGCGTCTCGGCGCTGTTGAGGATCTCCAGCTTCCGGCCCAGCAGCTCCACCTCCCCGGTGGGCATGTCGGGATTCTCGGTCCCCTCCGGCCGGATACGCACCTTGCCGGTGACCCGCAGCACATACTCGCTGCGCACCCGTTCGGCCGTGGCGAAGGCCTCCGGGGTATCGGGATCGAACACCACCTGCAGCAGCCCCTCCCGGTCCCGCAGGTCGATGAAGATCACTCCGCCGTGGTCCCGGCGCCGGTGAACCCAGCCGCTGACGGTTATCTCGCCATCCACGTCCGTTGCGCGGATCTCTCCACAGTAATGGGTGCGCATCTCTGCCCCTTGCAAGTTTCAGAAGTCGATGAAAACGGGCATGGTACGGCCTGGACCACGCCCGCGCAACTCGAGGAGGGTTTTTTCAGTGGCTCTTCCCCGAATCGTGTGGGTAAACCGGTAAATCACCGCGCAGCGGCTTCGTCCTTGACAGGCAGAATGCACGCCGGAAGATGGTCGGCATAAGGGGATTGGGGACACTTTTGGAATAGCCGGCCCACTAGCAATGCGCGCAGATGGTGGATATCCGGTGGTCTCCAGCCAGGCAGCCCCAATCCCCTCTGGCCACCGAGTATGTGGCGTGCATTCTGCCTGTCAAGGATGATTTACCGTTTTACCCACACGGTTCGGGGAAGAGCCTTTTCAGTCGGAACAGGCCGCCGGGCAGCAGCCACCCGCTTCACAGGGGGGCGGAGACTCCTTTGCGGGCTTGTCGCCGGCGATGTTCTTCTTGTTGCCGGACTTGAAGTCGGTCTCGTACCAGCCGCTGCCGCTGAGCCGGAAGCCGGCCGCCGAAATCAGCTTCTTCAGCTCCGGCTTGCCGCACTCCGGACACTCCCTGAGCGGCTCGTCGCTCATCTTCTGCATCACCTCCAGATCGTGACCGCAACTCTGGCACTGATATTCGTAGATCGGCATATATCACGCTCTCCTGTGGTTCCAAATATGCGTTAACATAGGGCCTCCACCGGCCCGCTTCAAGACCCAAATAATACCAGATGCGCTATCGCGATCACTTCCCGGAGACCTCCGCCAGGCGCGACCTGAACG
>WFXP01000047.1 GCA_015490535.1 Gammaproteobacteria bacterium
GCCTGTCAAGGACGGAGCCGCTACGCGGTGATTTACCATTTTACCCACACGATTCGAGGAAGACCCAATCCGGATTCAGCCTCCCTGTGGTGTTCCGCCGGTGGGGGTCAGATCCGGTGGCAGCAGGAGGGGCCGGGCTCCTCGGCGGAGGCCAGCAGCTCGCCGCGCACGGGATTGGGCCGGTAGGTGGTGCATCCCTTCAGCTCCAGCCGCCACGCCTCCTGGTAGATGGTGCGGAAGGTGTCGAAGTCGGTCTCTTCGGGAACGTTGATGGTCTTGGAGATGGCGTTGTCCACGAAGGGCTGCAGCGCCGCCTGCATCTGCAGGTGGTGGCGCGGAGAGAGCTGCGCGGCGGTGACGAAATAGGCGGGCGGCGGCTCCCCCAGGTGCAGCTTCTTCCACAACCGCAGGGCGTAGGCGGTCAGTTCCTGCTCCCGGTACTCATCTGCACCGGTGCGGATGCGGCGCCGGTAGTGGAGACCAAACAGCGGTTCGATCCCGCTGGATATGTTGTTGGCCAGCAGGCTGATGGTTCCCGCCGGCGCGATGGCGATCAGGTGGCTGTTGCGGATCCCGTCCGCCGCGATGCGCTGCCTGATGTCGCGGGGGAGATTACGGATGAAGGGCTGCTTCAGGTAGGCCCCGGTATCCAGAAAGGGGAAGGGGCCCTTCTCCGCTGCCAGCTCGACGGAGGCGCGGTAGGCTGCATGGCAGATCCCCTCCAGCACGGACGCGGCGCACTCCCGCGCCTGCTCGCTCCCGTAGTGCAGCCCCAGCATGACAAGGGCGTCGGCAAGGCCGGTTATCCCCACCCCGATGCGGCGGCTTCCCTGGCTCTGCCTGCGCTGGGCCGGCAGGGGGAAACGGGAGAGGGAGATGACGTTGTCCAGCATACGCACGGCAAGGGCGGCGGTGCTCCGGATCCCCTCCATGTCCAGCCGCGCACTCCGCCCGAACGGCTCCCGGACGAAGCGGGTCAGGTTGATGGATCCCAGGTTGCAGGCGCCGTACGGGGGGAGGGGGATCTCGCCACAGGGATTGGTGGCGTTGATCTGCTCCCGGTAGACCAGATTGTTGGCCCGGTTGACGTGGTCGATGAACAGCACGCCCGGTTCGGCGGTATCGTAGCTCGCGCGCATGATACGTTCCCACAGGTCGCGGGCGCGAATCCAGCGGAAAACGGCGCAGGGAAGCGGCGTTCCCGACCATCTCCACCGGAGCTGCTCCGGAAAGCGGTGGGCTTCCGGCAGCTCGGGCGCCGGGTAGAGCAGGGGCCAGCGCCGATCCTCCTCTACCGCCTCCATGAAGCCGTCACTGATCAGAACCGAAAGATTGAAGTTGCGAAACAGCCCCGGCGTGCGCTTGGCGTCGACAAATGCCTCGATGTCGGGATGATCGCAGCGCAGGGTGGCCATCATCGCCCCGCGCCGCGCGGCCGTCGCGAGCAGCGCCTCGCATGCGCTGTCCCAGATCTTCATGCAGGCGAGGGGGCCGGGGCTGGAGCCGCCCGCGCCGGCGGGGCGCAGGGTGGAGAAGTCATAGCCCACTCCGCCCCCCTGCTGCATGGTAAGGGCGCCCTCCTTCAGATTGTCGAAGATGGAGCCCAGGGAGTTGCCGATGCGGCCCATGACGAAGCAGTTGAACAGGGTGACGTTGCGCCCGCTACCGGCCCCGGCCAGGATGCGGCCCCCGGGGATGAAGCGGAAATCCTCGAGGGCCTGGTAGAAACGCTCCTCCCAGTAGCTGCGCCGATCAGGCTCCACCGATGCCAGCGCCCCGGCGACCCTTCGCCAGCTCTCCTCGATGCAGCTCTCGCTTCCATCCTCCTGCAGCCGGTAGCGGCCGCTCCAGATCAGCTCGGAGATGGGGGAGTCGAAGGGTGGTGCCGGCATGGCGGGAACCGGTTTCAGCTGGCCGCGGACACCGCGGCTCCCCGTCTAGCCCGCCTTGGGCAGGCGGAACAGATTCTCCATCCGATCCAGGCCGCTGGGCAGGTTCTCCACCCAGTCGATGAACCCCTGGACATTCTCCTTGCCCCTGTAGATGGCGCCGTGCTGCGGCGCGATGATCTCTATGTCCAGCTCCCGGACCATGGCCGCCCAGAGCTGGAATGCCCTGGCCGAGGGCATGTAGCGCTGGTGGAACCATTCGATGCGGGGGATATGGAGCTCGAAATCCTCCACGATGCGGTACTCCGTTCCGATGGAGGCTCCCAGATCGCCGGAGTAGAGGATCTTGGATACCGGATCGTAGATCTGGAAGTTGCCGGCGGAGTGGAGGAAGTGCCCCGGTATGATGAGCAGCTCCACTCCCTCCAGATCCAGGACCATCCCCTCATCGGGTATGGTCCTCACCCGCTTGAACACCACCCGGTCGATGCCGAAATGGGCCACGAAGCGGGTCCAGAGCTGGGACATGAGCCCCTCTGCGGAGGTCATCATGAACCAGAAGTTGGCGGCCGCCACGATATCCGGATCCTGGTGGGAGAAGAACAGGTACTTCAGATCGGGAGGCGCCACGATGGCGGAGAGATCGGCAAATACCCTGGAGTGAATCTTGTGCCCGCCCGGATCCAGCAGCATCCCCTTGCCCTTGTGTACGATAACATGCTGGTTGGTTGGTATCATCTCCCCGTCGGCGTAGTCCTCCAGCAGGATATTCTTGTGATCCTCGTTCTCAAACAGTGTAATCTGTGACATCTGCTCCCGCCTCTTGTGGCAAACCGGTTTGTATCGTTGGATATAAAGCTTGGGATTATAGCCTAATACTCTTATTTACACCCGCTATGCGGAGCCGTAGATATCCTCCATGATATCCAGCCCGCAGGGCAGGTTCTCCACCCAGTCGATGAACCTGTTGACATTCTCCCTGCCCTGGTAGATGGCGCCGTGCTGCGGCGCGATGGTTTCGATATCCAGCTTGCGGGCCATCTTGGCCCAGAGTTGATAGACCTTGACGGTGGGCATGTAGCGCTGGTGGAACCCCTCGATCGCCGGGATGTGGGCATCGAAATCCTCCACTATCCGGTATCCGACACCGATGGAGGCGCCCAGATCGCCGGAGTATAGGATCCTGGATACCGGATCGTACAGCTGAAAGTTGCCTGCGGAGTGCAGGAAGTGGGCCGGTATGATGGAGAGCTCGGCTCCCTCCAGATCCACCGACTGGCCCCGATCCGGTATGGTCTTGATGCGGTGGAAGACCATCCGATCCACGCCGAAATGGGCTATGAAACGCAGCCACAGCTCGGAGATCAGGCCGTCCGCCGGGGTCATCATGAACCAGAAGTTGGCGGCCGCCACGATGTCCGGGTCCTGGTGGGAGAAGAACAGGTACTTGAGGTCGTTAGGCGACAGCGAAGCGGACAGATCGGAGTAGACCTGCGAGTGAATTTTGTGTCCACCCGGATCCAGCAGCATCCCCTTCCCCTTGTGGATTATCAGGTGCTGGTTGGCCGGTACCATCTCTCCCTCGGAGTGATCCTCCAGCAGGATGTTCCTGTGCTCCTCGTTCTCGAACAGAACTACTTGTGCCATGTTATCTCCCCCCGGTGGTCTCTACAGGATGCTGAATAGCTGTTCCTTATCTGTTCAACTACTGGAAACCGGAGATCGCGATTACCGATTTCCCCGTATTTTCAATCTGTTATCGGAGCGGCGTGCCGCACCGCGCGTTGCCCGCCAGGATACCCTGGTAACGGTCGGCCGGTCCCGAAAGCAGAATCCGCGCTTTCACTCAGCAGCGTGCCCGGGCAGAAAGAGCTCCGGATCCACCCGGACGCCATTCAGGCTTACCGACCAGTGCAGGTGCGGGCCTGTTGCGCGCCCGCTCTTGCCCACCGTACCGATGGTCTGCCCCCTGACCAACGCATCCCCTTCGCCGACCTTGATACGATCCATATGGCAATACATGGTGATCAATCCTTGACCATGATCAATAAATACCGTGTTTCCGTTGAAAAAATAGTTTCCGGTGGTCACCACTATCCCCGCCGCCGGGGCGCGGACGGGGGTTCCTTCGGCCGTCGCGATGTCCAGTCCGCTATGGGGCTTGCGCGGCTGCCGGTTGAAGAACCGGCGCAGCCCGAACGGACTGCTCAGCACCCCCTCCACCGGCAGGGTGAATGCCGTATCCACCTCCGCCGCGTCGCGCCAGCGGTTGAAGGCGGCCTCTATCTCCCTTTTCTCCCTGCGGATGCGTTTGAGATCCTCCGCGTCGGGGTTGACCATGCGCCGGTTTTTTATTGTCAGGTGCTGTTCGCGGTATCTCTTCTCTTTCACGGTGAAAGAGATGTGATTTCTCCTGGCCCCCTGCACGGTCACCGTGTGCCGGCCGGGTCTGGCGCTCAGGGAAATACCGACCACCGCGTACCAGCCATCCCCCTGGCGGACCACCATGACCCGCCTGTCCCGGTACCACGCCCGGGGGGGTTGTTCTCCGCCGGCCGGAAGCGCCACGATGGCCACGCCTCCCGGGACAAGGGCGGGACGCGGCAGCTCCATCGCCGCGCTGGCGCCGGAAAACAGCAGCAGCCAGCCAAGCCACCAGCTCGACCACCCCCTGCTCACTCCGTCGACTCCTCCACCCGGCAGCGGATATGCCCCCTCCCCAGTCTGGCCTCCACCTGATCCCCTCTCTTCACCATTGCGCCGCTGCGTACTATGGTACCCTCCGGCAGCTTGCGCACGATGGCGTAGCCGCGCCCCAGCACCGCCAGCGGGCTGACCGCCTCCAGCCGGCCACTCTGGATGGAGAGCTGCTGGCGGCAGCCTTGCAGCCGGTGGCGCATGGCGCAACAAAGACTATGTCGGACAGTGGCGCATTTTGTTAATACTGCCTTTATTTGATGGGCGGGGGTGCGGCGCTGCAGCCGCGCCATGATACTCTCCAGGCCGGCGCGCTTGTGGCGCTGCAGGTGACTGCACGCCACCTTGAGGCGCTGCTCCAGTTCGTCCAGCCGCTGGGCGATCTCCTGCAGCCGCCTGCCCGGGTGCTTGAGCCGCCGCCGCAGCCACTGCAGCCGCTCCCGCGCCCTGGCCAGCTCCCTCTGCACCGAGCGTCGCAGGCGTATCTCCAGCCGCGCCACCCGCTGCAGCATCTCCTCGCCATCGGGGCTCAGCAGTTCGGCCGCGGCCGACGGCGTGGGGGCCCGCTGGTCGGCCACGAAGTCGGCGATGGTGAAGTCGGTCTCGTGACCCACCGCGGAGACGATGGGCAGGGGGGAGGCGTGGATGGCGCGGGCCACCACCTCCTCGTTGAAGGCCCACAGATCCTCCAGCGAGCCTCCACCGCGCCCCACGATCAGGACCTCACACTCTCCCCGTTTTCCGGCCAGCTCGATCATGGAGGCGATCTCCCCTGCAGCCCCTTCCCCCTGAACCGCCACCGGATAGAGGATCACCGGGATGGCCGGAAAGCGGCGCCGCAGCACGCTGAGGATGTCGCGGATGGCTGCACCGCTGGGGGAGGTGATCACCCCGATGCAGCGGGGCAGGGCGGGAAGCTGTCTCTTGTGTTCAGTGGCGAACAGACCTTCCAGCTCCAGGCGCCGTTTGAGCGCCTTGAAGGCGCGCTGCAGGGCCCCGTCGCCCGCCTCTTCCATGTGCTCGATCAGGAGCTGGTAGTCACCACGCGGTTCGTACAGGCTGACCCGCGCACGCACCAGCACCCGCATACCGTTTTCCGGCCGAAAACCCAGGTGGATGGCCCGGTTGCGGAACATGGCGCCCCGCACCTGGGCCTTGCTGTCCTTCAGGGAGAGATAGAGGTGGCCGGAGGCGGGGCGGGCCAGGTTGGAGATCTCCCCCTCCACCCAGAGCAGCGGGAAGCTTCCCTCCAGCAGGGAGCGGGTTGCGCGGTTGAGTTCGGTTACGCTGAGAACCTGGCGCAGACTGTTCTCACGCTTCTGTTCCGGCAGGGGATGGCTCATGCGTCAAGTTTACCAGTATGGCGACAAACCGTATAATGCGCCGGATATTCAAGCCGGAACCCCACCCATGCGAATCGTTCAGGAAGCGTTGACCTTCGATGATGTTCTGCTGTTGCCGGCCCGCTCCCGGGTGATGCCCAGGGAGGTGACTCTGAGGACCAGCCTGACCCGCAACATCGAGCTCAACATTCCGCTGGTATCCGCCGCCATGGATACGGTCACCGAGGCGCGCCTGGCCATTGCCCTGGCCCAGGAGGGGGG
>WFXP01000048.1 GCA_015490535.1 Gammaproteobacteria bacterium
CCCAAGAACTCGTTTCGCCGCATAAATACTAGGGCGAAATGAATTTCAGGGGTGTCACCGACTTGAACACCAAGAGGTACTTTGGCGATATATAAATCAATGGCTTATCACGCAATATAGTCCGATTTCGAGTTTTTCCGGACACTAGTGACTCTTTCAAGGCAATAACCGGGATTTTCAGTGAATCGTGTGGATAAAGTGGTAAATCATCCTTGACAGGCGGAATGCACGCCGGAAGATGGTCGGCAGAAGGGGATTGGGGACATTTTGGGATAGCCGGACCAGTTGCAGTTCGGGATATATGGCAGTCTCCAGCCAGACGGCCCCAATCCCCTCCTGGCTACCGAGTATGTGGCGTGCATTCCGCCTGTCAAGGACAAAGCCGCTACGCGGTGATTTACCACTTTATCCACACGATTCACTGAAAATCCCGGTTATTACCTCGAAAGAGCGCTAATATGATACCAGCAACGCTCCGCAGCGCTCCAAGGAAAACTTTTCCGGTTCGCATCCCCGAATCGTGTGGATAAAGTGACAAATCACCGCGTGGCGGCTCTCTCCTTGACAGGCCCTTAGCGGCCGGAAAACCGCCTGCATGAGGGGTGCCCCCCCCTGGACAAGCAACGGATGATTGCGGCGACCTGCGGTGGCGTGTCAGTGGCCGGGCCCGCTACTCACTACCGCCGGCCAGTGGCCGGAATACCACCCCCAGCGGGTGGCGTTCGGTGCGGTAGCTGTCGCTGTACCCGTTTACGGATTCCGAGCTCCCCAATATCAGGTAGCCTTCGGGATCCAGCGTTTCGGCCATACGGTCGAGAATATCGCGCTTCAGCTCTGGCGAGAAATAGATCAACACGTTACGGCAAAAGATAACATCAAACCTTCCCAGTGAGCCGAAACCCTCCTGGAGATTGAGCCTGCAAAACCGGACATGGCGGCGGTAGCGCGGCTTGACCACCCAGCACTCCCCGTTCGGGTCAAAGAATTTCTGCTTCTGCTGCACGGTCAGTCCCCGTGCGATGCTGATGGAGTCATACTCGGCTGCCGCGGCACTCTCCAGCATCGAACGGGAGAGGTCGGTGGCCACAATCTCCACCCGCGAGGGCGCGGCGGCGGGGTTTCTCTCCCGAAACTCCTCCACGGTAAAACTTATGGAGTAGGGCTCCTGTCCCGAGGAGCAGGCCGCCGACCAGATCCGCAGCGGACGCCCCGCGTATCGAGGCAGTATGATCTGCTCCAGAAGTTTGTAGGGCTTGCTGTCCCGGAACCACTGGGTTTCATTGGTGGTCATGGCATCGATGACCCGCTCCCGCAACGGCGCCGCTCCCGGAGCCTGGATGCGGGACAGCAGCTCATCCAGCGTGGCGATCCCCTCCTCCGCCATGATACCTCCCAGGCGGCTGTCCACCAGGTACTGCTTGCCGTTTCCCAGCACGATACCGGCCACCTGCTCCAGAAACTGCCTGAACCTGCTATATGCATCGGAACTGATTGCGATGTTGGCCGACATTTTGCTAGTTCTCCATGGTAACGGGATAGGGATGCTAAGATATATCGAATCGATGGGGAAAAAACTTAACTCCATACTGGCCGGCTCTCTGATGGCGCTGCTGCCCTGGGTGGCGGCGCCGGCCTCCACCGGCGGGCAGATACAGCCTGTCGACTCCGTGCGCAGCGTGGTCGCGGATTTCATCACCACCCGCACCGCGGGCTACGGCGCTCCCCCCCGTATAAGGATCGGCCGCCTGGGGCCCCGGTTGCGACTGCCACTCTGCAGCGAGCCGCTCAGCGCCTTTCAGCCTCCCGGCAGCCGTATTATCGGCAACGTCACCGTCGGGGTACGCTGCGGCGGCACCTCGCCCTGGACCATCTACGTACCCGCCCACGTACAGATGTTCAGGCCGGTGGCGGTGGCCATCCGCTCCCTTGAACGGGGTGCCGTCATCTCTGAAGCGGATATAAAATTGGTAGAGCACGACCTGGCGGCGCTGAAGCTGGGCTATATCGATGACGCCCGGCAGGCCATCGGCATGGTGGCCAGGCAGCGCATCAGGGCGGGCTCGGTGGTCACACCCCACATGGTGGAGGCGCCACGCCTGATCCGCCGCGGTGAACAGGTCACCATAGTGGCCAGATCCGGGGGCATAGAGATCCAGGCCGCCGGAACCGCTCTCTCCGACGGCGCACGGGGAGAGCTGGTGAGGGTGCGCAACAACAGCTCCCGAAAGATAGTGGAGGCGATAGCAGCGGCTCCGGGAGTGGTGGAGGTGAGAACTTTGTCACACTCCCGGTAAGTTCCGCGCTGCCAGCTAAAGCTTTGTTGTGGTGGGACGATAACCCCAGAGAGAGAGCTGGAGAATCAGACGATGAACGTAAATATCAAAAACATGCCCACCCCCCCCCTGAAAGGGCCCGACGAGATAGCGCGGGCAGGCGTGGAACGCAGCGCCCCCGGCACTCCGCAACGCGGCAGCGACATTACCACCGCTCGGGATGGGGTAACCCTCACCAGCACCGCCGCGCGCCTGCGCAGCCTGGAGAGCACCATCTCCTCGCTGCCGGTGGTGGACAGCAAGCGTGTGGCGGAGATCAAGCAATCCATAGATGAGGGAAGCTACGAGATCGACCCGCAGCGCATCGCCGAGAAGATGCTGGACATGGAGCAAGAGTGGAGCAGATAGGATGAACAGCCGTCCCTCGCGGGGAGGAGAGACGCAGATGCCGCTTTCCGCTGACTGTCAGCGCGAGCTGGCCGAGCTCCTGTCCGAGGAGAAGATCTGCCTGCAGCGCCTCGCGGACTCCCTGGAGCGGGAGCGGGCCGCCCTGGAGGCCAGGGATGGCGAGGCCCTGGAGCGCGTGGTGGCGGAAAAGGACCGCATACTGGACCAGACCTCCCGGCTGCACCAGCGGCGTGCCGCCCTGTTGCAACGGTGCGGATTCTCCAACGATGAAGAGGGTCTGCAGGACTGCATGGCGCAGTGCAGCCCCAATCTCTCCCGGGAGCTGGCGCCACTGTGGCGCAAGCTGCGCGCCAGAATGGAGTGGTGCCGCGACCAGAACCTGGTCAACGGCCGCATCCTGGAGCAGAACATGCGCTGCATCCGGCAGACCCTCTCCATCCTGCGCGACTGTCCCCAGCCCCTGGAGCTGTATGGCCCGGAAGGAACAACCTCGGAACAGAGTCTCTCCTCTCCCTTGGCGAGGGTCTGAGCGGTCGCTTGATCGCCCCCTTCATCGCCACTAGAATTGGCGGTTCCTGCAGACGGGGCCGTAGCTCAGCTGGGAGAGCGTCGCGTTCGCAATGCGAAGGTCGGGAGTTCGATCCTCCTCGGCTCCACCACTCCACCCCCCTTGGCGGGAAGTGCCGGGGCGGCGGGAGAACCCCTCATCAGCCAGCGAAGCGCGCTTCCGGGCCGTGGCAGGGCGCACCATCCGCTCCCGCCACCCTTGGGCGAAACCCGTAAAATATAATATAAATCTTCCCTCATACGCTCCGTATCCCCTCCCTTTCCGTGCATCATATGCGACAAAGCCACCAGCGGAGCTGATTCATGCCCATAAACAAATGGCCCACCGCGGAACGGCCCCGGGAGAAACTGCTGCAACGGGGCGCCGGGGCGCTTTCCGACGCCGAGCTGCTGGCCATCCTGCTGCGCAGCGGGGTGGCGGGCAGATCCGCCGTGGATCTGGCGCGTGACATGCTGGACCGCTTCGGGGGGTTGCGGCCCCTGCTGGAGGCCACGGAGCACGACTTCCGCCAGATCAAGGGGATCGGCATCGCCAAATATGCCCAGTTGCTGGCCGTGCTGGAGATGGGGCGGCGCTACCTGGAGTCAGGCATGGAACGCGGCGACCCCCTCACATCTCCCGGACTGACCCGGCGCTATCTGATCACCCGGCTGCGCCACCACCCTCACGAGGTGTTCGCCGCCCTCTTTCTGGACAACCGCCACCGCCTCATCACCTTCGAGGAGCTGTTCCGGGGCACCATCGACGGCGCTTCGGTCCATCCCCGCGAAGTGGTGAAGCGGGCCCTGCACCACAACGCCGCCGCCCTGATTCTGGCCCACAACCACCCCTCCGGGGTAAGCGAGCCGAGCGGCGCCGATCGCTCCCTGACACGACGCCTGGTCGAGGCGCTGGCGCTGGTCGGCGTCAGGGTACTGGACCACTTCATAATCGGAGACGGGGACCCCTACTCCTTCGCCGAACATGGACTGATATAAAAACAACACCAAAACCCTTTAGAATATAGACAAATAGGTTTGTCTCACACCAATGTTATGCGGAAGATCACCCTGCCCCGCCCCGACGACTGGCACCTCCATCTGCGCGACGGCGCAACCATGGCCGCCGTACTGCCCCACACGGCAGAGCGGTTTGCACGCGCCGTCATCATGCCCAACCTGAATCCGCCCGTCACCACCACCGCCCTGGCGCTGGCCTACCGGAGACGCATCCTGGCGGCCCTGCCGCGGGGGAGCGGCTTCCAGCCGCTGATGACCCTCTATCTCACGGAGGCCACCACCCCCGAGGAGATCGAGCGCGCCCGCCAGAGCGGCCATGTGTACGGGGTGAAGCTCTACCCGGCGGGGGCCACCACCAACTCGGCCGCCGGAGTACGCGATATCAAGCGCTGCCGCGCGGTGCTGGAGACCATGGCGGAGCTGGGACTGCCCCTGCTGGTGCATGGCGAGGTAACCGATCCCGGAGTGGATATCTTCGATCGGGAGCGGCTCTTCCTGGAGCGGGTGCTGGCCCCCCTGCTGGAGCACCTGCCGCAACTGAAGGTGGTGCTGGAGCACATAACCACGCGCGAGGCGGTGGAGTTCGTGAACCGCGCCGGCCCCAATCTGGCCGCCACCATCACCGCCCACCATCTGACCATGAACCGCAACGCCATGTTGGCGGGAGGGATCCACCCCCACCACTACTGCCTGCCGGTGCTGAAGCGCGAGGAGCACCGTTTGGCCCTGGTGGAGGCTGCCACCTCCGGCTCGCCACGCTTCTTTCTGGGCAGCGACAGCGCCCCGCATGCGCGCAACAACAAGGAGTCGGCCTGCGGCTGTGCCGGGATCTACACCGCCCACGCCGCCATCGAGCTCTATGCCGAGCTGTTCGCCCGGGAGGGGGCGCTGGATCGGCTGGCGGAGTTCGCCAGCGGTTTCGGAGCCGACTTCTACGGCCTGCCACGCAACCAGGAGAATATCACGCTGGCGGAGCGGCCCTGGAGCGTACCACGGCACTACCCCCTGGGGGGGACGGCAGTGGTGGTTCCGCTGCGTCATGGAGAGAGGATAGGATGGAGTCTCGACCATGTCTGACCAGGCTCGACAAAACGGAATAGCCGGGCGCTTCCGCGGCTTTCTGCCGGTGGTGGTGGATGTGGAGACCGCCGGCTTCAATCCCAAAACCGACGCCCTGCTGGAGATCGCCGCGGTCATCATCCGCATGGACGAACAGGGAAGGCTGCACCCGGACACCACCCACTCCACCCATGTACAGCCGTTTCCCGGCGCCAACCTGGAGCAGAGCGCCCTGGACTTCATCGGCGTGGATCCCTACCACCCCCTGCGCGCCGCGCGCCTGGAGTGCGACGCCCTGGGGCACATCTTCAAGCCGATCCGCAGCGCGGTGAAGGAGACCGGCTGCAGCCGGGCCATCCTGGTCGGGCACAACGCCTTCTTCGACCTGGGTTTTCTCAACGCGGCGGTGGAGCGCACCGGCATCAAGCGCAATCCCTTCCACTCCTTCAGCAGCTTCGACACCGCCACCCTGGCGGGACTGGCATACGGCCAGACGGTACTGGCCCGCGCCATGCAGGCGGCAAACATAGAGTGGGACGAGGAGCAGGCCCACTCCGCCGTGTACGACGCACAGCGCACCGCCGAGCTGTTCTGCGCCATCGTGAACAGCTGGGACGAGAACTGCGGCAGGCCCACCACGACCGACTGAGTAGAAGCTGCAACCTCTCCGCCCCTCCAAACACCTTTTCCGCCCTGCGGTAACCCGGCCCGGCGTTGCGACTGTCGCCAATGGAGCGGCAATTTGCGCCTTGTTCCGCTCTGTCCCTGAAACCCCGAATTCAACATACATTTTTTGTTGCCTAGTTATTAATTAAATGCTAATTGTATAAAGTTTATCCGCTCCCGGACGATCTCCGGGCAATCGGCACTCTTCGCCCAGCCACCAACACCAAAGGATCGTTCTGATGTTTCACCAGCAGAGTACATGCAGTCGTACCAGATCGCCGCGCCCTCTCTCCTGGCGCCGGATCGCCCTGATCTCCTCCGCGCTCCTGATCTCCGCCTGCGACGAGCGGCTGCCCGAGCAGCTCCACCCGGACGGCGGCGCCGCGGCGGACAACAGCACCCCCGAGATCCTGCAGGTGGAGTTCGATAATGGGCGGGGAGGAGAGCTCGAGTTGACCATTCTCCACGCCGACGCGGAGGAGGATCCGGTCCGCCTGGAGATCTCCCTGTCGCTGGACGAAGGCTCCACCTGGCGACCGGCCCGGCTGAAGGGGCACAGCTCCAATCTCGTCAGCGCCGGACCCGGCGGGGAGACCCGCGTCACCTGGCGGCGGCTGCAGGATACCGGCTTCCGCCACCGGAAGCAGATCCTGCTCCGCGTGCTGCCAGTGGACGACGCCGGCGGTGAGGGTGAGCCACTCCTGGTCCGGACACCACCCGTGGAAAGCCCGCGCCTGGCGGCCCTGGAGGTGAACCACCCGATCATCTATTACGGCGAATTCGACGAAAACACCGTTGCGCATCTGGAGAGCTATCAGCTCGCCGTCGTACACCCCACCACCGCGGAGCTGACCAGGGAGTCCATTTCCGCCATCCAGGATGGAGCGGATCCGGCCGATCCACGGGATGATGTCCTGGTGCTCTGTTATCTCTCCGTAGGGGAGGATCTGCGCACCGTGGGGGTAAGCTACGAGGAGATGCGCGACGACCCGCGCTTTCGCGGCGACGGCAGCGGCCCCCGGGTGGATCCGCGGGGGGTGAATATGGGGGGCCGTTCCCTCGCCGGCATAGATCCCCTCGGCGCTCCATCTCCCGGGGGCGGCGGGTTCGCCTCCTGGTACCTGGATGACAACTCGGTTACCAACGATCCCGATCAGATCGGCGACGGCCTCCCGGACCGTAACTCCATATTCGGCGCCGCATTCGTCAACGCCGGCGATCCGGCCTGGTTCGAGGCGCTTCAGGAGATGACCTTTGACGACTCTGGAATCTTCGGAATCAGGGAGATACTGACCACCGACTACGGGCGCGGCCTAGGTTGCGACGGGCTGTTCCTGGACACCATCGACACCGCCGCGCCCAACTCGTTTACCGACGCTTCGAGCCCCAACCAGTCCGAGTTCGAATGGACCGCGCCGGGATTCAGCGCCTTCATAGAGCGGCTGCGCAACAGCTACCCGGACGCCGTGCTGATGCAGAACCGCGGCCTGTTCTTCTTCAACCCGGATTTTCCCCACTACGCCCACAACACGGGGCGCGATATCGATCTACTGCTGTTCGAGAGCTACCGGCTCGACTCCAACCGGAGCTCCGAGTTCAACCCCTACTTTTTCACCGACAACAAATACAACTATATGCCGAAGATTGCGGCAGAAGCCAACCGCCCGGACGGCTTCAGGGTGATCTCCCTGGGGTATGCGGAAGGGCCGGTGGATCGGATAGCCCTCGACACGCTGCGCGACCAGAACAGCCTGGGACGTGACATCCTGCTGCGAGACATATTCGAAACCCAGGATCTGGCAGGCTTCCGCCACTACATAACGGATGCCGGTATCACCTATCTGAACCATTTCGTGCGCCGTTACGGCGAGCTGTCGGATACGGTTGCCCCCATGTGGAGCAGCACTTACAACGCAAACCGCACCCCCTTCCCGGAGCCCCACAGGGAACCCGACGCCCGCATCGGCATACGGCATGCGGAGGCGCGGCGCGGCGGGGTGCTGGTGCGCTGGGACGTGGCCCTGGACAAATATCCGGTAGAGTACCTGCTCTACTACCAGAGACAACCTTTCGACTTCAGCCGGCCACAGCCCCTGGCCGGGGCGACCAGGGTCCTCCTGGAGCCGGAACCGGGAGAGGGCTATGAGTCGGGGGCGGGACCCGGAAGCTACCCCTACCAGGCTTTCGTCGGGGGGCTACAGCCCGACACCCGCTACCATCTCCTGATCCGCGCCAGGGACAGTTCGCCCAACGGTAACGAGGATCTGAACGAGGTGGTGCTCTCCGTGACCACCCTTCCTTAATTGGGTCCTCCTCAAATCGGGTGGGTAATATGGTAAATCACCGCGTAGCGGCTCCGTCCTTGACAGGCAGAATGCACGCCACATACTCGGTAACCAGGAGGGGATTGGGGCTGTCTGGCCGGGGAGTGACGGATATCCACCAGCTGCGCCAATTGCAACCGGGCCGGCTATCCCAAACTCTCCCCAATCCCCTTCTGCCGACCATCTTCCGACGTGCATTCTGCCTGTCAAGGATGATTTACCATATTACCCACCCGATTTGAGGAAGCCCCCTTCAATTAACCCGTTTTTCCGGCTGGGCGCCCCTCACACGACCCCCCGGCGGGCGAGCAGCGCGGCCCCGTACGCGGCCTCCCCGTGCCGCGCGGCACGTACGGGAACCCCCAGAAACCTGCTGCGGATCTCGCTCCAGACCCCGTTGCGCGCCCCGCCACCCACGGTGCGCACCGCCACCGGAGCGGGAGCGCCCAGCTCCGCCAGCAGCCGATAGCCACGCCGCTCGATGCGCGCCATGCCCTCCAGCAGCCCCTGGAGGAAACGCGCATCGTCGCGCGGGCGCGGCGTAAGCCGCGGCTGCAGACCGGGGTCGGCCACCGGAAACCGCTCGCCAGGGGCCGGCAACGGGTAGTACTCCAGACAGCCACGTCGGCGCGGATCTATCCGCGCCGAGATCCGCTCCAGCTGTTCGTCGCTGAAAAAGCGGCGCAGCACCGCCCCGCCGCTGTTGGAGGCCCCTCCCGCCAGCCACACGCCCCCCAGGGGCTGGCTGTAGATTCCGTAACGGGAGGAGAACAGCGGCCGGTGGGAAACCACCTTCAGCACCATGGTGGAGCCCAGCGAGGTGACCGCATCACCTGGCCGCGAAACCCCGCTGGCGATGGCCGCAGCGGTGCTGTCAGTGGTTCCGGCCACGATCCGGACGCCGGCCGGCAGACCCAGCCGGCGCGCCAGCTTCGGGAGCAGTTCCCCCAGCGGCGTCCCCGGTTCGCGCACCTCCGGCAACAGCCCGCCGGGCAGCCCCAGCTGCGCGAGCCATGCGGGCCAGCAGCGCTGCACCGGATCGTACCCCAGCTTCAGGGCGTTGTTGCTGTCGCTGAAGCCGAACCGGCCGCACAGGCGGCCCGCAATCCAGTCCGCCTGATGCAGGGAGAAGCCCGCCCTCCCCGGGGGGGTGTGCTCCAGCAGCCAGAGCAGCTTGGCCAGCGCCGACCCCGCCCCCCGCGCCGCACCGTCGGAAGGGGACAGCGCCTCGATGCGTCGCGCCTGCTCCTTCGCCCTGGTGTCGTCATACATGAGCGCCGGGGCCAGGGGATGGCCATCTGCATCGGTGAGCAGCGTGGTGGAGGAGGTTCCATCCACCGCCAGGGACCGCACCGCGCCGGCATCGATCCCGGCGGACAGGCGGCGCAGGGTGGCCACCACCGCCTCCCACCAGATCTCCGGGTCCTGCTCCACCCTCCCGCCGCTGCGCACCGGGGCGGGCAGCGGACAGGCGGCGGCGCCGCGAATCCCGCCGGCAGCGTCGATGGCGACGGCCCGGCACCCCGAGGTGCCCAGGTCGATACCGACGTAGAGGTTCAAGGCAGCGCGACGGGCCGTGGCGGCTCCCAGCCCGGCCGGCGATGCTCGGCGACCACCGTGGTACGGATCCCGCCGCGCACGTTGAACCTCCCCCGGACACGCATGAAGCGGGGGGCGCACGCAGCCACCAGATCATCCAGGATGCTGTTGGTGACCGCCTCGTGGAACGCCCCCTCGTCACGGAACGACCAGACATACAGCTTCAGCGACTTCAGCTCCACGCAGAGCCGGTCGGGAACATAGTCTATGAACAGGGTGGCGAAATCCGGCTGCCCGGTCTTGGGGCACAGGCAGGTGAATTCGGGGATCTCGATATGGATGGTGTAGTCCCGCTCCGGGAGCGGGTTGTCGAAGGTATCCAGCTGTTTCCCTGGACGGGTAGGCATGCGACACTCCATTGAGTTAATATTGATGTTTGTTGCTAGTGAAAGCGGCTTCGGAGCGGCGCCGGCCCGCCACAGGGGCGCCATGGCAGCGCGACACAGCCATGCGACTGACCGCCCGCTGAAGAACGCTTTACTGGCGACCACTCTAGTATACTCGAACAGCGGTTCGTGTCGTCGCCCCGAAGCCTATGCGCCTGAGCAAGATAAAACTGGCGGGATTCAAGACCTTCGTCGATCCCACCACCATCCCCTTCCCCGGCAACCTGGTGTGCATCGTGGGCCCCAACGGCTGCGGCAAGTCCAACGTAATCGACGCGGTGCGCTGGGTTATGGGGGAGTCCTCCGCCAAGCACCTGCGCGGCGACTCCATGAGCGACGTGGTATTCAACGGCTCCAGCACCCGCAAACCGGTGGGGCAAGCGTCGGTGGAGCTGGTGTTCGACAACAGCGACGGACGCCTGGGGGGCGAGTACGCCAGCTACAGCGAGGTGGCCATCAAGCGCACCGTCACCCGCGACGGAACCTCCAGCTACTTCCTCAACGGCGTCCGCTGCCGACGCCGGGACATCACCGGGATCTTCCTCGGTACCGGTTTGGGGCCGCGCAGCTACGCGGTCATCGAGCAGGGCACCATCTCCCGCTTCATCGAGGCCAGGCCGGAGGAGATGCGGGTGTTCCTGGAGGAGGCGGCGGCCTGGGACTGCCGTTTCAGGCGCGCCAGCTGCTTGTCCAGCTCCTCGCGCAGGTCGTTGAGCCGCTCCAGGTTCTCGCGCGTGTGGCGGATGCGATTCTCGGTTTCGCGGCGCCGTTCCTTATATTTGGATATGCCCGCCGCC
>WFXP01000049.1 GCA_015490535.1 Gammaproteobacteria bacterium
GTAACGGTGAGCGGAGTCAATGACCCACCTGTTGCCAGAGATGATGCGGCAACCACTCAAGAAGATACGATGGTCAATATTGTGGTGCTGGCCAACGATACTGATCCGGATGGTGTTGGTGATATTCAGGTAGGCAGTGTCGCGATTGCTGCTGCTCCTGCCAACGGCACAGCGGTGGCCAAGCCAGACGGCACGGTGGACTATACGCCCAATGCTAACTTCAATGGTACTGACAGCTTTACTTACACAGTGAACGATTTGTCAGGGTCGACCTCCAATACTGCCACCGTGACGGTAACGGTGAGCGGAGTCAATGACCCACCTGTTGCCAGAGATGATGCGGCAACCACTCAAGAAGATACGATGGTCAATATTGTGGTGCTGGCCAACGATACTGATCCGGATGGTGTTGGTGATATTCAGGTGGGCAGTGTCGCGATTGCTGCTGCTCCTGCCAACGGCACAGCGGTGGCCAAGCCAGACGGCACGGTGGACTATACGCCCAATGCCAACTTCAATGGTACTGACAGTTTTACCTATACAGTGAAAGATTCGTCAGGGTTGACCTCCAATGATGCCACTGTGACGGTAACGGTAAATCCTGTAAGCGGCAGCTCCATAACCGCGTTCGGAGTATCAACCAACTGCCAGCCCACAACCATAATGCCCCTGGGAGACTCGATCACCTCCGGGGTGGAGGATATCTATAGTGGTGATGGTTGGCCCGCTCCAGGTACCAGAAGAGGCTACCGCCAACCGCTCTACCAGATGCTGGTCGATGCGGGCTATGCAGTTGATTTCGTGGGGTCGCGAAATGATGGACAGAATGCTTCGCCGGCTTTTGACTTCGACGCCGAGGGGTGGCCGGGATACACCGCTTTCGATATAGCAAACGGGAGAGGGAGTTACGATGGTGTCTGGTTTGCGCTGGACGCCAATCCGGCGGATGTGGTGCTTTTGCATGTAGGGACCAACGATACCGACCGCACCAGCATTGAAGATATTGAGGCCATACTGGAGGAGATAGATCTCTGGGAGCAATACAGTGGTACCAGCGTAACCGTGATTCTGGCCAGGATCATAGATCAGTGGCATTGGAAGAGCGATGGTCACCCGAGCGGAACCAATGGTGCAGTCGGTCAACTGAACAGCGAGATCGACGCCATGGCGGCGTGGCGCTCCAATGACGATATCATCGTGGTCGATATGCAATCGGCGCTGAGATACCCGGAGGATCTGGGTGATCGGAACCGGCAAAACGAGACTCCTCCCAACGATTTCCACTACTGGCTCCATCCCAATAATGGAGGCTACGAAAAGATGGCCAGAGTTTGGTTTGATGCGTTGATAAACAATAACTTGATAAAGAAGTGCCCCTGAACCGGTTCCCGTGTCCGGCAACCTGGATCTGGAGCGGCCTGTATTCCAAAATCGAATCGTCAAGGGGTTCCCTTGCGGGCCGTCCCGATTGTTGCCGGGTAATACATTAATCCGACCGCATAATATGCCGTATTCAGAGCCTCAGGCCTCTCCCCTGTCGGGGGGTTGGCGGCGAAATAGTTACCGGCCTGCTTCAATATCACGCTGAATGGTTACGTGATCTGCCCGTCACTACCCGTCTGGTTCTGGAGAAGTCCCTGTAAAGCTGTTGGTTCTCCGGCCGATAATCGGTAGTTGCGGATGGCCTTGGAGAGCGGCTACTGCTCTTTCAGGGCAATAAATCAGGATTCAGCGTGCCTGTGGTGTTGTGCGGCAAGTCGCGTCGGCGGGGAAAGACACCGTTGTTGCGCGGTTATCGTGAACTGGGGGCTGTGGATGTTGTCGTATCGTTGTGATTCGCTCCCGCTTCCATCGGTTTGGGGGGAAGGGGTGAGGGGCAGATGCGTTGCGATTTGCTGGCTGTTGACGCTTTTTTTATACCATTCAATGGGTTGCTGCGCCAAATATGTATAGACTGCTGGTTGATAAGGAGTTAGAATTAACCATTGACTGTAAGCGGGGGAGCGAAGAGTGGGAGCGAAGCAGCCGTTTGGCGTAACAGTAGTGCTGCTTGGCCTGTTGCTCTGCATCTCGTGGACAGGGGCGGTGTATGCCCACGGTGAGTGTGTACCGCAAACCGACGTCGCTGGAGAGCAGCCGCAAGAGGTGCGGCCAGCCCAATCCCCGGTGGCTTCCAAGGCTGAAGATGCCGGTTTGAAGAAGGCTCTGACTACCAGAAATCCCCGCCGTACAGATATCCCGGACTATTTGTTGGTGATGATGCTGGCATTGGTCGGTGTCGTTGTGATTTCACGCCGCAACGTATCGGAGAAGGGTAAAGAGATGTCTCTCCGGGGCCACTCAGCGCGGGAGGACGGTAAACCAGGACGGGCTTGAGATGTGCTAATACTCTTTCAAGATAACAAGTTTAGGATACAGAGGGATGCTGAATCCGGATTGGGTCTTCCTCAAATCGTGTGGGTGAAATGGTAAATCATCCTTGACAGGCAGAATGCACGCCGGAAGATGGTCGGCAGAAGGGGATTGGGGAGGCTTTGGGATAGCCGGAGCAGTTGCAATCGGCGCAGGCGGTGGATATCCGCCACTCCCCGGCCAGACAGCCCCAATCCCCTTCTGGCTACCGAGTATGTGGCGTGCATTCTGCCTGTCAAGGACGGAGCCGCTACGCGGTGATTTACCATTTCATCCACACGATTTGAGGAAGACCTTCCTGATTTACTACCTTGACGGAGTGCTAGGTGGTTCCGGTCTGTTGCTGGCAGAGATGACCGGGGAGAGGGTCGCATAGCGCGGCGATATGGGAACCCGTCGCCAAAGGCCGCTTTCCCAAAGCATGCTAAGGTGTAGAGGATCCTATATAACAAAAGAGGTAATCGAAGTGATGTCGAATGTTACTAGGCGGCTGAGTGGCGAAGCTGGATGGGTGTTGCCGTGGTTGATGGTGATGCTGTTGTATATGCTACCCGCGACCGTGATTTTTGCGGAAGAGGAGGTGATTGGTAATCTTCCGCTCAGTGATACGCCAGCCTACCGTATCGGGCCGGAAGATGTGCTCGAGATCTTCGTATGGAAGGAGCCGGAGCTGCAGCGGGAGGTGCTGGTACGGCCGGACGGCGGTATCTCGTTTCCCCTGGCCGGTGATCTCGAGGCGGCTGGCCGGACTCCGGTAGAGGTCCAGGAGGAGCTGACCAAACGTCTGCAGAGGTATATCCCGGAGGCGGTGGTTACGGTCACCGTGACCAAAGTGGCCGGCTACAGAATCTTCGTGGTTGGCAAGGTTACCAACCCTGGCCAGTTTGTGGTGGGGCGGTACGTGAACGTGCTCCAGGCCCTGACTCTGGCTGGCGGTCTGACCCCCTACGCCTCCGAAAACAAGATTAAAGTGGTGCGAAAGAAGGATGGCAAGGAGATTACCTTCCCTTTCCAGTACTCGGAAGTGAAGAAGGGGCGCAAGCTGGAGCAGAACATTCTGCTGCAGAGCGGGGATGTGGTGGTTGTTCCCTAGTAGTCCCGCCTGCGGAAGTGGTTTGTAGGCAGGTGGTTGGGAGTACGGCTGAATTGTGAGTTGCAGGGAGTACGAGGTGCTTGGGGTGGGAAGTGTATTGTCGCCCGGCAGGGTGGTTGAAACAGGTTGGTTGCCGTTTGGGAAAGCTCTGCCGGGTGTTGCTGTCGTGGCATCGCTACTCTTTTCCGGTGTGGCTGCGGGGGCGGCCCTGGAGCTGCAGCCGAGTGCGTCCATCAGGATGTTCTATGACGACAATGCCGCTTTGACTACCGGGGAGTACAATTTTTCCGCCGGATCGGAGTTTCTCGGAGCGGTGGGCATCTCCCGCATAACAGAGGCCATCACGCTGGAGGGGATCGCCAGGCTGAATCTGCTGCTGGATGCCGCAGGCGACGTATACCGGGACAAGGACAACCAGCTTCTGTCCCTGCTGTTTGTGCGGAAGGGTGAGTTGAACCGCTGGCAGGTGTATGGTTCCTGGCGGCGGGACTCCATTGTGCGCCCGGCTACGGTAACCCAGGAGAGAGACGCGGATGCCGAGCCCGACGATGACGTGGATGCCGGGCTGGTGGATGTCAGCGTCCGCCGCAACCGCTTGGTGCTGCGCCCTTCGTTTAGCTACGGGCTGTCACCTCGCTCGGAGATCGGTGCGGAGTACCGGCTAGACTATGCGCTGTATGACGAATCGGGGGAGAAGTACTACCTGTTCGATTACCAGGACCACTCCCTGTCGGGATACTATTTCTACCGGATTACCGAGCGTGATCAGATAACCACGTCGGTCAACATGAAAAGTTATCGCTCGTCGGTAGGAGGCTATGACGTGACGGGATGGGATAACGATCGGATCAACATAATGCTGGGGTTGCAGCATAGCTATTCCGAGACCGCGAGCGGCCATTTCGAGGTTGGGTGGTACAAGGCCCGGCTTTCAAGTGTTGATGACAGGGGAGATACCGACGGTTTCCTGTTCCGGATCTATGGGGAGAAACGCACCGGCTTGACCAGATTTACCGCCCGTCTCGGAAGGACCAACTTCTCCAGTGGTGCCGGAGATGTGGTCAATGCCGATGAGCTCTCGTTGAACATGGTGCGGGAACTGGCCGAGACGGTCAGTTTTGCACTGCAAGTGAGGGCGTTTCAAAGCAAGTCCCTGCGTAGCGACAACCCCTACGCAAACCGCCGTTATATGTCACTGACACCCACCCTCAGCTGGCGGATAACCCGCTGGTGGTCGCTGGATACTTCGTACAGATATCGTCGCCAGAAACGGGACTGGGAGACCGATAGTGCGGAGGGGAACTCAATATATCTTACCGTGCGTTATGAGCGTCCCACTACCCTGTAGCAGGGGTTGCGAAGGCCCTGCGGTGATCTTCCCCGGTCGGGGGTGGGGCGGAACGACCTTGTGGCATTCGCTGCTTGAGGAAGATAATTTGTTGAAAATATGTAGGATTGCCGCTGCACACGGTCCGTGGCGGGGACTCTTTCCGCCTGGGCGGAGGGGCGCGGCGGTGAAATCGGCCTGTCAGCCGAAGCCGGGCGGCCGGATTCCGGTCGTGATCTGATTGTCGCGGGCAGGCGCTTCGCCGGGTAGTGTGGCGAAGGGGGTCGTTGCCTGAGAGCTAACTGTCGTGCTGATGAGTAACAACAACTTAGCGGTGAATGGGGTCCCCAGCATTGGAGACTACTGGAGCGCCGTCAAACGGCGCAAGTGGTATTTCCTGATACCGTTCATGTTTACCCTCTATGTAAGCATGTTGCTGGCTTACGGCCTGCCTCCCATTTACCGCTCCCAGGCGACCATATTGATAGAGCGCCAGGAGATCCCTACCAATCTGGTGGAGACCACGGTCACCGGCTTCGTTCAGGAGCGCATCGAGGCCCTCAGGCAGCGTCTTATGAGCCACGAGCGGTTGTGGGAGATCGCCGAGAAACTGGATCTCTATCCGGAAGAGCGGGCCGCAGGGAATCGCCAGGAGATCGTCAAGAGGATGCGCGAGAACATCTACGTGGAGATGGTGGATGTGAAGGCCAGCGAGGCCGGCGCCGCCCGTCCTGGATATGCCACCATCGCCTTTACCGTCGCCTTTGAGGACAGCTCCCCCGAAATCGCGCAGGTGGTGGCCAACGAACTGGCGGAGCTCTACATGTCGGAGAACCGGCGGCAGCGCAGCGAACAGGCGGCCGAGGTGACTGAATTCCTGGAGCAGGAGGCTGAGCGACTGGCGAAGGAGATGGAGGAGAGCGAGAAGAGGCTGGCCGAATTCAAGAAGAAACACATAGGCGCCACGCCCGAGCTGGCCAATCTTAACCTGCGTCTGATGGAGCAGACGGAGAACAAGATCCAGCGCCTGGACGATCGCATCCGGGCTCTGGAGGAGCGCAAGAGAACGCTGGAGGGACAGCTGGCGATAACCAGCCCCTACAAGGATGTCTTCACCGAGGAGGGAGCCAGGGTGCTTAGTACCGGTGAGCGACTCAGCACCCTGACAGCGGAGTACCTGCGCCTGTCGGCGATCTATGCGCAGAGCCACCCCGATGTGGTCAAGCTGCGCCGGGAGATCACCTCGCTGGAGAATCAGACGGGCATGAATACCGGTGCCAGCAGCCTGGTGGCCGATCTCAGCAGATTGCGTGAGGAGCTCGCCAAGGCCAAGCAGCGCTACTCTCCCGAACATCCCGATGTGATCAAGCTTGGCGAGAGTGTCGCCAAGCTGGAGCGCGAACTGCGCAACATCTCCATAGACAGAAGCGCTGCAACGATTCCTGTGCAGGTCAAGCCGGACAATCCCACCTACATCTCCCTGCAGACGCAGTATGATTCCGTGCTGGCCGATATAGCAGCGGATCACGCAACGCGCAGGAAACTGGAGAAGAAACTCGCCAAGTATGAGGCGCGGATGGAGAGTATCCCTGCCGTGGAGCGCGATTTCATGGCTCTCACCAGGGATTATGACAATGCCAAAAAGAAGTATCAGGAGGTGAAGGACAAGCTGATCGAAGCCAAGATGGCGGAGCAGCTGGAGGCCGGGGGACGCTCCGAGCGGTTTGCCCTTATCGAACGTCCGTACGTTCCGACTACCCCGGAGAAACCCAATCGCCTGGGTATCGCCCTGCTCGGCAGTATGCTGGCGTTTGTGGCCGGTATCGGAGGGGTGGCGGCAAGGGAGTATGGCGATCACGCTGTACACGGCAGCAAGGGGGTGTTGTCCATCTCTCACGCGCCGCCCTTGGCAAACATCCCCTATATCGAGAATGACCGGGATGTCATCTCCAGAAAGAAGCAGCGTTTGCGCATGATTGCCATGGGAGCCTTGACGCTTTCGCTGGTAGCTGCCAGTTTTGTGGCGCTGTTCATTTTCAGGCAGGGTTAAACGATATGGATCGCATTTCAAGGGCGGTGCAGATGGCCGCCGAAAAGCGGCAGGCCAAGAAGAGCTCGAAAAAACTTTCGCGCAAAGATTCGGCGTTGCCCTTCGAATACACCCACACGCGCCGGGTGGCGCTGGATCCCGAGGTTGTCCATGAAAACAGGGTGATAGTCAACTGTGAGCAGCAGATAATCGTAGATGCATATAAACTGCTCCGTACCCGGGTGCTGCACCGGATGCAGCAGAACGGCTGGCGGGCGCTTGGTATCACCAGTCCGGGGGCGAATGTGGGGAAAACCCTCACCTCCGTGAATCTGGCCATCAGCATCGCCATGAAGCATGAGAATACGGTGGTTCTGGTGGATGCCGATCTCCGGCGTCCCAGTGTCCACAAGTGCCTTGGTATCGAACCGGAGTATGGTCTGCTTGACTATCTGGATGGAAATGTGGCGGTCAGCGAATTGCTGATAAATCCGGAGATTGACGGATTCGTGGTTATTCCGAGCCATACGGACAGTGTCGCGCGCTCTTCGGAGCGTCTCTCATCCACAAGGATGGAAAAGCTGGTGGGGGAACTTACCGCGCGCTATCCGGATCGGCTGGTTCTGTTTGATCTGCCGCCGATTCTGGTGGGAGATGACGTGGAGGCCTTTTCCCCCTATCTGGACGCTTTTCTGCTGGTTATCGAGGATGGCAAGACCGACATGGCGGAATATGCCAAGACGCTGGAGATCCTGGAAAACGAAGATGTATTGGGCACGGTTTTGAACAAATCTGATGAAATCGGGGGCGGATATGACTACTATTATTAGGGTCTTCGGAAAAGGCGAGTCCTCGAACAGCTCTGTATGGAGGCGTCTGAGTTGCCCGTTTGCGGGCAGAGGTGGGCGTGGTAATGTATGAGTCCTATTACAATCTCCATGAGAAACCTTTCGCGCTGGCGCCCGATCCGGCGTTTCTGTTTGCCACCCAGAAACACCATCGCGCCCTGACCCTTCTGCAGTACGGCCTGATGAATCAGGTGGGGTTCTCCGTGGTGACGGGGGCCATCGGATCCGGCAAGACCCTGCTGCTGCGCAAACTGCTGCAGGAGCTGGATGACGATGTGACCGTGGGGATGGTATCCCATGTGCAGTGCGACACCTTCGAGGAGATGCTGCGCTGGATCCTGCTGGCATTCGAGCTGGATTATCGCGGCATGGACAAGGTGGAGCTGTCGGAGGCGTTCGTGCAGTTTCTCATCAAGGAGTATGAGGAGGGGCGCCGCGTGGTCCTGATTATCGATGAGGCACAGCATCTGGGTCCCGAGGCCCTGGAGCAGCTTCGCATGCTGTCCAACGTGAACGTGGATAAGCATCAGTTGCTGCAGCTGATTCTGGTGGGGCAGCCCGATCTGCTGGAGCTGCTGCGCAAGCCGGAGTTGGAGCAGTTTGTGCAGCGTATCGGTGTGGATTTTTACCTGGAGCCTCTGGATCAGGAGGAGGTGCGGGGATACATACAGCACCGTCTGCAGGTGGCAGGAGGCGATCCGGAGCTGTTCGAGGAGGAGAGTTACGAACTGATCTGGCGCAACACCGGCGGGATCCCCAGGCTGATCAATCTGCTGTGCGACATGGCTCTGGTGTATGGCTATGCCGAACAGAAGGAGACCATTGGCAAGCATCTTGTGGAAGAGGTGATACGGGACAAGCAGTTGGGCCTGTCTCCCATCGGCAAAATCGCTAAAGCCACTCTCACCGAAGACGATAACAGCGTGCAGAAGGAGAGCTCGGACAAAAAGATGTGGAAATACATTTAGGGTGGTTCCCGCGCTTCCGGAATATTGGTGGATGGTGACAGGCCGCCCGGTGGCAAATCTCTTCTGACCGGCTTCCCGCCCACAGGGCCATTTCCATAACCGTGCTCGCAACGAGCTGGCGGGGTGGCTGGTTGATATCTTTAATGATGACTCGACAGTTCTATCGCAAGACCCAATGATGGATGCCAAACCGAATAGCAGTACCACGGTTCATATCAGACCGCCACGCAGGTGGGAGGTGATCGATTTTCGGGAACTCAAGGAGTATCGGGATCTGTTCTTCTTCCTGGTGTGGCGCGATATCAAGGTTCTTTATGCCCAGACGATAATGGGTTTCGCCTGGGCAATACTCAACCCGTTGATTCAGATAGTGGTTTTCTCCATCATCTTCGGCAAGGTGGCACGCCTGGATACCGATGGTATCCCCTACCTGCTGTTCTCGACAGTGGCCATCATTCCCTGGGCCTATATGTCCGAGGCGATGACCAAATCCAGTCAGAGCCTGGTGTCCGGTCAGGACATGCTGGGCAAGGTGTACTTTCCGCGCCTGATATTTCCGATCACGCCGGTGCTGGCCAGGCTGGTGGATTTCGCCATCTCGCTCATTCTGCTGGTGGCCGTTATGCTCTACTACCGCGTTGCGCCCACCTGGAACCTGCTCTTGCTGCCGTTTCTGGTACTGCTGATGATGTCGGTGCCGGCGGGAATAGGTTTCTGGCTCTCGGCGCTGGCGATCAGGTTCCGCGACGTGCAGTTCGCCATGCCGTTCGTGATCCGCATGCTGATCTATTCGGCGCCCATCCTGTACACCGCCTCCGCCATTCCGGACGGCTACCGCCTTGTCTACTCCCTGAACCCCATCGTGGCGGTGATCGAGGGGTATCGCGCCTGTCTGCTGGGTACCCCCATCCCCTGGGAGTTCATTTTGCCCGGCACCGTGGTGGCGGCGCTGCTTCTGGTCAGCGGTGCCATGTATTTCCGCAAGATGGAACGGGTATTTGTGGATGTCATATGAGTTCATCAGACGGGGATCACCAGCATGAACGGCGGTGACATCGCGGTACGGATCGAGGATGTGGCCAAGGTGTACCGCCTTGGCGTGAGGGAGCAGTCGAGCGACAACCTGGCCGGAGTGCTGTGGAACTTCATCCGCAGCCCCGTGAGCAACTTCCGCAAGTACCGCTCCCTGTACAACTTCAGCGACTTAGAGCTGGGTGCCGAAGGGGAAGTCGCCGGCCGGCAGGAGCAGGACAACATCCTCTGGGCACTGCGCGGCGTGTCGTTCTCGGTCAAGGTGGGGGAGGTTGTGGGTATCATCGGCGGCAATGGCGCCGGTAAATCCACCCTTCTCAAGATCCTCTCCAGGATCACCCCGCCCACCCGCGGCGCGGTGGACATCCATGGCCGGGTCTCCAGCCTGCTGGAGGTTGGCACCGGTTTCCATCCGGAGCTCACCGGGCGTGAGAACGTCTTTCTGAACGGCACCATCCTGGGGATGCGGCACAAGGAGGTGGCGCAGAAGTTTGACGAGATCGTCGCCTTCTCGGAGGTGGAGAAGTTTCTGGATACGCCGGTGAAGCGCTACTCCAGCGGGATGCGGGTACGCCTGGCATTCGCGGTGGCGGCGCATCTGGAGCCGGAGGTGCTGATTGTGGACGAGGTGTTGGCGGTGGGTGACGCCGCCTTTCAGCAGAAATGCATGAACAAGATGCAGGATGTGGGGCGGGAGGGGCGAACCGTGCTGTTCGTCTCCCACAACATGCCGGCGGTCACCACCCTGTGTGATCGGGTGGTGTGGCTCAAGCAGGGACACAAGGTGGCGGAGGGACCTGCCCAGGATATAGTCGGGGAGTACCTGCTGGCGGGGGCTGTAACCGCATCGCACCGCGAATGGAGAGATCCAGCCACCGCGCCGAGCGGCGAGTTCGCCCGCCTGCGCGCCGCGCGTATTGTTTCGGAGCGGGGCGAGCTGATCGAGCACTGTGACATAAGGGAGCGGATCGGGATCCAGATGGAGTTTGAGGTGCTCAAGGACGGGGAGGTGATGTTGCCCCACTTCATGGTCAAGAACGACACCGGCGTGGTGGCGTTCGTGACCCTGGATCATGATCCCGGCTGGTATCAGAAGCCGCGGCCGGCGGGGCGCTACGTCAGCACCGCCTGGATTCCGGGTAACATGCTGAATGAGGGCCCATACTTCGTGGATTGCAGTCTTCTCACCAGGCACCCCGACGTGGTGCAGTTCGACGAACCGGAAACCATCTCCTTTGCCGTTACCGGCAGCATGGAGGAGGGCACCGCCAGAGGGGACTGGCCCGGACGGCTGGCAGGAGTGGTCAGCCCAGCCCTGGAGTGGAGTACGGAGTACAGCAGGGACTGACCCGGAAACGCGATGTTCGCGCCGCGATCGCCTTGCGGGCCCGAATGTGCATGCGGGCCGATGGTCCGCGACTATTAACCCGGCAACATAATATATCGCATTCAGCCGTGCTGTGCGCGTCTGGGGCGAGGCGTGGAAACGCCGCTGTAGCATTCCTACAGCAAGTTTCGACAATGCAGACCGCAGACGCGCACAGCACGGCCTGTTTTTTTGATATCAATAGGTTAGGAGCCTCATGCCTCTCCCCTCTCGGCGTTGCGTGCCTTGCCAAGGGAACGA
>WFXP01000050.1 GCA_015490535.1 Gammaproteobacteria bacterium
CAGCCTGGCGTTCATCGAAGTCCGCTACCGCTCATCCAGCCGCTTCGGCTCCGCGGCCGAGACGGTGCAACGCCGCAAGCAGGCGAGAATCGCTGCTGCCGCCGCCCGCTACCTGCAGTCCAACCCGAAACTTGCGCGCCGGCCGGCGCGCTTCGACGTGGTGTTCCTGGAGCCACCCGCAACCATAGAGTGGATCAAGGATGCCTTCCGCACCGACTGACCGCCTCCCGGCACCGTTGCTGGAGCAGCTTGGCAGACTGCTTCCCGCGGATCGTCTGCTGCTGGAGCCGTCCGACACCTGGGTCTATGGCTACGACAACAGCCGGCGCCAGGCGGCCCCGGACGCGGTGGCGCTTCCGGTCACCCACCAGGAGGTGCTGGAGATTGTCCGGCTCTGCAACCGGTTCTCGGTTCCCCTGACCCCGCGCGGACGGGCCACCGGCACTCCGGGGGGAGCGGTTCCCCTCCGGGGCGGAGTGGTGCTCTCGTGTGAGCGTATGGACCGTATCCTGCACACCACCGCGCGGGATCGCTACATGGTGGTGGAACCCGGCGTACTCAACGCCACGCTGCAGGAGCGGGCCGCCCGGGAAGGCTTGTTCTGGGCTCCGGATCCCACCAGCAGCGCCTTCTGTACCGTGGGAGGCAACCTTGCCTACAACTCGGCGGGGCCGCGCGCCGTCAAGTATGGCACCCCGCGGGAGAACGTTCTCGGCCTGCGGGCGGTTACCGGCGGGGGGGAGGAGATCCGTACCGGGGTACGCACCAGCAAGGGGGTGGTGGGGTATGATCTTACCCGCCTCCTGATAGGCTCCGAGGGAACCCTGGCCATCATCACCGAGGCCACCCTGAAGCTGCTGCCGCTGCCCCAGGCGCGGCGCACCCTGCGCGCCATCTACCGGGATATCCACCATGCCGCGGAGGCGGTCTCCCGCATCATGGCGCAGCCGGTCACCCCGGCGGCGCTGGAGTTCATAGACGCGGCGGCGCTGGAGATGATCCGCAACCACGGCGACGCCGGGGTCCCGCGTGAAGCCGGGGCCTTGCTGATGATCGAGCTGGACGGCCTGCAGACCACAATGGACGCGGCCAGTGAGCTGGTGGCCGACGCGGCGCGCAACTCCGGCCTGCTGGAGCTGACAAGCGCCGCCGGGGAGAGGGAGAGGAGCGCGCTGTGGGCCATGCGCCGGGCGCTCTCGCCGGCGCTGCGCAACGTCGCGCCGAAAAAGATCAATGAGGATGTGGTGGTGCCGGTATCGCGCATGGCGGAGCTGATCGGCGGCCTGGAACAGCTCTCCCGCGAATACGGCATAACCATCGTCAATTTCGGTCACGCGGGAAACGGCAACATCCATGTGAACCTGCTGATCGATCCGGACGACCGGGATCAGGTGTCCCGCGCGCAACGCTGCCTGGAGAAGGTTTTTCTCCTGGTGCTGGAGCTGGATGGAACCATCTCGGGAGAGCATGGCATCGGAATCGAAAAACGGCAGTTCGTGGCGCGGGAGATCGACGCGGCGGCCCTTGAGCTGATGAGGGGCATAAAGCGGCAGTTCGACCCCGCCGGGATCCTGAATCCGGGCAAGACGCTTCCCTGATCCATTTTCCCGGTACACCGGGCGCTCAGCAGCGTCCGATGACTCCTTGCACCTTGCCTGGATTCGGGTTTGGCAATCAGGCTCTTCCCCGAAACGTGTGGGTAAAATGGTAAATCATCCTTGACAGGCGGAATGCACGCCGGAAGATGGTCGGCAGGAGGGAACTGGGGCCACTTTGGGATAGCCGGACCGGTTGCAATTCCCGCTGGTGGTGGATTTCCGCTACTCCCCGGCCAGACTGCCCCAATCCCCTCCAGGTTACCTGGTATGTGGCGTGCATTCCGCCTGTCAAGGACAAAGCCGCTACGCGGAGATTTGCCATTTTACCCACACGTTTCGGGGAAGCCCCGGCAGTTACAGAAAGTCGCAGCGGGCAGCCGCAACCGGAGAAAATATTGGGGTTATTTGATGACCTTCAGATGGGGCCGGGTGGAGCCCTGGCGGGGAGGAGTATCGCCTCCGTCTCCACCATCTCCGCTCTCGTCAAACATCATCCCCTGGCCGTTTTCACGCGCATATATGGCCAGCACCGCGCGCACCGGGACCACCACCGCCATGGGTTTTCCGGCAAAGCGGGCGTTGAACCGCACCTGCTCGTTACCCAGTACCAGATTGCCGCAGGCCTGCGGGGAGATGTTGAGTATTATCTTGCCGCTGTCAACGTACTGCCGCGGAACCTCCACCCCCTCCACCCCGGCGTCCACCAGCAGATAGGGGGTCATGCCGCTGTCGGTAATCCAGTCATGGATCGCCCGGATCATGTAGGGGCGACTGGAGAGCATCCTGGGGGCATCCGGCACAGAAAGAGGGCTCAGCCGGCGCGCATGTTCCGCTCGGCCTCACTCAGGCTGCGCCGGAACCCGTCCCGCCGGAACAGCCGCTCCGCATACTCCAGAAGCGGGCCGGCCGGCGCACGCAGGGTTATCCCGGCATGAGAGAGACGCCACAACAGGGGTGCCATGGCGCAATCCACCAGCGAATACTCCTCGCTCAGGAAAAACGGATTGCGCTCAAACAGGGGTGCCACCGAGGTAAGGCTGTCGCGCAGCTCCTTGCGCGCCTTCGCCACAACCTTCTCATCCGTGCCGCACGCCTTGGCGAGCAGACCATCCCAGTCCCTCTTGATACGGTAGAACATCAGCCGGCTCTGGGCGCGGGAGACCGGATCCACCGGCATCAGGGGAGGATGGGGAAAGCGCTCGTCCAGGTACTCCATGATAACCGCGGGCTCGAACAGCACCAGGTCCCGATCCACCAGCGTGGGCACGGTACTGTAAGGGTTGAGATCGAGCAGATCTTCCGGTATCTCGTCCGCGGCAACCTCGGTGATATCCACATTTATCCCCTTCTCCGCGAGGACGATTCGCACCCTGTGGCTATCGATATCGGAGCCACCAGAGAAAAGGGTCATTACCGCGCGCCGATTGGCGATTACTACCATGACATTTGACTCTCCGTCAGTGTCTCTCCCGTGCCGGACAACAACCGGAGCCCTCCCGCCGAGCTGCCGCCGGGTGGAAACGGAGGTGGAAGATTCCGAGCTGTGTCACCGTTGAAGAACAGCCGGCGTCAGTGGACGTCCTTCCAGTACTCCTTCTTCAACAGATAGGCAAGCACGAAGAATACCGCCAGAAACAGGAGTACCTTCACCCCCAGGCGTTGCCTCTCCAGCTTGTATGGCTCACCCACGTAATCGAGAAAATTGACCAGATCGCGTATCGCGCCGTCAAACTCCCCCGGCGTCATGGAACCCGGCTTCACCAGCTCGAAACGCTCGAAGACCGGATCTCCACCATGCTCGTTCTCCCGGAAAACGGCTCGCTGCCACCCCTGCAGATCCCACATCACGTGGGGCATGCCCACATCCTTGAACACCACGTTGTTGACCCCGAACGGACGCGACTCGTCGATGTAGAAGCTGCGCAGGTAGGTGTAGAGCCAGTCGACGCCGCGGGAGCGGGCGATCAGGCTCAGATCCGGCGGCGTGGTGCCAAAATAGACGTTGGCGTCCGCCGGACTCATACCAATCTCCATGGTGCTGCCAATCTTGTCCGAGGTAAACATCAGGTTGTTCTTCAACTGCTCCTCGGTAAGGCCGATATCCTGCGCCATGCGGTTGTAACGCTGGTATTTGGCCGAGTGACACCCCAGACAGTAGTTGACAAAAAACTTGGCACCCCGCTGCAGGGAGGCCCGATCCCTGGGATCGATATCCACGCTGTCCAGATGGACATTGCCTCCGGCAGCCAGCCCGAGGGCGGGTGTGATCACCAGCAGAAACAGTGAAATCAGCCTCTTCATTTGGTCACCCTCTCAGGAACTGGCTTGGTCTTGTCAATCTTGCTGTAGATCGGCATCAGCAGGAAAAATGCGAAGTAGAGGATGGTGCAGATCTGCGCCAGCAGGGTCTTGCCCGGAGTGGCGGGCTGCACACCCAGGTAGCCCAGCACCACGAAGCAGATCACGAATATGGCGATCCAGGTCTTGAAGATGGGCCCCTTGTAGCGGATCGATTTTACCGGGCTGCGATCCAGCCAGGGCAGGAAAAAGAACAGCGCTATGGAGATGCCCATCGCCACCACGCCGGGAAACGCCGAACCGGCAATCGAGGGCACCGCCCGCAGGATGGCGTAGAACGGCGTGAAGTACCATACTGGCGCGATGTGCTCCGGGGTCTTCATCGGATTGGCCGGTTCAAAATTGGGGTACTCCAGGAAGAACCCGCCCATCTCGGGCGCGAAGAACAGCACCAGGGCAAACAGAAACAGAAAACCGGCGACCCCCACCACATCCTTCACCGAGTAGTAGGGATGAAACGGGATCCCGTCAGCGGGCGCGCTATCGCTCCAGCGATTGCCTTTTGGCCCCTTCTTGATCTCGATGCCATCGGGATTGTTGGAGCCGACCTTGTGCAGCGCCACTATGTGGACAAAAACCACCGCGGCCAGTATGAACGGCAACAGGAAGTGAAGGGCGAAGAAACGGTTCAGCGTGACATCCGATATCACATAGTCACCGCGAATCCAGACCCCCAGATCCTCTCCGATCACCGGAACCGCCGTGAACAGGTTGACGATGACCTGCGCCCCCCAGAACGACATCTGCCCCCAGGGCAGCAGATAGCCCATAAAGGCGGTGGCCATCATCAGGATGTAGATTATCACCCCTATTATCCAGAGCAACTCCCGGGGCTGGCGGTAGGAGCCGTAGATCAGGCCACGAAACATGTGCAGATAGATCACTATGAAGAAGGCCGAGGCACCGGTGGAGTGCATATAGCGGATCAGCCACCCCCAGTTGACGTCGCGCATGATGTACTCGACAGAGCCAAATGCCAGATTTGCGTCGGGCTTGTAGCTCATGGCGAGCCACACCCCGGTAACAATCTGGTTGACCAGAACCAGTATCGCCAGGGAGCCGAAGAAATACCAGAAGTTGAAGTTTTTCGGCGCATAGTACTTGGCCAGGTGTTCGTTCCACACCTTGGTCAGAGGATAGCGCTCGTCGATCCAGGACAGTAAGCTCATTCAGGCGTCCTCCCCATCTTCACCAATAAGGATGCGTGTCTCAGAGAGATAGTAGTAGGGTGGAATCTCCATGTTCTTTGGAGCCGGCACCCCGGCATACACTCGGGAAGCAAGATCGAAACGGGAGCCGTGGCAGGGGCAGAAGAACCCCCCTTTCCAGTCCGCCCCCAGGTCCGCCGGGGCTATCTCCGGACGATAGGTGGGGGAACATCCCAGGTGAGTGCAGATCCCGACGGATACCAGATGCTCCGGCTTGCGCGAGCGGTACTCGTTTTTGCAATACTCCGGCTGCTGTGGCATCTCCGAGTCCGGATCCAGCAGCTGGTCCCGCAGGGTGGGCAGGTCCTCCAGGTTGCGCTCGGTGCGATACACTATCCAGATCGGTTTGCCGCGCCACTCCACGGTCATCATCTGTCCCGGCTCCAGCTTGCTGATATCCGCCTCCACCGGGGCACCGGCGGCTCTGGCCTTGGCGCTGGGATTCCAAGCGGACAGAAAGGGAACCAGCAAGAAGGCGGTTCCGACACCTCCCACCACCGTCGTGGCTGCGGTCAGAAACCTGCGCTTGCCGGTATCTACAGCGTCTACACTCATAATTTCGTCTCCCGGTTTCGCCTGGGTTTATGGCTGTTCGACTCGGTTCGTTGGGGTGACACGCGGCAACCCGCCACTGCCAAGCGCACCTGGCCCCGAAAATCCAGATTTCCCGCTTTTTGAACGGGGTAGTTTCGTACAAAGCCCCAACCACGTCAAGGTCGGATCACCCGGCGACTCTTGAGAAGGCTTTTTTCCAGGGCCCTTCCCAGCTATCACCTCGGGATTTCAGGAGCAAGTGGGAATGAAGCGCAGCTTGCGGACAACAGCCGGCCTCCTGACACAGGCCGCTGCTCCGAACCGGTGCCCTTTCAAGGTATAAATCAGGGAAACTATTCACCATGGTATTGAAACAGGCTGGTAACCGTTCAGATCGCCCCTGAAATTGGTCAGTTCAAGGCGAAAAACGGGAGTTTACGAGGGTAAATAACCATTTTGCAACGCAGCGATGGAGGATTTCAGGGGTGAGCTGAATAGTTACGCGGGAAAAAGCCAATAAAAAAGCGCGACAGGAGAGCCGCGCATCAAAATACCACCCAAGGGGGGGCGGAAATCCTGCCACGGGTGTTCCCGCCAGGATAGATACAGTCCGGGCTTGCTCGTCCCCCAAAAAGGGGGCGCTTACCCACGCAGCCATCCGCTGGCCGTCACCGGGACAATCGGTAGTAAAGCCAGCTTGGCGGGGCCATCCCACTTCCTGCGGACCGCGCCTTGCGCCGGTTCCCCGGGTCGCTCTGAAGCCGCTTCATCACTACCGATTGTCATGGTATTGGGTTGAGATTGCGTCAGAGCCGGAGAGGCGGCTGGGCAAGCTGTGTGGGATCCGTGACTGCTTACCCAATGTAGCACGAACTCCAGCAATTATTCAAAATATGTTTATTTTGTTGTTGTTTTGCCGCAACCACCCACCTTCTGAAATCCATGCCCGTTTCTGCGTGGAAAGATATCCATCTCCCCGGCGCAAACCCACTTTTTCCGCCTGAAACCGAGCGATTTCGGGGGGAGAACGGTCCGAATAGTTGCGGTAAAAAGTCGCGCCCCGCCGCACGACTGACCGGCGTGGAACCTCATGGCCCGACCGGAAGACGCCGCCAGCCGCTCTCCACGGCGCTGCCCAGCCGCCTCAGGCGCCCGTGGAAGAAGTGGTCGGCGTCCGCCATGAAACGCACCAGCGGCCTGCGGGGCTGGAACCGGATCCACTCCAGTACCAGCTGCGAATCCACCACCTCGTCGTTCCCCCCCTGGATCACCATCCACGGCACCGCGACCGGGGCCAGATTACGGAAGTCGAACAGCGAGACGGGTGGCGCCACCAGCAACAGGCGCTCCGCCCGTACCACCGGCTGGGCACGCAGCGCCACATATGCTCCGAAGGAGAAACCGGCGACCCACAGCGATGCACCCGGGAACCGCTCGCGCAGCCAGCGTGCCACTGCGTGGAGATCCGTGGCCTCGCCCCTCCCCTGATCGAACTCTCCGTCACTCAGGCCGACCCCGCGAAAGTTGAACCGCAGGGTGACCACCCCCATCCGCTTGAAGATCTCCGAGAGGGTAAACACCACCTTGTTGGCCATGCTGCCACCGTAAAGCGGGTGGGGATGGCAAACAACTACCGCGGCCGTCACGCTCCCCGAATCACCGGGATGCGAGACGGATATCTCGATATTTCCGGCGGGGCCGCGCAGCAGCAGCCCCCCCTCGCCGCCACCCGGCACCTCCTCCAGCCCACCATACAGATGCCGCCCCTCCGGACCGGAGAGGGTGGGGTCGTCACCACCCACGAGGGAATATTCAGATCCGGAGCCGGGCCACCGGCCGCTGGTTGCAGAGATGCTCTGTTATGATCTCGTCTATATCTTCACGGCTCCGGTAGCGATACCATACCCCTTCCGGATAGACCACCATCACCGGCCCTTCACTGCAGCGGTTCATACAACCCGCGGTATTTACGCGAACGCTCTCCGGGACCGCATCCCCCAGCTCGCCGATGCGCTGCTTGGCGTAGTCCCGCAGCTGCTGTGCCGCCGCGTCGCCGCAGCATGGGCCCCCATCATCCCGCGTGTTGACACAGAAAAAAAGGTGATACCTGTAATATGGCTCTCCCACAATATCCTCCTCCAGTTCAGGAACTCATGCCGATTGCCGATTGCCGATGGCCGGATATACCCGGCTCCGGCTGGTATACGCGCGCTGCGGGGGAAACATCGTCGGGCAACGCCCCTGGCAGAAGCAGCGCCTTCCGGGGAAGCATGTTCGGGGCCCATGCCGGCGGCCACTCGGCGCCAACCACCCCGCGGTCGCATCCCCGCGCCATCCTGGACTACACCAGCGAATCCCGCCGGCAACTATTCAGCCCAACCCTGAAATCCGCCATTGCTGCGTCGAAAAATGGTTTACCCTCGGAAACCCCCGTTTTTCGCCTTAAACTGACCAATTTCAGGGGTGATCTGAACAGCTACCGGACTGCTTCAGACTATGCTGCACAGTTACTCCTGCTGTAGTATCGGGCCCTGGCGCCATTTCGATACCCCCAACGGGTAACGGGTGCGAATGGCCGAAAACACAATATCCTGCGGCCGGAGCAATATACCATCGCCTCGACATGGAGACAATTCCACCTGAATCACCGCTGAAGGAGACGGATCGCTGCGTGATGTGCGGCCTCTGCCTGCCACGCTGCCCCACTTATCGGCTGTTCGGCATCGAGAGCGAATCGCCGCGCGGACGTATCGCACTGATGGGCGCGCTCGCCGGCGGCAAACTCCCCCCCACCGCGCAGCTGAAGAGACATCTGGAACACTGCCTCATGTGCCGCGCCTGCGAGGCCTCCTGCCCGGCAGGGGTACCCTTTGGAAAGCTCATGGAAACCGCAAGGGAGCTGCTCCGCAGCGGAGAGCCGCAGCCGAAACCCGCCGGCAATCTGGAGCTCCTGCGGCGCCTCTCCCCGGCCCTGCGGCTTTACCAGCTCAGCGGCATTCAGAAGGTAGCGCGCGGCGCGCGGCTTCCGCGGCTGTTGGGCCTGGACGAGCTGGAGCGCCTGCTCCCTCGCTCCTCTTACCGGCCACGACTCCGGGAGCACTACCCGGCAACTGGAGAACGCAAGGGTACAGTGGGCCTGTTTACCGGCTGCGTGGTGCCGCTGCTGGACGGAGAGACCCTGACCTCCTCCATTCGGCTCCTGACCCGGCTCGGCTACGATGTCGCCATCCCCAGGGGACAAGGGTGCTGCGGCGCCCTGCAGCGCCACGCGGGGAGAGCGGATCTGGCGTACAGGGAGGCTCTGGATAATTTGGCGGCCTTTCCCCTGGATGAGCTGGATGCGGTGGTATATGTCACCAGCGGCTGTGGCCCCGAGCTTCTGGAGTATGAGAGGATGACCGGTCTGAGCCCCGCCCGGCGCCAGCGGGCCGCCATGATGTCCAGCAAGGTCATGGAGATCAGCCGGTTTCTGGCCGGTATCGACTGGCCCCGGGGGCTGAGGCCGGCACCCCTGGAGCACACCGTTGCGCTACACACACCCTGCAGTCAGAGGTGGATCTCGCCAAAGGGGGATCCATCCCGCGACATACTGGAGAGAGTTCCCCACCTTGAGGTCGTGCCGCTCCCGGCCAGCCGCCACTGCTGCGGCGCTGCGGGGGAGTACATGCTGCGCCACCCGGAGATCGCGGCGCGGCTTCTGGAGCCCTACCTGGAGGATCTGCAGCGGCTGCAGCCGCGATTCCTGGTCAGCAGCAATATCGGCTGCTCTCTCCACATCGGGGCGGCACTCCGCGAGGCGGGGTCCACCCTGGAGCTGCTTCACCCGGTAACACTGCTGGCGCGACAGACAGGAGCAGCGTAACGACTTGCCCCGCCACCGCCCCCCCCTTAAAATGCGGATGGCACGGCCCCAGTAGCTCAGCTGGATAGAGCATCCCCCTCCTAAGGGGAAGGTCACACGTTCGAATCGTGTCTGGGGCGCCATACATGCCCCGCCGGCGCGCCTCCGCTTGCCGTTGCCAACCTTCCGGTGTGGTAACTATTCAGCTCACCCCTGAAATCCGCGCGCCATTGCTGCGTCGAAAACGGGCGGGGCTCCCGCTGGAGGGTGACCGGCAGAATGGGTATTGGAGCATGCTGGAGCTTCCGCCTACCAGGGGCGGGCGGCCCGGCTGCGGCCGCACAACGGCGGTTCGCTTCGCCCGGAGAGAACCGCTATTACCTCTATTGTGAATAGGGCTTTCCGAATGCGGTCTTTCTCATTACGTGACAACGCCTGCAGTTGAAGAACCTGGTCACCGGAAACGCCACCTTGCCGTGACACTTGCCGCACCACTTCCCTTCAAAGATCTCCGTCATCTTTATGTCGTTGGATCCGTTCTTCTCCTTGAAAGGCTCCGGATGACAGCTCTCGCAACTGATCATGTTGCTGTGAATCCCGTGCGGAAACAGCACGTCCGGCATGAAGTGCACCGCGGTCTGCAGCAGAATGATGTTCTCGAAGAAGCTCTCGGCCGGTTCCTCATCCGGAGCGGAACCGTCGATGGTGGAGCGGGGGGAGATGAGTCCGTCCGCTTCCGCCTTGGTCCAGTTTATGAGGCCGAACCTGTCCTTGGGAAGAAGCTCGAATGCCGGCACCTTGCCATCGCTCTCCAGTTCGCGCTCCACGTAGCCATAGACATTCATGTCCTTCAGCAACGCCTCCAGCATGGCCTCCTGAGACGCGTCGCACTGGGACCCGATAACGCGCACGCAAACGCTCTCCTCGGCAAAGAGAGCGGCGCCCCAGAGAAGGGACACAGACAACAAGAGGGAACAAAACACCGACCGGAACCCGACCCCAGGGAGGAGCACTCCGCCGTGACCCGCCGCAACACCCTCGCGTCTCTGCATATCCGAACGAACCGATATAAAAACCCACAACAACCGCGCCATTATTGCACGAACTCACACTGGTTGCCACCGACGCCATGGTCGCCCCTCCCGCCGCGACGCGGTGCCGGAACATCCCGCCCGGAATACATCCCCCGTCTCCACAGACCGGAAGAGGCGCGCCAACCCAGCCCTTTCGGCCCACCGGTCACGCGCCCCCCCGCCCGAACTGCCGGTGGC
>WFXP01000051.1 GCA_015490535.1 Gammaproteobacteria bacterium
CCTATGAACAGAATCCGCGGGCGGTACAGCGTTGGCTGGAAGAGGAGTATCCGGAGATCAAGGCCCAGGCGAAGCAGGAGAAGGCCGAGATTTACTGGGGCGATGAGACCGGGATACGCAATGACAGTCAGCATGAGCGAGGTTATGCGCCCAAGGGAAAGACCCCGGTGATACGGCTCAACGCCAAGCGGACTTCGGCCAATATGATTTCAGCGATCACGAATCAGGGAAAGGTCCGCTTCAAGGTCTTCGAGGGCAGCATGAATACGGAAATCCTGATCGACTTCTGCAAGCGCCTGATCAAGTCATCGAAGCGGAAGGTCTACCTGATTCTGGATAACCTGCGCGTTCATCATGCCAAGGTCTTCAAGAAGTGGCTCAAGGAGCATGAGGAAGAGATCACGGTGTTTTATCTGCCCTCGTATTCACCGGAGTTGAACCCCGATGAATATCTGAACTGCGATCTGAAGGCCGGAGTGCATAGCGGGAAACCGGCCAGGGATAAGAAGCAGTTGAAGAAGAAGGTGATCTCACACATGCGGATGCTGCAGAACAAGCCGGCCCGGGTCGCCAAGTACTTCGAGCATCGGAAGATCCGCTATGCAGCGGCATAAACTAAACTATTGCCGAGTTAATACCTTGACGGAGTACTGCGGGTGGCGACGAGTGAACAGCCCGTCGCGGGCATGAGAGATACCGGAATAGGGGCGGGGTGCAAGGGGGCTCCGGCGCGATCACCGTGTTCCCGGGTGGAGCGGTCAGGGCTGGCGCGGTGAACCCGTGCCTGAACGCAGTGATTTGCAATTGTCGCCGGATTGGGCAGTTGCCGGCAAAGAGGTGGAAGCGACACGATGGAAGTAATCTACTCTCTGATTCCAGGTATGCTGGTGCTGGGCCTGGGAATGGTGGGGCTGCTGATTTGGGCCATAAAGCGGGGCCAGTACGATGATCTGGAGGGGGATGGTAACCGTCTGCTGATGGATGACGACGATCCCCTGCTGCCCACCGAGATGAAGAAGGAAGATCCCCGGCGCCGCGCCCATCACTGGCCGGATGCCGAAGATCGGTAGCGTCTTCCCTGCCGGCATGCTTTCCGGGCGGCGTATCCCCCCTGTCGTGATGGCCTTCTCCGGCAGCGATCCCACCGGCGGGGCGGGGATCCTGGCGGACGGCGAGGCGGTGGCCAGCATGGGGTGCCACCTGGCGCCGGTGGTTACGGTACTGACGGTGCAGGACAGCGCCAACGTCATCTCCAGCCATCCGGTGGCGGGTGCCCTGGTGGTGGAGCAGGCGCGCGCGGTGCTGGAGGATATGCCGGTGGGCGCATTCAAGATAGGGATGCCGGGCAGCGTGCAGAATGTGGAGGTAATCCACACCCTGCTGCGTGACTATCCCGGTATTCCGGTGGTTCTCGACCCCGTACTGGTGGCCGGAGGCGGGACCGAACTGGCGGACGGTGAGCTGCGGGAGGCGCTGATAGAGCTTCTGCTCCCCCTGACTACGCTGCTTACCCCCAACAGCCGCGAGGCGCGCATTCTGGCCCCCGAGGCGGACAGTCTGGCGGCCTGTGCCCAGCAGCTGGAGGAGTACGGTTGCCAGTATGTGCTGATCACCGGCACCCACGAAGACACTCCCCAGGTGGAGAACACGCTCTACGCCAACATGCGCAGGCTGGATAGCTGGCGCTGGCCGCGCCTGGAGCAGGAGTACCACGGTTCGGGATGCACGCTGGCCTCCGCCACGGCCGCCCTGCTGGCGCATGGCAACGAGCCGTGCAGCGCGGTGCAGGAGGCGCAGGAGTTCACCTGGCAGGCGCTGCGCCATGGCTATCGGCCGGGCATGGGACAACATCTGCCGGATCGCCTCTACTGGGCGGAGCGGTGAGTGGAGCGGCCATCCGCGGGCTGTATCTCATCACCGCGCCGGCGGGGGATGGGCTGATCGCCCGCGTCCGGCTCGCCCTGGACGGGGGGGCGCGCCTGGTGCAGTACCGGGACAAGTCCGGGGAGGAGCCGCTTCGCGTGCGCCAGGCCTCGGCCCTGGCCGCGCTGTGCCGGGAGCGGGGCGTTCCGTTCCTGGTCAATGACGATCCGGCGCTGGCGCTCCGGGTGGAGGCGGACGGCGTGCACCTGGGCCGCGAGGATGCCACCCTGCGCGAGGCGCGCTCCCTGCTGGGTCCGGAGGCCATCATCGGAGTATCCTGTTATGATCGCCTCCAGCTGGCGCAGCGCGCGGAGGCGGAGGGGGCGGACTATGTGGCCTTCGGCAGCTTCTATCCCTCCTCCACCAAGCCGGACGCTCTCCGCGCTCCCCTGGAGCTGTTGCGCCGCGCCAGGGAGGCGCTGCATGTTCCGATAGTTGCCATCGGCGGCATTTCTCCGGAGAATGGTGGCAGATTGATCGAGGCCGGGGCGGATGCCCTGGCGGTGATTCACGGGGTGTTTGGCCAGCCGGACGTTCTGGCCGCGGCGCGGCGCTATGCCCGGCTCTTCGCCTGGCCGGGCGGGCAACCGGATCTGCAAGAGTAGAGGTGGCAGGAGCGATGCAACATTCACACGAGCTGTTCCAGGAGGCGCAGCGGCACATACCCGGCGGAGTGAACTCCCCGGTACGGGCGTTCCGTGGCGTGGGCGGGGAACCGATCTTCTTCAAAAGGGCCGAGGGGGCGCACCTCTATTCGGAGAGTGGCATGCGCTACATCGATTACGTGGGTTCCTGGGGTCCCATGATCGTGGGCCATGCCCACCCGAAAGTGATCGGGGCGGTGCTGGAGACCGCCCGCAACGGTCTCAGCTTCGGTGCTCCGACGGTGCTGGAGACCCGCATGGCGGATCGGGTCTGTGAGCTGGTGCCGTCGCTGGATCTGGTACGCATGGTCAACTCCGGCACCGAGGCCACCATGAGCGCCATCCGTCTTGCCAGGGGCTTTACCGGGCGCGACAAGATCGTGAAGTTCGAGGGGTGTTATCATGGCCACTCCGACTCCCTGCTGGTGAAGGCCGGCTCGGGCGCCCTGACCCTGGGGGTGCCCAGCTCCCCCGGAGTTCCGGCAGCGTTAGCCGAGCACACCCTGACCCTGCCCTTCAATGACCTGGAGGCGGTGCGCGACGCCTTCTCCCGGGTGGGTGGCCAGGTGGCCTGCATCATCGTGGAGCCGGTTGCCGGTAACATGAACTGCATTCCCCCGGTGGAGGGTTTTCTGCAGGGGTTGCGGGAGATCTGCGACCAGTATGGCAGCCTGCTGATCTTCGACGAGGTTATGACCGGTTTCCGGGTGGCCCTGGGAGGGGCCCAGGAGCTCTACGGGGTGCGGCCCGATCTCACCACCCTGGGCAAGGTGATCGGCGGCGGGATGCCGGTGGGGGCGTTCGGCGGAAAACGGGAGATCATGGAGCAGATCGCGCCGCTCGGTCCCGTCTATCAGGCAGGGACCCTGTCGGGCAACCCGGTGGCCATGGCCGCCGGCCTGGCCACTCTGGACATCATAAGCCAGCCCGGATTCCACGAGCGGCTGGCGGAGAAGACCGGACGGCTGGTGCAGGAGATCCTGGCGGCGGCGGAGAGCGCGGGGATTCCCATGAGCGCCAACCAGGTGGGCGGAATGTTCGGGCTGTTCTTCACCGAAGAGGAGAGGATAACCAGCTACAGCCAGGTGGTGGAGAGGTGCAGCGTGGATCGGTTCAACCTGTTCTTCCACGGCATGCTGGAGGAGGGGATCTACCTGGCGCCCTCGGCATTCGAGGCGGGTTTCGTCTCCAGCGCGCACGGCGACGATGATCTGGATGCCACCGTGGCCGCAGCGGGAAAGGTATTGGCGACTCTGTAGCCATTTTACCCAGACGACTTGGTGAACAGCGTGGAAAAGTGGCTCCGGTCGGCGGTCGGAGCGGTTTCAGCATCTATGGAGAGAACATGAACAAGAAAATCGCGGGCGGCGTTGCCGCGCTGCTGTTTTCCCTGTCCACGGCCGGTAGCGCCGCCGAATTCAGCTTCAGCCGGGTGATTCCCTCCTGGTTTTCGTACAGCTATGCCGAGCTTGAGTATGTGGATATCGAGGATTTCAGTGGTCTGGTGACCGGTATTTCATTCGATCTGAAACCCAACTGGAACGTAATGGGGCAATATCTGTTTGCCGACACATCGAAAGGCAACGGTGATCGGGAGCTGCGGGTTGCCTCCGTGGGCGGTGGATATCATTACCAGCTGAAGAACTTCAAGAACAGCGATCTCATGTTCCACGCTTCCCTGATGCAGGGAGAGTGGGACGGCGCGGTAAGAGATGATACCGGTATTCGCCTGGGCGCACGGGTGCGCGTCGAACCGCAGCCCAATCTGGAGGTCAATGCCGATATAAGCTACGACAGCCTGTTCGACAACGATCTCACCTTTACGCCGGGAGTGCTCTACAGCACGAGCAAGCGGTTGGCCCTCAAGGCCAGCTTCTCGTTCGGTGATCTGGACATGCTTTCCCTGGGCGTCAGGTACTATATACGTTAAGTCGGAGTATCTTCTCCGCCAGCTCTGCACCTGAATCCGGAGCTGATTTCAACGCAGAAACGGCGGTTTCCAGGGGTGAGCGAACGGTTACCCCGACTGAAGGGTCCGGCGGTCCGTATCGGGGTGGTCGAACTCCCGGAGCAGGATCTGGTAGTAGCTGCGTATGTTCTCCACATACCGGACCGCTTCGTCACCCCGAGCGAACCCGTAGTTGGTGGACTGGTACCACCGCTTGTCGCGCAGCAGGGGGAGCTTCCGTTTCAGATCCATCCAGAGATTGGGGTTTCCTCCTGACCGGCGGGTGATCTCGCGGGCATCCATCAGATGGCCGTAGCCAATGTTATAGGCTGCCAGCGCCATCCAGTCGCGGTCCGGCTTACCGATCTCCGGCGGCAGGCGGTTTTTGAGCTGGTGCAGGTAACGCGCACCACCGTGGATGCTCTGTTCGGGATCGGTGCGCCTTTTGACCCCCATCTGCTTGGCGGTGATTCGGGTCAGCATCATGATGCCGCGTACCCCCGTGGGAGATACCGCCTCCGGATCCCAGTGCGACTCCTGGTAGGCCATGGCGGCCAGCAGCCGCCAGTCGATACCGTGTCTGCCGGCGGCCTCCCTGAACAGCCCGATGTAGTTCGGAAGCCGCTCCTCGATGTGGCGCATGAGCGTGGTGGTCTCCACGTAGTCAAAATCTCCCAGATGGCCGTAATAGCGCTCCAGAATCTGCTCCAGGATACCGTTGTTGTGGATCTCCACAAAGAAGTTGACCGCCTGCCGGTAGAGGGTGTCATCGCCTCCGATGGGGAATGCCCAGCCGATGGGCTGCGCTTCGCTCAGCTCGAACGCCACCCTTACATGGGGGTAGAAGCGGCGTGACAGGCGCAGTTCGTTGGAGTCTGCCACCGTGTAGTTGATCTCTCCTGTCTCCACTTTCCGGAGCAGTTCGCCGCCGTCCAGGATTTGGCTCTCCTCCCAGTCAAGCTTTGGATACTGTTGGCGTAACTCGCGGAGTCGTTCTGCATGGCTGCTGCCGGCCATCACCACCAGTCTCCCCTCTCCCAGATCCCCGATGCTTCTGGGACGAACCGAACCCTGCCGGTAGACCAGCTGTTGCACCACGTGCTGATATGGAGGGGCGAAACGCAACCGTTTCTGCCGCTCTGCGGTCTGCGTCAGTCCCGCCGCGGCGAAGTGCGCCCTGCCACGCATCAGCAAGGAGAACACCTGCTCCAGATCGTCCGCGACGGTGACAGTGAGCTCCACATCCAGCCACTCGGCAAACATGCTCACCAGATCGAACTCCGGCCCGGACGGTCCGGCGAGCTCTTCGTAGTAGGTGCTTGGGGATTTGCGTGTTACCACTGTCAGCCGGTTGTTCTGCAACACATCCTGGAGCTGTGTCAGCTGCGCGGAAGGGGGAACGTACAGAACTCCCGCCAGCAGCGTCGAATACAACAGGAGTGCTTTCACGACAGGAACCATAACAGGTGCAGTATATCTCCCGGCTGAAAAACCATCCCGGGTTTCGGTCTCTTTCCTCCTAGTACTCTTTCAAGGCAACAAATTAAGATCCAGAGGAGCGCTGAATCCTGATTGGGTATTCCTCAAATCGTGTGGGTAAAATGGTAAATCATCCTTGACAGGCGGAATGCACGCCGGAAGCTGGTCGGCAGAAGGGGATTGGGGAGAGTTTGGGATAGCCGGACCAGTTGCAATTGGCGCAGCTGGTGGATATCCGCCACTCCCCGGCCAGACCGCCCCAATCCCCTTCTGGTTAACGATTATGTGGCGTGCATTCCGCCTGTCAAGGACGGAGCCGCTACGCGGTGATTTACCATTTTACCCACACGATTTGAGGAAGACCATCCTAATTTATTACCTTGAAAGAGTACTAGAGAGGCGACTGGGGCGACGAGGACCGGAACAGTCTGCTACAGATCATGCTGGTTTTGAAGAGGATCTCCGGAAGTTGCCGGCTCTCGCCAGGAGCGGCGACGCCGCGCCGTCCAACCATCCACCAGAGACCGCCTTGCCGCCGATTGTCCCGGCAGGCCGCGGGCGTCGGGGGAGCATGTGATAGCGTAGCTTGTTGCGGGGTTGATAAAGTCGTATCCTATGCGGCCGATGGAGAGGTACCGAAGCGGTCATACCGGCACCGACTCGAAATCGGATGGGGGCCTTACCGCCCCACGCGGGTTCGAATCCCGCCCTCTCCGCCAGCTATTCCAGTACACTATTCAAGGTATAAATCAGTAAGGTCTTTCTCCAATCGTGTGGGTGAAATGGTAAATCACCGCGTAGCGGCTCCGTCCTCGACAGGCGGAATGCACGCCACATACTCGGTAACCAGAAGGGGATTGGGGCCGTCTGGCCGGGGAGTGGCGGATATCCACCACCTGCGCAAACTGCAACTGGTCCGGCTATCCCAAACTCTCCCCAATCCCCTTCTGCCGACCAGCTTCCGGCGTGCATTCTTCCTGTCAAGGATGATTTACCATTTCACCCACACGATTGGAGAAAGACCTTCCTGATTCGTTGCCTTTGGTTCCCGTCCCTGCTTGACCACCACCCAGCGCCTGCGGCCATGCGGATGACCTGTCTGGAGTAATCGGCAGGCACCTTTGTGGCCGTGATGAAAGGTGGCCGGGAGTCTCTATCATTTTGTCTGAATGGGTTCAACCTTTCTGGCATAATCGGTTACTGGTTTTTTTGGATGCGCATCAAAGAGAATCAGAGGAAACCGAATGGCTATCCGGAAGCACTGCTACCCTTTCTCGACCAGGCTTTTTGCCGGACAGGACGGTTTGTCATCGTCGCCTGCCATACCCTTGCTGGCCTTTTGATCGAAAGCGGAGCGACGGTGAAACGGCTGCTTTCCCACCTGTTCGCCCTCTGTTTGCTGGTTTTCCCCCTTTTGGTGTTGGCAGAGGAGGAGCTCACCCTGGATCGACTGCTGCAGCGTACCCTGGATAACCACCCCGATCTGCTGCTCGCGGATCTGGATGTTGAGCATGCCCGGCAGGAGCTGCCGCAGGTGGAGAGCCGGACCGGTTTCGTGCTGGGCTGGAGAGGTGGCTACTCCAGGGAGATCTCCTTCATCGGCACGCCGAGTGACATCTACAGCCTGGGCGGCGAACTGGGCCGTACCTTGAGCAGCGGGGAACGGATTGGCCTCTCCGCCTCCCTCCGGCGGGAGGACAACAGCGGAGGTGCGGTTTTTCGCGGCTACCCCAATCCGGCGGACAGCATCAATGCCGATCTCAGCTACCGCAAGCCCCTCTGGCGCGGGGATGCCAATCCGGAGTACAACCAGGGTCTGGTAATCGCCCGGCAGCAGACAGAGATCGCCCGGGCCCGACGCCGCGAGCAGCGTGATCGGCTGGCGCAGCAGGCGATCGACCTGTTTTACTCCGCGCTGTTCACCGGCTTCCGCCTGGCCAACAGCCGTGACGCCATCCGCCGGGCGCAGCGGCTGAAAGGGTATATCGAGGAGAGGTCCCGGCTAGGGCTGGCCGAAAAGCAGGATCGCCTGCAGGCGCAGGCCAGGCTGGAGGCGGAGCGGGCGGCCCACCGCTCTCTGGAGCTGTTGTGGAGCGAGCAGCAGATCTCCCTCAACCGCCTCCTGGGGATGCCCTGGGACAACCGGCTCAGGTTGCTGGAGGATGCGGAGGGGCTTCCCGCTTCCGGGGCCGATATCGAGACCATCCTCGGCGATGCCTACCGGCACAGTCCCGCCCTGGAGCAGCAGCGGGCCCGCCTGGAGATCGCCCGCGCAGTGATAGAGCAGCGCCGCGATGCGCGCCGCGACATGCTGGACCTGGTGGTTTCCGCCGGGGTGCGTAATCTGGCCGGAGATACCGGAGAGGGATTTCTGAACCGATCGGATGTGGCGGGTGGTGTGAGCGTGGAGTATCAGAAGGCGCTGGATCTCCGGGGATTCGATGCCGCGCTCTACCAGGCGCAACTGGAGCGCGACCGGGTATTGCAGGAGATGGAGAGGCTGCGTTACGAATTGCGTTACCGCGTCGCCGGTCTGGTGGCGGAGATAGGGGAGAACCGCAAGGCCCTGGAGAGCTATCGCCGGCGGTTGGAGAGCGAAGCCGCCAAGTACCGGGAGTCGGAGCGTCTCTACCGGGGGGCGCGTCTGGACACCAGCCTGCTGATTCAGCACGAGGCGGAGCTGCAGGCCGCTGAACTGGCCCTGCAGCAGCAGCGTGTGGAGCTGCTCAAGCGCCGCGCGACCCTGGCCCTGCTGCGTGGGAAGCTTACTCCATGACGGGCCTCATCCGGTTCTTCGTCCAGCGTGGCCTGCTGGTCAATCTGATCTCCGTCGCCGTTTTGCTGCTGGGTCTGTTCGCCGCCTACGAGATCAACCGGGAGGCGTTTCCCAACGTCAACCTGGATCAGATCCAGATCGGGGTAAGCTACCCCGGGGCGACTCCCGAGGAGGTGGAGCGTCTGGTGATCACCCCCATCGAGCAGGAGATAAAGGCGCTCAACGGCATCGACAGGATGATCTCGGTATCGTTTCCCGGCTCCGGCACCATCACCCTGGATCTGGATCCCGACGCCACCAACCGCGCGCGTATCACCAGTGACGTGCAGCTGGCGGTGGATCGCGCCGATCTGCCCGACGACCTGCCGCGCCAACCCTATGTGCTGGAGATAGACGGCACCGTGTTTCCGGTCATCCGGCTGGCCATATCGGCGCCGCTGCCACCGGTGGAGCTGAAACGGCTGGGCGACCGGATTGAGCAGGATCTGCTCAACCTGGAGGGGGTGGCGATGGTGCAGAGGCCGGGTGACCGCAAGGCGGAGCTGCGTATCGTGGTGGATCCGGAGAAAATGCGTCGCCACAGGGTCTCCATCTCCCAGGTGAGCGAGCTGCTGCGCGGCTGGAACATCAATGCCCCGGTGGGTGAGCTGGATACCGGCAACGGGCAGAAGGCCCTGCGCATCGTCGGGGAGTTCAGGGATCCACGGGACGTGGCCGGACTGGTGCTGCGCGCCAACGAGCGCGGTGACGCATTGCGCCTCGGGGATATCGCCACCGTGGAGGAGAGCCTTGTCGAGCCGCGGGTCCTGCACAACGTGAGCGGGGAGACCGCGCTCAGCATGATCATCCTCAAGAAGACCGACGCCGACATCATCGATGTGGTGGACACCCTGCGCGGCTATCTGGACAGGGTTCCGGAGATCTACGGGGAGCAGGTGCACGTGGAGACCTTCGAGGACTTCTCGCGCTTCACCCGCATGCGCCTCGCGGTGCTGACCAACAACGGCGCGGTGGGGCTCGTCCTGGTATTCCTGTCGCTGTTCATGTTTCTGCGCCCCTCCGTCGCCATTACCACCACCTGGGGATTGCCCATCGTCTTCTCCTGCGGACTCTACATTCTCTACCTGTCGGGCATGACCCTGAACCTGATCTCCATGCTCGGTTTCATCATGGTGCTGGGAATGCTGGTGGACGATGCCATAATCATCGGCGAGAACATCACCTACCATATGGAGCGGGGGTTGCGGCCCCTGGAGGCGGCGGTGAAGGGGGCCATCGAGCTGATCGGGCCGGTCACCACCACCGTGACCACCACCATTGTCGCCTTTCTCCCCATGCTGTTCATGAGCGGCATCATCGGCAAGTTCATCGTCTCCATCCCCGTGGTGGTGATGCTGATGCTGGCCCTGTCGCTGCTGGAGTCGTTCTTCATTCTCCCCAGCCATGTCGCCCACATCGCCCATCCGCGCAAGCAGGTCAAGGAGCGCGCCTGGCTGGTGGCGATGGAGAACGGATACGCAAGGCTGCTGAAGCTGGCCATCAAGCTGCGCTGGCTGACCATAGCCATCTCCGTGGCCATGCTGGCCGGCAGCGTCTGGCTGGCGGGGACCCATATGTCGTTCCAGCTATTTCCTCCCGCCGGCGTGGATCAGTATGTGCTGCGCGTTACCGCGCCATCCGGCATCACCCTTGAGCGCATGCAGGAGCGTCTGCTGGAGGTGGATCAGAAGGTGCGGGAGAGCATCGAACCCCGCTACCTGGAGGCCACCATCGTCACCACCGGGCAGATCGCCATGGATGCGGGCGATCCGCTTACCCAGCGCGGTTCGCGCTATGGGCAGATCAGGGTGCTCTATGTGCCTGCGGTGTCCCGTCCCGAACATGATGCCATGGATGACATGCACAGGCTTGCGCGCGAGATTCCGCCTCTCTTCCCCGGCCTGAAGATCGCCTTTACCGAGATCAAGGGCGGTCCTCCCACCGGGCGTCCGCTGGAGGTGGAGATCAGCAGCAACGACAGCAAGATCGGGGAAACCGTGGCGCGGCGCCTGATCGGATTTCTCGAGCAGGTGGAGGGGGTCACTTCGGTAGAGAGCGGGCTGCAGCGCGGCGACGACGAGCTGCACATAGTGCTGGATCGCCGTCTGGCGGCATACGCGGGGGTGGATCTGGCCACGGCCGCCAACCACCTGCGCGCGGCGGTGGACGGCCTGGTGGTCACCACCCTGCGCCGCGGCACCGAGGAGATCGATGTCACCATACGATTTCCGGACTTCGGAAAACGGCAGCTGGAGATGATCGGCAGTCTGGAGATTCCGAGCCGGCAAGGGGGACTGGTGCCGCTGGAGAAGATCGCCCGCTTCGAGGAGCATCCCGGCTACTCTACCATTCGCCACAAGGCGGGGATCCGCGTGGTCACGGTAACCGCAAACATAGACACCGACCGTCTAACCAGTGCCGAGATAAACCGCCTGGTGATGGATAAGGAGCCCCAGTGGCTGGGTGACGCTGCGGGCAGGGTGACCGTCAACTACGGTGGCGAGGAGGAGAAGCACCAGGAATCGGTGCGGGATCTCATGTTCTCGTTCCTGTTCGCCATCGTGGGGATCTTTTTTATTCTTGCCATTCAGTTCAACAGTCTGGGTTATCCCATCATCGTTCTGCTGGCCATACCGTTCGGCGCCATCGGGATCATCGTGAGTTTCTACCTGCACGATCTGTTCTGGCGGCCGATGCCGCTCTCTTTCTTCGCCCTGATGGGCATGGTGGCGCTCTCGGGTGTGGTGGTCAACAGCGCCCTGGTGCTGCTGGTTTTCGTGCAGCGTGCCATCGAGCAGGGCCTGGAGTGGCGCGAAGCGATCATCCAGGCGGGACGCAGGCGGCTGCGCGCCGTGGTACTCACCGCCGCCACCACCGTGCTGGGGCTGCTCCCCACCGCTTACGGGTGGGGCGGAATGGATCCGTTTGTCTCCCCCATGGCGCTTGCGCTATCCTCGGGGTTGGCATTTGCAACACTGATTACGCTTCTTGCGATACCGGCTTTTCTGGCGGTATCGTTCGATCTGCAAAGAGTATTTCGCTTCCTGTCAGGGCGCGGATCCGGATAGTGGACAGGACAATCCTGCATTCAGTAAAGAGGTGCGTGTGGCGCGACCCGGAGCGGTACGGTCCGCTGCGGAGAGACGCACTCCGGTCGCTGCAGATACTCTACTGCCTGGGGCACGATCTGGCTCACGGGCAGCTGTCGTTGCGTGCGGCCAGCCTCTCCTACACCACGCTGCTGTCCCTGGTGCCTCTGCTTGCGGTGAGTTTTTCGGTGCTGCAGGCGTTCGGGGTTTACAATCAGCTGGAACCGTTGCTGATGCAGTTTCTGGAGCCGCTCGGGCCCAACGGAACCGAGATTGGGGAGCGTATTGTGGGTTTCGTAAGCAACATGCGGGTCGGCGTACTGGGTTCGCTCGGATTGGCGATGCTCTTCTTTACCGTCGTGAGCCTGGTAAACAAGATAGAGAAATCGTTCAACCAGATCTGGCGGGTAAAGGAAAACCGCAGTTTTGCGAGGCGTTTCAGTGATTATCTGAGCGTGATCCTGATCGGGCCGGTGCTGATGTTCTCCGCGGTCGGGCTGAGCGCCTCGCTAATGAGCACCACTCTTGTTCAGCATCTTCTGACCATCGAACCGTTTGGAACGGCGCTCTACACCGCTGGCAGGGTGATTCCCAAACTGCTGTTTGTTCTGGCCTTTGCCTTTCTCTACACATTTATACCCAACACCCGGGTGAGAGTTGCGGCGGCGCTTGGCGGCGCCCTGTTCGCCAGCATCCTGTGGCAGCTTGCCGGGTGGGGATTTGCATCCTTTGTTGCATCCTCCACCAAATATGCCGCCATATATTCCAGCTTTGCCATTTTGATCACCTTTCTGATCTGGCTTCATCTGAACTGGTTGATCGTTTTGATCGGGGCGCAGACCGCCTTCTATCTCCACAATCCATCCTGCATAAAGGAACATGGCGCACCCGGGTGGCTCAAAGGAGAGCAGAGAGAAAGAGTGGCCCTGTTGATCATGGCGCGCATCGTCGAGCCTTTCTGTCGTGGAGCTGCTCCCCCGACCACGGCGGAGATTGTACGGGATCTGAAAATACCCGTTGACTGGGCGGGGGAGCTGCTTGAAACCCTGGAGCAGGGCGGTCTTGTCGTGGCGGCGGGAAGAGGACCTGACTCCTGGTTACCGGCCAGGGATCCGGAAACCATTTCCGCCACTGAAATTCTGCGCAGCGTAAACCTGGTTGGCGGCTTCGGGGTTGCGCCGGCTGTTCCCGCCGCCGCCCAGGTGGACGACCTGTTGCGCGAAAAAGATCGTGTGGTGGCGCAATCCCTTTCACAAAAAAATATTAAAGAGATTGTCTTCTCCGGCCGTTATAGAGGTGACGCTGAAGTATGACAGTGGAAATTTGACGGTATTTTCTTGCAAAAAGGCAAAAAAACACCCCGTTTTTTCCAAAAAAGTTTGTTTGTTGCTTGAAAAAACGGAAACCAAGGTTATAATCAGCGAGCAAATCTGTTTTCACAGTGGACAATACGGGTAAAACAACCAATGGCAATCAAGAAAGCTACATCGGGAAAGCGGGCGGACAAACTGGCGACAGCGGCCAGGAAGCTGCTCGATAAAACCCCGGTTAACAAGGATCAGGTTGCGGCGCTCAAGCAGGTCAAGAAATCGGTGACGGTTTTCGAGCGTTTGGGTGCTGCAGTGGTCAAGGAGCAGCAGAAGCTCGAAACGCGCAAGGAGAAGGTGAAGAGCGCCACGGCCAACTACAGGCAGAAAAAGAGCAAGGCAGCAAAAAATGCGCTGGAGAAGGCGCGGGCGGCTGTTGTTACGGCAAGGGAGGCGCTGGCGGATGCCAAGTTGAAGCTGCGTGAGCAGGCGGTTCAGCTCAAGGAGGACATGCTGGCCGTGGCCCAGGCGGAGAAAAAGGAGATTGCCAAAAACAAGGCGATAGCCACTTTTGCCGCCCAGTGGGAGAAGCGCTACGATCGCATGATGGCGCGCAAGGCCAGGAAGAGAGCTGCACGGCAGAAGGCGGCCGCGCAGAAGCGCAAGCGCGCGGCTGCTGCCAAAAAATCCGCAACTGAAAAGCCAAAGGGCACCTCCAAGCCCAAGGGAAAGGCTGCTCCGGCCGGTAACGGGAGCACCCCCAACGCCAAGCGCACGGGGAAGGCTGCCGCCAAAGGGCGCTCCAACACCGGCAAGTAGCCTGCCGGACCGAGCACTTTGGGGCAACCGGATGAGTAACTATTCAGCATGGTATTGAAACAGGCTGGTAACTGTTCAGATCGTCCCTGAAGTTCGCCAGCGCAAGGCGAAAAATTTGAGTTTGCGAGGGTAAATGACCATTTTTCAGCGCGGAAACGGCGGATTTCAGGGGTGAGCTGTAACCGGGTTGTTCCACCCGTGCGGTTGGTTTTTGAAGGATGGGCCGCTCGCTCTTGGGAGCTGGCGGCCCTTTTCAGTGGCCCTTCCCCAAATTGTGTGGGTAAAATGACAAATCATCCTTGACAGGCAGAATGCGCGCCTCATACTCGGTAGCCAGGAGGGGATTGGGGTAGTCTGGCTGGAGACTGGCAGATATCCACCACCTGTGCCAATCGCAACTGCTCCGGCTATCCCAAAGTCTCCCCAATCCCCTTATGCCGACCATCTTCCGGCGTGCATTCCTCCTGTCAAGGATGATTTGCCATTTTACCCGCGCGTTTTGGGGAAGAGCCTTTTCAGTTTGGGGTAGGAGCCGGTGTTGCAGGCAGAGACAAGGGTGTTCAGCGATCGGGAGGAGCTGGCCCGGGCGGCAGCCCGGCGCTGGCTGGATATATATCGCGAATCGGTGGCAAGGCACGGCGCATTTTATGTCGCTCTTGCCGGCGGTTCCACGCCGCGCCGGCTGTACCGGATCCTCGCCTGTCCGGATATTTCGGCGGCCGTGGAGTGGCAGCGGGTGCATTTTTTTTTCGGGGATGAGAGGGCGGTTCCCCCCGATCACCCGGAGAGCAATTTCGGGATGGCGCGCGAGACCCTGCTGGAGCATGTTCCGGTTCCGGAGGGTAATGTCCATCGCATGGAGACCGAGCTGCGCGGGATGGATGCGGTGGCCTCCCGTTATGAGAGTTTGTTGACGGACATTGTTCCTGCGGGCGGGGAGGGGATTCCGCAGCTCGATCTCATTCTGCTCGGAATCGGCCCGGATGGCCATACCGCTTCACTCTTTCCGGGAACCGACATCCTGCAGCAGACTGGGCGGTACGTGGCCCCGGTCTATGTGGAGCAGAAGGCCTGCTGGCGGGTCAGCGTGACCTTGCCGGTTATCGAGGAAGCGCGTCATGTGCTGTTTCTGGTGGCGGGAGAGGAGAAGCAACCGGTGGTGAAGCAACTCCTGACCGACCCCGGTGGTGCGCCTGTCTACCCTGTCCAGATGCCGCATTACAGGGGTAGTGTGGAGCTGTATCTGGATGCCGCCGCAGCCGGGCCGGAGCTCTCCACGGAACAGGCCCTCCAGACTTGACATGGCGCCTCTGGAGGCGTTTTTGTGTGCCTCTAAAGGAGGGCTCTGTCGGGCTTCTCTCCGTCAAGGCGAGAGGAGAGGGCGAGGCCGCCTGGCAAGGGAGCCCGGGTGGTAACTGTTCGGCATAGTCTGAAGCGGGCCGGCAGCTATTCAGATCGCCCCCGAAATTCGTAAGGCGAAAAATGCGAGTTTACGGAGTGTAAATGACCATTTTTCCCCGCAGAAACGGCGTATTTCAGGGGTGAGCTGAATAGTTACGCCCCGGATTTTGCATTGTGCCGCCGGAGATGAGTGAGCTTATGGAGCAGCGAACCGGATTCGATACCTTGGCGGTGCGCGCCGGTCAGCAGCGCACCAATGAAAGGGAGCAGGGGGAGCCGATCTTCGCCACCTCGAGCTACGTTTTCCGCAGTGCCGCGGAGGCGGCCGCGGTATTCTCCGGAGAGTGCTCCGGTAACATCTATTCGCGGTTCACCAACCCCACCGTGCGCACCTTCGAGCAGCGGCTGGCGGCGCTGGAGGGGGGGGAGCGCTGTGTCGCTACCGCCTCCGGGATGTCCGCCATCCTGAGCTGCTGCCTGGCGCTGCTCGACGGGGGGGAGCATATCGTGTCGTCACGAGCCATATTCGGCTCCATAACGGTGCTGTTCAATGATCACCTGCGCCGTTTCGGTATCGAGACCAGCTATGTAGCGCCGTCGGATCTGGATGCATGGGAGAGAGCCATCCGTCCCGGAACCCGTCTGCTGTTCGTGGAGACCCCGTCCAATCCGCTGGCGGAGGTGGCCGATATCGGGGCGCTGGCGGAACTGGCGCACGCCCATGACTGCCTGCTGGTGGTGGACAACTGTTTCTGTACCCCGGCGTTGCAGCGCCCGCTGGATATGGGCGCGGATGTGGTAATCCACTCCGCCACCAAGTATATCGACGGTCAGGGACGGGCCATTGGGGGCGCCGTTGTGGGGCGCGACGCGCAGATGGAGAAGGTGTACGGTTTTCTTCGTACCGCCGGCCCCTGCATGAGCCCCTTCAACGCCTGGATCTTCCTCAAGGGGCTGGAGACCCTGCGGCTGCGCATGGAGGCCCACAGCGCCAACGCCCTGGGGCTCGCCCGGTGGCTCGAGCAGCACCCGGCGGTGGGCCGGGTCTATTACACGGGCCTTCCCACCCACCCCCAGCACGAACTGGCTGCGCGCCAGCAGCGCGCCTTCGGGGGGGTTCTGGCGTTCGACCTCATCGGGGGAAAGGAGGCATCCTGGAGGCTCATAGACAGCACCAGGCTGCTCTCCATCACCGCGAACCTAGGGGATACCAAGTCCACCATCACCCATCCCGCAACCACCACCCACGGCCGTCTTACGCCGGAGATGAGAGCCAGCGCCGGGATCGGGGATGGTCTGGTGCGGATTGCGGTGGGCCTGGAGGATCTGGACGATATCAAGGCGGATCTGGAGCCGGGGCTGGCCGCAGCCCTGAAATAACTGGTTCGGGGGGTTGCCCGCTTGCGGCGGATGCCGGGGTGGAAAAAGGCCAGGACGGTATTTTTCAACACCCTGCTGAGCAGGGGGGGAAGGGCCTCCCCCGCCTTTTCCCGGCAGGGATGCTCTTGCATACCGTAACCTGCTGATTTAGGATGCCAGCCAGGCATGCGAATGCCGGATGCGGTGTATGGTTCCCGGCAGGATGGTTCTACAGGATGGAGAGATGATGGTGAATTCAGCGAAAATGGCCCGGTTGACCGGTGTCGTGCTGCTCGCCGCGGGGCTGCTGGCGGCCGGCGGCTGCGGCGGAGGCGGGGATGTATCCGGGGGGGAGGGTAC
>WFXP01000052.1 GCA_015490535.1 Gammaproteobacteria bacterium
GATCACGCAGAGTTCATAATCCAGGTCCGGATTTGCGATTGAGTCAACAGCGTAGCCTGTCGACGATGCAGCCTTTGGAGAGGGCCAGCCATTTCTTGCGGGCAGCGCCTTGATCCGGGACGCTCGGGTTGCTCTACAACCGCCGCACTTAAGGGGGAAGACCGCACAAAGCAAGCGACGCGGAAGAGTGTGCGAGTAGAAGCGCATTGTCAGGCCTGTTTACGCCATGAAATATCAACTTCCCTATGTTGAGCCACACAATCCCTCAGATAAAGGTTTATAAGGCTTTGGTAAGGAATACCAGATTCCTCAGCCATTTTCTTGAAATAGTCAATCACATCCTCACCAAGCCGTATGGTCACGGGTTTCTTTAATTTCGAAATATACGGATTTCTGCGGGATTTCATTTTGGAAAGGTCATACTCTTTTTTCATCGTGCGCCACCTTCATAGAACTTTCGTTCTTTTCTCGTCGCTCTTCGGGCGGAAATAATTCGTATTGTATCTCCGGAATCTCTTTCACAATGACATATAAGTAAAACCCTGGCATTGCAACTCACACCCAGTAACAAGAATCGATCTTCACCTAGCGAGCCTTCAGGATCATAGAATTGGATTGCAAACTCATCGTAAAACACGGTTCTGGCTTCCTCAAAGGAAACTCCGTGCTTCTTCAGATTCGATGCTGTTTTTGCGGGGTCCCACTCGAATTTCATGATATGTACATTGTATGTACGTTCAAGTGCTTTTTCAAGCGGCCCTAACGATCGCCCTGATACGCACCGCCTAATATCTGGACGATGAAATGCCGCTGGAATGCTCCCTCTGCGGCACGCCGTGCGAGCACAGCCCGGAAGAGCTCTCGGACGGGGGGGCACAGGATTGGCGGCTCGATGGCATGGGACGATCCTCCGCAAAGAGTGTGAATTCTACTGTATGACGCCTGTTTCAAAAAGTGTCATCCCCCAAACCTGCCCTCTGGGACCGCCTCCCCGGCCGGCAGGATGACAACCTGCATCAAGTGGTGAATGTCGCTGCTATTGCTGGCGCATGCCGTACTTGTCCAGCAGGGCATACAGCGTCGGACGGGTGATGCCGAGCATCTCCGCGGCCCGCGACAGGTTGCCCTCGGCCCGCCCCAGCGCCTGCCCGAGCGCCTCCCGCTCACTCTCCTCGCGGACCTGGCGCAGGGTACGCAGCGGCGGCGTGCCGCCGTCCGGCACCGCCAGCTCCAGATCCTCGGCGGTAACCTGCACCCCGTCGGCCATGATCACCGCCCGCTTGATGCGGTTCTCCAGCTCGCGCACGTTTCCCGGCCAGGGGTACGCGCTCATGGCGGCGATGGCGTCGTCGCTGAAGCCGCGCACCGCGCAGCCGTGACGCCGCGCCTGCTGTTGCAGCAGCGCACGCCCGATGGTGATCACATCCCCGTCGCGCGCGCGCAGCGGCGGGATCTCGAAACGGATTTCGCTGATGCGGTAGTAGAGATCCTCCCGGAATCTCCCCTCGCGGATCAGCTCGGTGAGATTCTGGTGGGTTGCGCACACCACCCGCACATCCACCGGGATCTCCTCCCGTCCGCCGATCCTCTCGATCACCCACTCCTGGAGAAAGCGCAGCAGCTTGGCCTGCAGCGGGCCCGGGAGATCCCCGATCTCGTCCAGAAACAGGGTTCCCCCCTGGGCGCACTCGATTTTGCCCCTGGTCTGCCTGGTGGCTCCGGTGAAGGCCCCCTTCTCGTAGCCGAACAGCTCGCTCTCCAACAGGTTCTCCGGGATGGCGGCGCAGTTGATGGCCACGAAACGGCCGCTGCTGCGCGGGCTCAGCTCGTGCAGGGCGCGGGCAAACAGCTCCTTGCCGGTACCGCTCTCCCCCAGAATCAGGGTGGTGGCATCGGTGGGAGCCACCTTCTCCACCATGCGGCACACCTTCAGCATGGCCGGGCTGGAGGCGATGATGCCGGAGAGCGGGGAAGCCTCCCGGGCGGCGGTGAGGCGGCGGTTCTCCTGTTCCAGCAGGTAGAGCTGATAGGCCCGGTCCACGATCAGGCCGAGCAGCTTGGCATCCACCGGTTTCTGGTAGAAGTCGTAGGCGCCGAGGGCGATGGATTTCACCGCGTTCTCCCGATCCTCGTTGCCGGTGACCACGATCACCTTGGTGTGGGGGGCAACGGTCAGAATCTCCTGCAGGGTCTCCAGCCCGATGGCGGCGTTGGCGGGGTCCGGGGGGAGCCCCAGGTCCAGGGTGACCACCGGCGGCTCATGACGCCGCAGCTCCACCAGGGCGCTCTCCTTGTCCCCGGCCACCATCACCTGGTAACCCTCGAAGCACCAGCGCAGCTGGCTCTGCAGGCCGGGATCATCCTCTACCAGCAACAACTTCCTGTTATTTTCTCCTTCCATTTCGGTCTATCCTCTGACCGCCTCCGGCATACGCTCCTCATGCCTGGGCGGGGTGGCTTCTCGATAGCCCGGCAACCTTATCCGGAACAAGGTGCCGGAGCCCTCACCGGTACGGCTCCGTACCGCCATCTCCCCCCCCTGGGACCAGACGAATTCGCGACTCTCATAGACGCCTATTCCCATACCCGCGTTCCCCTTGGTGGTGTCGAAGGGGCGGAACAGACGTTCGCGGATGAACCTCTCGTCCATTCCGCAACCGTTGTCCTCTATCTCTATAATGACCTCTCCGTCGCAGCTCCGGGCACGCAGCAGCACCTCCCCATCGTCACGGGTGGCCTCCTGGGCGTTGCTTACCAGGTGGGAGAGGATGTTGACCAGCTGCTCGCGGTTGGTGAGCAGCTGCAGCTCCGGATCGCACCTCTCCACCCGCGGCACCGGCCTCCCGCCGGAGCGGATCTTGACCACCTCCCGCAGCACCTCGCACACCCTGACAACAGCCTTGAGGGTTTCGTCACTGCTGCGCTTGCGCAGCTGGGCCAGCACCCGGTCCATCTTGCTTGTGGCGTTGGCCACTGTGTCGATGGCATCGTCGATAAAGGCCGGATTATCCTTGTGACGCTGGGCGTTGGCAACCACCAGTGCCAGCTGGGCGCTGACGTTTTTCAGATCATGCACCACATACGAGGAGACCCTGTTGAAGGCTTCGAACTGGCGCGCATCCATAAGCGCCTCGGAGGTCTCCAGAAACGCCACATAGCTTGCGATCTGCATGCCGGCGGTCTTGAGCAGATCGCGCTCCTCCCAGTTTATCAGACGCGGCACCTGGGGGCGCACCAGCAGCACGAAACCGGTCAGCTTCTCATCGATCACCAGCGGCACCACAAGCCAGGCCAGCTCCACCTCGTGAAGCCACGGCGGCAGCTCCAGGCCGGGATAGGCGTCCGGATCCTGCACATATTCGGAGAGATCTATGACCTCGCGCTCCCGCTCCAGAAAACGCACCAGGGAGGAGTCCGCCGCCGACTCGGTTATCTGCTGCTTGAGATTCCAGCTGGCGTTGTGCTGAAAACGTCCTGCCTCGTTCCGGGTCCACAGCATGCCGCCGGCGCTGTCCACGATATCCGCCAGCGCCTTTATGGCCCGCGAGCGCAGCCCCAGCCCGGAGCGATCCAGGGCCATGGTGTGGATCAGCTTGAGCCATTCATCCCGGTAGTCATACTGATACTTGAAAAAGTTCCTGCCCAGGAATACTTTGAGCCAGGCGCGCGCCTGCCAGGAGAGAATCAGCAGCACCAGCAACACCAGGGAGGCGAACAGGAAGGCGATCTGGAACACCTTTCCCCAGCTGCCGCCGCTGTCCCGAATCAGGTAGCCCACCAGCACCGCGAGGAAGAGATAGAATCCGGTGGCCAGCAGCACGGTGGTGTGGAACACCGCCTTGCGGGAGACAAACACCTCGCCGGACCACTCCGGGTTGCGCGCCACCGAAACCGCCATCAACGGGATCACCAGGGCGTTTACGAACCCCCGCGCCACCCACATCTCGTTATCGATGGTATGGAACAGCACGGCGCTGGAGTAGAAGATGAAATCGTAGGCGAAGGCGGCTCCCACGCCGATCAGGAGATGCTTGGCGCGCCAGAGCTGCTCCTGATGCACATTGCGAAAAATCTGCTCGATCAGCACCATGCCCACCACCGCCATCACCATCTGGCCGAAAATGAGTATGTCACCCCCCCACTGCGAGGGCAGCTCGGGAAAGCGCCCGGAGAACAGCAGCATCGGCAGCATCGACAGCGGAATCAGCAAGACCAGCGCCACCACATAGCGCTTGCGCTGGCGGAAGGCGTCGAAATAGGAGAGCAGGCCGAACAGCAGGGAGTACCAGGTCGCGTAACGCAGGATCTCGAGCAGTTGCAGCGCCAGGCTGGCGGCGGTGGTGCCGAAGCCGTTCACCCAGGCTGCGGCGATGGCCCACAGGGTGGTTGTCACCACCGCAGCGAGCAGCAGGCTACCCAGCGGACGCCCCCTCCATGCGGTCACCAGCAGGAGGGTGAGAACCAGGGAGGAGGATACCGCCAACGAGTAGCTGAGAACCCCGAGGTTCATGTTTCACCAACCGTGGTCGGGAAGTTCACACCGAGAGCACCTCGACAAACCGTATTGGCCCCCCTCTGACATGTGCGGAAGGACAGGAAAGCGCCACTACGCGGGACAACCGCCGGCAACGACACATGTGGTATTCGGCCGACGCGCGCCGCTCCACCGCCGGGTGGCGAAAGGCAGCCGGAATCCCTTTCCGGCAGTTTTGCCACCACCGCGAAGAAGCGGTACGCGACGGCTGAACCCGATATATTATACTAGTACTCTTTCAAGGTAATAAATTGGGAAGGTCTTCCTTAAATCGTGTGGGTGAAATGGTAAATCATCCTTGACAGGCGGAATGCACGCCGGAAGATGGTCGGCAGAAGGGGATTGGGGAGAGTTTGGGATAGCCGGAGCAGTTGCAGTTGGCACAGGCGGTGGATATCC
>WFXP01000053.1 GCA_015490535.1 Gammaproteobacteria bacterium
AGCGGGCATCCTTGTCGAACAGCTCCAGCTCGGTGCGCAGGGCGAAGCCGTTGTTGAAGGCGTACTCCAGCCCGATACCATACGCCAGGCTGAAGTCGTTGACCCTCTCGTAGGGCAGTCCGGTATCGTTCTCCATCCTGGCCGCGCCGGCCTTGCCGAACAGGCCGAAACCGGTGTGCTCCCGGCGCTGCTTGTAGAGGTAATAGAGCGCGCTGAGGGAGAACTCCTTGTAGCCCACCTCATCCGCCGGCGTCATCTCGGCCGCGCCGAGATCGGCGTATTGCCCCTCGACACTGAAGCGCGGGGAGAAATCGTAGCCGAGAAACAGCTTGCCACCGGCGCTGCGCGACTCCTCCACCGTAACCGGTGTGCCGTTGGGATCCGGCTCCAGCTCCGATATTCCGGCGGCAACACCACCATACCAGCGCTTGGTGAAGCTGTTATCCGCCACGGCGGGAGCCGCGACCCCGCAGAGCAGCAGGGCCGCCGCCAACCACCCTGCTGCCCCTCTCACCTGTCTCCTGATTTCCATGTCACTACTCTCCCCTGTCACTGCCTTCACCGCGTGCGCTCCTCTCTTCTGGCACGCCGCCGCGAACCAGCCAGATAGAGCAGGGCCGCGCCAAGCATGAGCGGAAACAGGGGATCGAATCCGGCGCGGGGATTGACCGCGCAACCGCCCACACCCTCCAGACCGGTCTGCAGGATCGGCTCCTCCCCATCCGCTGCTGCGATATCTCGGAAATCGGGGGCGCCATCACCGTCACCGTCCGGCAGCGCCAGGGGCCTGCCGCCCCGCCGTGGGGAGACGGCGTCGTCGAGACCGTCCCCGTCCGTATCGACGAAGCCGTCCACACGTCCGTTGCCGTCAGCGTCGCTGCCACCGGCCTCCACCAGGTCGCTCTTGCTGTCTCCGTCCGAATCCAGATCCCGGTAGTCCGGTGTTCCGTCACCATCCGTGTCCACCGGATTCACCCCGGCCCCCTCGGCCCGCCCCTTGCTGTCCACCTTGGGTGGTCGACCGCTGCCAAGATAGGCGTTGGTGTCGGGATCCGGCAGCTTGGCCTCGATGACATCGGGAATACCGTCGTTGTCGCTGTCCAGATCCCGATAGTCGGGCACCCGATCACCGTCCGTATCGGGGGGTGGCATGACCCCCGCGCCCGGAGCCAGACCGGTTCCGGAGTCCACTGCGGGCATATCCCGGCCGATGTAGCCGTTCAGATCCGGATCCTGGAGGCCGGCCTCGACGACATCCAGCAGTCCGTCGTTGTCGCTGTCCAGGTCGCGGAAGTCGGGAATGCCGTTTCCGCCAATAGCGTCGCCATCGGTGTTGCGCTGGCCATCCTCCACCCCGTCACCGTTGTAATCGGTAATGCCGGAGTCGCTGGAGGTCTCCACGGCATCGGCCAGGCCATTGGCGCCGAAGCCGCTGTCGATACGCCCGTCCTTGTCGCGATCCAGCGCCGCATCGTCGGCGCCGGATTCGGTGAGGTCGAACAGGCCGTCGTTGTCGCTGTCCAGATCCAGGCTGTCGGATACCCCGTCGCCGTCGCTATCCACTCCGCTCCCGGCCCCCTCCGCAACATCCGGGATGCCGTCGTTGTCATCATCCAGATCCTGCGCATCCGGAATTCCGTCGCGATCGCTGTCCACCTTCTGGCAGGCCTCGCTGCTGCTGTCGGGAATGCAGGGGTTGGCGTTGGCGTCATCCTCTTCGTCCATCACCCCGTCTCCGTCGCTGTCCGCAACGGCGGAGTCCAGCGCGTCGATGATGTCGTCCCGGTCGCGGTTCCCGGGAGCGGCCGGATCGGCACCCACCTCGGCTCCATCCTCCTTGCCGTCGCCGTCGCTGTCCCGGTTGTCCGGGTCGGTCCCCAGACCCTCCTCAACACTGTCCGGAATGCCGTCCCCGTCGCGGTCACTGGCCGCCACGCAGACCGCACTGGTGGCGTCCGGAATGCAGGGATCGGCGTTGGCGTCATCCTCCTCGTCCATCACCCCGTCTCCGTCGCTGTCCGCAACGGCGGAGTCCAGCGCGTCGATGATGTCGTCCCGGTCGCGGTTCCCGGGAGCGGCCGGATCGGCACCCACCTCGGCCCCGTCCTCCTTGCCGTCCCCGTCACTGTCCCGGTTGGCCGGATCGGTCCCCAGCCCCATCTCCACGCTGTCCGGCAGGCCGTCCCCATCGCTGTCGGTCGCCACCGCGCAAGCGGACAGATCGCTCTCCTCTCCCACGGCTATGGTGAGCTGCCGGTATCCCGGCAGATCCGACGGCCGCACCGCACGCTGCCGCTCCGCGCCACCGACGAACCTGACCCTCACCACATGCACCGCATCGGGATCTACTCCGCCAAAATGGGCGAGCGGCGCACCCTGGCTGCCGCGCCCCATGCCGCCGTTGATCTCCCGCACGCCCGATACGGCGTTGCCGTCGCAGTCATACAGCCGGACGGTGGCCCCCACCGCATCCCGCGCCCCCACGGTGGCGGCAACCTGGAGATAGTTTCCGTCGTTGCGGGTGTTACGCCACAGCTGCGACGGACTGCCGTTCTGGTTGATCAGCAGATCCATGTCGCCGTCGCGGTCGTAGTCTGCAAAGGATACTCCCGAGGCGGGCCCGGTGGCGGAAATACCCATGTTCTCCTGCACGAAAGCAAAGCCGCCGCCGTTGAGATAGAGCAGGCTGTTTCCCGGGCCACGCGAGGTGAAGAAGAGATCCTCGTCCCCGTCATTGTCCACATCGGCGCACGCCACACCCGCATAGCTGCCACCAAACTCCTGCCGCAACAGGAACCGGCCCTCTTCGGTCAGCTCGAAGGCACCGACGGTTCCCGCGTCGGTGCGCACCAGATCAAAATCACCATCACCGTCGAGATCGCAGAACACCACCCCCCCTTTCTGATCGTTTCTGGTGTCCTCATTGATGGCGTCGCTGCGGCTGAAATCGCCCCGGCCGTCGTTGATGAACAGATCCGCTTCGGCGTCCGTATCGCCGGTGCCGGGCCGGCGCGCATAGAAATCCACATCGCCATCCACATCGAAGTCGGTGGCAGCCAGGTATTCACCGTTCTGTTCCCCGTCGTGAATCTCCAGGTAGCTGCTCTCGTTCAGCACGCCCGCCTGGTTGAGGTAGATGCGCATGCCGTAGCCGTTGTCCTCGATCAGCAGATCCAGATCTCCATCTGCATCGTGATCGATCCAGGCCATTCCCTCCGAATTCCCCGGATTGAACCCCAGCAGGGTGCTGAACCCGTCCGCCTCCCCGGTGGTGTTACGGTAGATCTCCAGCCAGTAGGCGTGGTTCACCGCCAGATCCACGCGGCCATCGTCGTCGAAATCCCCCCACACCACGGAGCGCGCCGGCTTCACGTTGGTAAGGAACAGCTCCTGCGCAAAGCTGCCGCCGCAGGCCCCCTCGCCGGTCACCTGCTGACGGTAGAGCACGGTTCCGTCATCGGTATTCTGCGCCACATCGAGGCAGCCGTCGCCGTTGAAATCGGCCCAGGCCACGCCGCCCTGCTTCGCTCCGTCCGCCGCCAGCTGACCGGCCTGCAGCTCAAACGCCGCATGACCCGCAACAGGGGCCGCGGCCAGGACCAGCAACACCAGACCTCCACCCGCCGCGGCGGTTGCGCTCCACCGCGATCCGAATCCTGTAATAGGGAGATTACCCATAACGAAACTCCATTGCTGTTTCCGCGTCCGACGAAACCACTGACCGGCAGAAACCGGTTGAGAACCGTTCACCTGGTTTGATGTTCAGGAAAAAAGAGGGGAGGAACGGGGGAATCAGACTCACATCCATACCTCCGGCCGCGCAGATCGGCGCCCCGACCCTGGAGATACAGCTCGTTCCCTGTTGCGTAGGGCAGGTTTCATACCACTCCCCCGGTTCCCTGTGCTGATTATTAGACTCCCTTGACGGAGTACCCGTTGTTGCAGGAACAACTGTCGCCAAAAATATACAGTTAGCAGGGAAATGTCAAGAAATAGTCAACAAGAGCTATGGCAAGAATTCCGTGAGAAAAACGTAACGAGTAGCAAAAAGGCTAATATCGCCCCGCAACAAGCGATTCCAGAGAGAAAACGCCGCCAAAAAAAAGAAAACCAACCACTCTCTTGGCCACGGAAAAGTAACACGCGAGTGTCAAAACAACTTCGCGGGAGAGAGCGACACCAATCGGCTCTCCCCCGCGAACCGTTATCTGCCGATCTCGCGGAACTCCACGCGCCGGTTCAGACGGCGTCCCTCGGCGGTATCGTTGCCGGCGACAGGATTGCTCTCGCCGAAGGCTCGCAAGATCATGCGCTCGCGGGCTATGCCCTTGCTCGCCAGGTAGTCGATCACCGCCCGCGCACGCCTTTCGGAGAGCGCCATGTTGTACGCGTCGGACGCCCGGCTGTCGGTGTTGCCCTGCACCTCCACACGGGCCCGCGGAACCCTCTGCAGTTCGGCCGCAACCTCGTCCAGGGTGGACCGGGCGGTGGCGGAGAGCAGGGACGAGTCGGTTTCGAAATAGACTATCCCCAACCTGCCCAGTTTTACCTCGAGCGCCGGCTGCGGTTGCGGCTCATGCTTGGGGGGAGGAGGTGGCGCAACCGCCACTGGAGCCGGTGCCGGCTCCGGTTGCGGCGCCGGGGCCGGCTCCTCCGGCTTACTGCCGCCGAACCGCTTCAGCAGGCTGAGCGCCAGCAGCTGGGAATCGGTATCGTAGTAGTCAAACTCGCCGCGCAGCGCAAAGCCGTTGCGGAACGCATACTCCAGACCGGCGCCGAGCATCATGTGGGTATCGTTGACCCGCGTATAGGGCAGATCGGTTTGGTTCTCCATCTTGCCATATCCGATACGCCCGAACAGGCCAAACCCCTCATGGGCCTGATGCTGCTTGAACAGATAGTAGAGCGCGCTCAGGCCATAGTCCCGGTACGCCACATCCCCGCCCGGGACATTCGGATCCGTCGAACCTATTCTGGCCTCACCCTGATCGCTGTAATAACCCTCGAAGCTGACGCGCTCGGACCAGTCATACCCGAGGAACAGCTTGCCCCCGCCGCTGCGGGTCTCCTCGTTGGTGTATACCGTGGTGTTGGGATCGGGCTTCAGCTCGGAGATCCCCACCCCCAGGCCGCCATACCAGCGGCCCTGGAACTCCGTTGCGGCCAGTGCGGGCGGGATCACCATCAGCTGCATGGTAACCCCTGCAACGACCAGAGCCAACAAGGGAGATGTGCCCGCCGCACCCCGCCCGCGCAGCAGATAGCCCAGGGCGAACAGTAGCAACAAGGGAAACAGCGGATCGATGGAGCGGTTGTTACTTAGCGTACAGCCCAGACCGCCATCCAGACCGGTCTCCAGGCGGGGTGGCTCCTCCGGCCTCTGCCGGTAATCTGGCGTGCCATTCCCGTCGCTGTCCGGCGGGACCAGACCTCCCGCTGCCAGGGAGGTGGCGAGACCGTTTTGGTCAACCCCGAGGGCACTGCCGCTACCGCTGCCAATGAGACCATTGCCATCGGGATCGCTGCCACCGGCCTCTATGACATCGTTGCGGCCGTCATTGTCGGAATCCAGATCGCGGAAGTCCGGAGTGCCGTCACGGTCGGTGTCGGGAGGCACCAGACCACCGGCGGCAAGCGCTGTCGCGATTCCGGCACCATTCACGCCAAGCGCGCCACCGCTGCCGCTGCCAATCAGGGCGTTGCTGTCCGGATCGGCTCCGCCAGCCTCAATGACATCGGTGATGCCGTCGTTGTCGCTATCCAGATCCCTGAAGTCGGCCACGCCGTCGGCATCGGTATCCAGCGGAACACCGCCATTGTATACAACCGGGGTGGAGGAGGTATCGGCTTCCTCCAGAGTGCTGACCAGGCCATTGCTCCCGACCGGATTGGCAGCAGTATCGATGCGCCCGGCGCTGTCTATGGCAATACTGGACTGATCGGCACCGGACTCCCGGGCATCCAGAATGCCGTCGTTGTCGCTGTCCAGATCCAGCCGATCGACGACCCCGTCGCCATCGGTATCCTCGTCACTTCCGCCGTTCTGCTCGGCGCTGTCCAGGATGCCGTCATTGTCATCGTCGATGTCGTCACCGTCGGGGACACCGTCGGCATCGCTGTCCACCCCAAACGGAAAGTCGATGGTAGTGTCGGCGACCAGGTTTACATCACGGGAATCGTTCGAGATGGCATACCCCTCCGGGGAATCAGCAGAATCGACCCGCACCGTATAGCTGCCGCCCACTATATTGCCGAAGGTGTAGCTCCCATCCGCAGCCGTGGTGGTGGAGCCGGCCTGGTTCCCGGCGCTGTCGATCAGGGTAACATCCACCCCGCCGATTCCGGTCTCTCCGCTGCCGGCCTGCTGGCCATCACCATCCTCGTCACGGAACACGGTGCCGGAGAGCGTCCAGGTAGCGGGACCCAGGGGGACAAACGGGAAGCTGGTGGTCACATTGGCACCGTTCTGCACCGCGATCTGAAGCGGATTGGCGGTGCTGGTTACCAGACCGTCGAGAGAGATGCTGCCAGCCTGATCCACATGGAGATAATAGGTGCCGTTCTGAATATCGGCAAAAAGGAACTGGCCGTTGGCGTCGGTGACCTGATCGCTCCCCACCTGAGAGGTCATCGCCGCATCCCTGTAGAGACGCACGGTCACACCCTGAACACCCTCACCAGGATCCAGGGAGCCGTTGCCATCAGCGTCGTTGAATACGCTACCGGCGATCTGCGGCAGATTGAAACTGAAGCGCTGTCCGGAGAGATCCGCGCCTGCAACGGTAACCGCCACGCTCTCCGTGCCGGTGGTATATCCCGGCCCGGTCAGCTCGGGATCGGCGGCGTCCACCCGTACGATGTAGCTGCCGTCCAGCACCCGGCTGAAACTGTAGCTCCCGTCAGAACCGGTCTCCAGCGACTCCACCAGCGTATCGTTGGCATCATACTCCCCTGCGGTATCGCCATCGTCCCGATGCAGCCGAACCGTGACCGCCGCGATACCGGTAGTGCCGCTCCCGTCCACCACATCACCGGACACGGTTCTCAGCAGAGTGTTCAGAACGAAATACCCGGCAGTACCGCCGTACATATCGGCATCACCGGGACCAGCACCTGCCCTGTACGTATCGCTGGGGAAAGTATTTGGGTCGGTCAGAACGTGGGCGGGGTTGCTCGCCGGATCCACATCCGGGGCAAAGTAGGAGAAGCCGTAATAGATCTCCCCCGCGGCCAATCCCAGATCGGCCTGGGAGACGAATGCCAGACCCAGTTGCTCGCTTCCGCCGCCAACCAATGATGGCGGAACGGAGCTGTCGGAGGTGTGAAGAAAGTCGTTGGTTCTGGGGTTGCCCACAACCCCGTAGCAGATATCGTTGGCTCCACCCGGACATCCCGCACCACCAGCATTGACCGTAACAAGAGTGCCGTACGAAGAGGGGTTGCCCGAACTGTCGAGGGCTGTAATGGCCGCAATCTTGACGCTGTTGTTGCCCGACTTCTCGGTCACCACATGGCCGGCTTTTTCCAGATCCGCCGCCTGCACCGCAGTTATCCCGGCGCTGAATATGAAGTCGACCCGCTCGATGTCCTTGGCCTCGGAACCTACATTGTTGAATACATCCAGCGCACCGACATTGATCACCCGCCCCGCCATTACGGCCGCCATGTCGCAACCGGTGCCATCCAGATTACCGGGGAAATCGGGCCGATAGTTATTCGTAGTTCCGGTAGTCTCGGCAAACAGGCCACAGGAGGTTCCATTGTTTCTGCGAACCACCCTGACCAGATCCGCTACGCTCTGGTAGTCATATCTGGTACTGCCGTTGTCCAGCGAAAAGCCGTCGATCAACAGATTTCCGTTGGTACCCGAGCCATCGTCTCCCTGACCCCAGTTATAGGCGTTCCCGCCCGTAACATAGGTAGCCTGCGCCGCGGCATTACCCGGGGAGGTGTAGATATTGGTAGCCTCCCCCTTGGCCCAAACAGCAGTAGCGGACAGAGACAGCAATCCTCCGAGCAGCATGGCCGCGGCCGGGGAGGTCAGTGATGAAAAGATGCCTGGATTGGGCAAATCCGGTGAAAAGAGACGGTGCCTCATTGTCGTTCCCTCGCACGATTTCCGATGCGCCGTGCATTGTACAAACAAAGCCATGGTATTGAAAGATAAAAAAATGGGTCTTCACCGAATGGTGTGGGTGAAATGGCAAATCACCGCGTAGCGGCTTCGTCCTTGACAGGCGGAATGCACGCCGGAAGATGGTCGGCAGAAGGGGATTGGGGACACTTTGGGATAGCCAAGCCACTTGCAATTCGCACAGGTGGTGGCCATCCATAGTCTCCAGCCAGACGACCCCAATCCCCTTCTGGCTACCGAGTATGTGGCGCGCATTCCGCCTGTCAAGGATGATTTGCCATTTCACCCACCCGATTCGGGAAAGACCCAGATAAAAAATAACCTGATGATGAGATGCTATTCCGGGGTGTAGCCCAGATTGGGCGCCAGCCACCGCTCGGCCTCGGCCAGCGACACTCCCTTGCGGCGGGCGTAGTCTTCAACCTGATCGCGGTTGATTTTCCCTACGGTAAAATATCTGGCCTGGGGATGGGAGAAACAGAAACCGCTTACCGACGCGGCGGGGCGCATGGCGTAGTGTTCGGTAAGTGAGATACCGCTGTTCTCTTCCACCTCCAGCAGCTCCCACAGCACCCCTTTTTCGGTGTGTTCGGGACAGGCCGGGTAACCGGGGGCGGGCCGTATTCCAAGGTATCTCTCCTCTATCAGGGCGTCGTTGCCCAACTGCTCGTCGGGGGCATAGCCCCAGATCTCCCTGCGGACTTTTTCATGCAGCAGCTCTGCAAAGGCCTCTGCCAGACGATCTGCGAGTGCCTTCAGCAGAATGGCGTTGTAGTCATCGTGTGCGGCCTCGAACTGCGCCACCTTTTCGGCGACGCCATGCCCCGTAGTTACCGCAAACAGCCCCAGCCAGTCCGCCTTGCCGGACTCTCTGGGAGCAATGTAGTCCGCCAGACAGAGGTTGGCCCGGCCCGCCGCACGCTCCTGCTGCTGACGCAGAAAACGGAATGTCGCAATGACCCTTTCGCGTGACTCGTCGGCATAGATCTCCACGTCGTCGCAGTTGATGGTGCTGGCAGGGAAAACGGCCGCCACGGCGCTGGCGCGCAGCCACTTTTCCCCGACGATGCGTCGCAGCATCTGTTGGGCATCTCTGAACAGTTTGCGCGCCTCCTCCCCCTGTTTCTCGTCCTGCAGAATCTTCGGATAGATACCGCGCAGTTCCCAGGCGTGGAAAAACGGGGTCCAGTCGATATACTGCGCAATTTTCTTCAGATCGAAATCATCGAAACGCTGCACCCCCTTCTGTATGGGTGCGGGTGGCTGGTAGTGCCGCCAATCTATTTTCTCCCTGTTGGCGCGGGCCTGCTCCAGGGTAAGCCACCTGGTCTGGGTGCTGCGGCCGGCGTGCTGCTCGCGCACCTGCCGGTACTCCTCTTTCAGGGCAGAGACGAACTCCCCCTTGAGATCCTCCGAGATGAGGCTCTGCACCACTCCCACCGCGCGCGAGGCGTCCTTGACCCACACCACCGGCCCGGAGTAGCCGGGATCGATCTTGACCGCGGTGTGTGCCTTGGAGGTGGTGGCGCCGCCGATGATCAGCGGAATCTTCATGCCCTCGCGCTCCATCTCCCTGGCGATGTGCGCCATCTCTTCCAGGGAGGGGGTTATCAGGCCGGAGAGGCCGATCACATCCACCTCCTGCTCGCGGGCCTGCTGCAGGATGGTCTCGCACGACACCATCACCCCCAGGTCGATCACCTCGAAGTTGTTGCACTGCAGCACCACCCCGACGATGTTCTTGCCGATGTCGTGCACATCCCCCTTCACTGTCGCCATCAGCACCCTGGCCGCGGCCTCGCTCTCTCCCTGTTTTTCCGCCTCTATGTAGGGGATTAGCCAGGCCACCGCCTTTTTCATCACCCGGGCGCTCTTGACCACCTGGGGCAGGAACATCTTGCCCGCTCCGAACAGATCCCCCACGCTGTTCATGCCCTGCATCAGCGGTCCCTCGATCACCTGGATGGGGCGCTCGAACTGCCGGCGCGCCTCTTCGGTATCCTCCTCCACGTACTGATCCAGCCCCTTGATCAGGGCGTGCTCCAGGCGTTTCTCCACCGGCCAGCCGCGCCAGGCCAGATCCTCCCTTTTCTGCCCGTCACCGCCGTCGCCACGGTATTTGTCGGCGATCTCCAGCAGCCGCTCGGTGGCGTCGGGGCGCCGGTTGAGGATGACATCCTCCACCCGCTCGCGCAGTTCGGCGGGAAGGTCGTCATACACCGCCAGCTGCGCCGCGTTGACTATCCCCATGTCCATCCCCGCCTTGATGGCGTGGTACAGGAATACCGAGTGGATCGCCTCGCGCACCGGGTTGTTGCCCCGGAAGGAGAAGGAGACGTTGGAGACCCCGCCGGAGACCAGCGCATGGGGCAGGGTGCGCTTTATCTCCAGGGTGGCCTCGATGAAGTCCACCGCGTAGTTGTCGTGCTCCTCGATGCCGGTGGCGACGGCGAATATGTTGGGGTCGAAGATGATATCCTCCGGCGGGAAACCCACCTCTTCGGTCAGGATGCGGTAGGAGTTGCCGCAGATCTCCAGCTTGCGCTCGCGGGTGTCCGCCTGCCCCTCCTCGTCGAACGCCATCACCACCACCGCGGCGCCGTAGCGGCGTATCTTGCGGGCGTGCTCGATGAAGGGCTCCCTGCCCTCCTTGAGGGAGATGGAGTTGACGATCCCCTTGCCCTGGATGCATTTGAGCCCCGCCTCGATGATGCGCCACTTGGAGGAGTCCACCATCACCGGCACCCGGGCGATGTCCGGTTCCGAGGCGATCAGGTTGAGGAAGGTGGTCATCGCCTTCTCCCCGTCCAGCATCGCCTCGTCCATGTTGATGTCGATGATCTGCGCGCCGTTCTCCACCTGTTCGCGGCACACCTCCAGCGCCTCGTCGTAGTTCTCCTCCAGGATGAGGCGCTTGAAGCGCGCGGAGCCGGTCACGTTGGCGCGCTCCCCCACGTTTACGAACAGGCTCTCCGGGCCGATGTTGAGCGGCTCCAGGCCGGAGAGGCGGCACTGCTTTTCGATATCCGGCAGGGGGCGCGGCGCATGGCCGCCCACCGCTTCGGCGATGGCGGCTATGTGGTCGGGGGTGGTGCCGCAGCAGCCTCCGATGATGTTGAGAAGGCCGCCCGCGGCCCACGGCTCCACCTCGGCCGCCATCTGTTCCGGGGTCTGGTCATACTCGCCGAACTCGTTGGGCAGACCGGCATTGGGGTGGGCGCTGACGAAGGTCTCGGAGATCCGCGCCAGCTCCTCCACGTACTGGCGCAGCTCGTTGGCCCCCAGCGCGCAGTTGAGGCCGACGCTGAGGGGTGCCACGTGGCGCATGGAGTTGTAGAGCGCCTCGGTGGTCTGCCCGGACAGGGTGCGGCCGCTGGCATCGGTGATGGTGCCGGAGATCATGATGGGCAGGGTGACGGAGTGGCGCTGGAAATACTCCTGGATGGCGAACAGCGCCGCCTTGGCGTTGAGGGTGTCGAAGATGGTCTCCACCAGCAGCAGGTCGGCTCCCCCTTCCACCAGGCCGTGGATCGCCTCGTCGTAGGAGGCCACCAGCTGGTCGAAGGTGATGTTGCGGTAGCCAGGATTGTTGACATCGGGCGATATGGAGCAGGTGCGCCCGGTGGGCCCCAGCACCCCCGCCACGAAGCGCGGGCGCTGTGGATCCCTGGCGGTCACCGCATCGGCCGCCTCGCGCGCCAGCCGCGCCGCGGCGAGGTTGATCTCCCCCACCAGGGACTCCATCCGGTAGTCCGCCATGGAGATGGAGGTGGCGTTGAAGGTGTTGGTCTCGATGATGTCGGCGCCCGCCTCGAGATAGGCGGTGTGGATGTCGCGGATGATATCCGGCCTGACCAGCACCAGCAGGTCGTTGTTCCCCTTCAGCTCCACCGGGTGATCGGCGAAGCGCTCCCCCCGGTAGTCCTCCTCCTTCAGGCCATACCCCTGAATCATGGTGCCCATGGCCCCGTCCAGGATGAGGAGGCGCTCCCGCAGCTGTTTCATGATAGCTTCTTTCATGGGGGGATTGTATCCACTCTTGCCTCCGGAATATAGAATGAAAGAGACAAGGCGATATTCCCCATGGCCGAACGAAACATTACCGCCAAGCACCCCTTGCGCGCGCGGCTGGCTCAAGGCACGCTGCGTCTGTCCGCCCTCCTGCCGCTGCCCCTGAATCACTGGAGCGGTGCCTTCCTGGGCTGGCTTGCGTGGCTGCTACCTGGCAGGGCGCGGCGGGTCACCATGCGCAATCTGGAGCGCTGCTACCCGGATCTCGACCCGGTGGCCCGCAATCGGCTGGGGCGGCGCAGCCTGCTGGAGACCGGCAAGACCGCCATCGAGATGGGGCCGCTCTGGCTCTGGCCGGAGCGGCGCATCCGGCGGCTGGTCCGGGGAGTTACCGGAGAGCAGCGGCTGCGGGAGGCCCTGGCCGAGGGTAAAGGGGTGATCGTCGCCATCCCCCACCTGGGGTCCTGGGAGATGGTAGGGCTCTACTGCTCCCTGCGCTACCCCATGACCGCCCTCTATCGCCCGCCCCATCTGCCGGATCTGGAGGAGATGGTGCGCCGGGGCCGCGAGCGGTTCGGCGCCCGGCTGGTACCTACCGGCGCCCGCGGCGTACGCGCCCTGTACCGGAGCCTGGAGAGGGGCGAAATGGTCTGCATCCTTCCCGATCAGGTCCCGTCGGCCGGACAGTGGGTGTACGCCCCTTTCTTCGGCATACCCGCAAGGACCATGACCCTCGTATCGCGTCTCACCCGGCGCTTCGGCAGCAGGGTACTATTCTGCTACGCCGAACGCCTGCCCCGCGGCGGCGGGTTCCACATCCATTTCCGGCCCGCGCCGGCGCAGATCCACAGCGACGATCCCCTGCTTTCCGCCAGTCATCTCAATCTGGGGGTGGAGCGGTGCGTGCGTGGTCTGCCGGAGCAGTACCAGTGGAGCTACAAGCGGTTCCGCGGACAGGCGGCGGAGGATTTCTACGAATAGGGGGAGGGCTCGCCGCCGGGACGGGTCTTGAACAGGCGCAGCGACCACATGTACTGCTCCGGGTGTTGCCTGATCATGCCCTCCAGCTCCCGGTTCATGCGGGCGGTATCGGCCGCCGTGTCTCCGGTGGGGAAATCCTCCAGGGGGGGGGAGAGGATGACCCGATAGCCGCCGCTCTCCGCCAGATACCAGCTGGCGCAGGGGACCACCGCAGCCCCGGTGAGCCGCGCCAGCCGGCCGAGGGCGGTGATGGTGGCGGTAGGCACTCCAAAGAAGGGGGCGAAGATCCACTCCCCCCCTTTCACATGGCTCAGATCCTCATCGGGCAGATAGTAGAACATCTCCCCCCTGCGCAGTGCCCGGACCACCGGCCGCAAACCGGCGCTGCGCAGGAACAGCCTGCCGTGGAAGCGGGTGCGTCCGCGGCTCATGAGCCATTCGATGAGCGGGTTCCTGACCGGTTTGATCATCCCTACCGTGGCGAAACGGCGGGTGATGGCGGCGGCACCGAAATCGAGGGCGACGGTGTGACAGGTGAGCAGAATCACCGGCCTGCCCTGCTCCCGGCACAGCTGCAGGTGCTCCATCCCCTGCACCGTTACCATTCCGTCCAGCCGCTCCTCCCTCCCCCACCACAGTGCCCCGTAGTCCAGCGAGGAGAGAGCCAGGGAGCGGAAATAGTCCCGCGCCATCCGCTCCCGCCGTTCGGGATCCAGCTCCGGAAAACAGAGCTCCAGGTTCACCCTGACAATGCGCCGCCGGCGGTCGTTGGCCAGACGGATCAGGTCACCGATCCGGCGGCCCAGGGCGGCGCGCGCGCGCCGCGGCAGAAGGGAGAGGAGCCGGTACAGCCCCAGCCCCAGCCAGGTGGGCCAGTGACGCGGCGCCAGCAGGCTGCGCGAGAAGCGCGGGCGGTAACTGCCCTCCTCCATCAGCGCAGCTCGGACAGCAGCCGTCCCAGCATCTGCTCCGCCTGGCGCAGGTAGCCGCCGCCAAACAGGTTCAGATGGTTGAGGATGTGGTAGAGATTGTATAGATCCCGCCGCACCCGATACCCTTCATCCAACGGCCATTGCTCGTTGTAGGCGGCGTAGAAGCGGGAGGAGAATCCGCCAAACAGCTCGGTCATGGCGATCTCCGCCTCCCGATCCCCGTAATAGGTTGCCGGGTCGAAGATCACCGGATCACCGGAGTCACTCACCCCCACGTTTCCCGACCAGAGATCCCCGTGCAGCAGCGAGATGGCCGGGGTGTAGCCGGCGAACAGGGCGGGAAACAGCTCCAGCAGCAGCTCCCCGCGGCGCTGCAGCTCTCCGCCATAACCGTTGTCACGCGCCAGGCGCAGCTGGTAGCCCAGCCGCCGCTCTCTCCAGAAGTCCACCCAGTCGTCGGCGGGGGTGTTGATCTGGGGCGTGGAGCCGATGGTGTTGTCCCGCCACCAGCCGTAGCTGCTCCAGGAGCTGCGGTGCATCTGCGCCAGCTCCCGGCCCAGACGCTCGGAGGCGTCCCCCCTCCCGAAAGGGATATACTCGAGCACCAGAAAGGAGCGTCCCTGCAGCGCCCCGTGGCAGATGGGGGCTGGAGCGGTTACGGTTCCGGTGGCCGCTATCTCCCGCAACCCGGCGGCCTCCGCGGCAAACATATCCTCCCTGTCGGGGGCGTTCAGCTTTGCGAAGAGACTCCGCCCGTCCGCGCCCACCAGCCGCCACGCCTCGTTGATACAACCGCCACCCACCGGGCGGGCCTCCCTCACCTGGAACGGGGCGCCCGTGGCGGCCGCAACGCGCGCGGCGATGCCGCTCCAGGGCTGCTCAGCGACGGGCGCCACGCTCGACTGGAATCACCGGCGGCACCCGCTTGATAGAGAGGTTGTCCCAGATGAAGGTGCGGTAGGGGAGATCGTCTATGTGGCGCGCCGACAGGTAGTAGGTGACCACAAAGGTCAGCAGGGTGCTGGCGAAGTAGCCGGCCCCGTAGAACGGGAACCCCATATTCAGACTGACAAGGGTGAACAGCGCGTTGCTCACCAGGAAGAACAGCTGCAGCAGCATGGAGAGGCGCCGGAAGTCGAAATAGGCCAGAATGATGAACTGCATAACCAGCAGCACATGGAAAAACGCCCCCAGCACCCCGTAGCGGAACATCCCGATCTGGCTGTAGCTGAAGCCGATCAATTCATAGAGCTTGGGCGAGAGCAGCAGCAACACCACCACGATACAGCCCTGCAGTACGATCATGCTGCGCATGCCGCTACTCAACGACGATACGATTCCGGACAGGTTCTTCCTGATGCGGGCCAGGCTTACATGCTCCGAGATGTCGCGGTAGAAGCGCAGATACTTCAGGAAGAACCCGGTCTCCACGCTGATCACGAACATGGCCAGCCCCGGAATTATGGAAAGATAGGCCAGAAACATGGCCGCATCGTAGTCGGAGTAGGAGGGCATGCCGGGGATGATCATCTCCCGCTCCGGCGCCAGCAGCCACATGAGCCACTTGTCCACCCAAATGGCCAGATTGTAGAACAGGCCCGCCAGCGCCAGCTCCCAGTAGCGTTTGAAATAGCGGGCGAAACCGAACAGATTACGCGCATCCGCACGGTACTCGGAGAAGACATAGGCGATCAGCGCAAACATGATCAGGGCCAGACCGATGGAGAACCCCATCAGCATCCCCGCCAGGGAGTAGCTGCCTGCAAGCGCGCTGGCCAGAAGAAAGGAGGCGATGAGACCGAGCAGGAAGGTCCAGGAGATCACGTTGTAAGCCTTGAGCGCGGTAAGATAGACCGCGACCACCCACAGACAGGCAACCAGAAAGTAGTTGACCATCGCCGCTATTCGCACCGACGACTCCAGCTCCACATACCAGAGATAGAACCAGCCGACAATGGGAAACTGCAGCAGAAACACCACCACCAGTGAGCCCAGCAGCATGCCCGGCACGGCGTCGGTGGAGCGGGAACCATCCTTGCGGACCTCGTTGGCGCGGAACACCAGATCCGCCAGGTAGCGGGTCACCACCATGAACACCGGCCCGGTGAATGCCAGCGAAAAGGCGAAGTTGTAGATGATGATCAGGCGGAACTCGGCGATGGTCTGGTAGCCGGCGACCCCGCTCACCAGGATGATCATGAACAGCACCAGGATGGTCAGTATCCAGGGCCCCGCCGTCACCCAGGCCGAGTAGAAGAACCCCTTGGCGATCCCCAGCAGATCGTCGCGCTGCATCAACCTGCGCAGTCGGAAACCGACACCGGCCATCAGCTTGCCTCCTCCAGATCCACCACCTCTGCGGAACCGCGCCGGAACAGCTCCTCATAGAGCTCCCGGTAGGTGCGATCGAAATTCGCCTTGTTGTAGTAGCGGCGGACGCGCTCACGAATCCCCTCGCTGCAGCTGAGGTACCATTGAGGTACGGTCAGCAAACGCTCCACCGCCTGCGCCGTGGCAACCGGGTTGGAGAGGGGGGTGATGCTGCCGCCATGGGGGGGTGGATCGGGATCGTGGTGATCGGAGAGCAGGATCTCGCGGCAGGCTCCGACATCGGTGGCGACCACCGGGATCCCGGCCGCGCCGGCCTCCAGAATCACCAGCGGCTGACCCTCGCTGATACTGGTCAGCACCAGCACATCGATCCTTCCCAGATACTCCTCCACCCGCACCCGACCGGTAAAGGTTATGACCCTCTCCAGCCCTATGTGCTCCACCATGTCCAGGCACTCCTCGAAATAGGACGGCTCCTCGTCGGTGGGACCCATCACCAGCGCCTGCAGATCGGGAATGCTCTCCTGCAGCGTTGCGCAGGCACGGATGAAGGTCTTGACATCCTTGATCTGCACCACCCGGCCAATCAGCGCAATGGTCGGCGGCGTGCGATCCTCGCGCCGCGGGATGGCCGCATACCTCTCCACCTCCACGCCATTGGGAATAACCATCATCTTGCTCTCCTGGGCGCCATCCATAAGCTGAAACGCCTGGTTGCCCTCGAACAGGGTGATGATCTTGTGGGCGGCGCTGTAGCAGCAGCGGGAGTAGGCGGTGAACGCCCGGACCCACATATCGCTCAACTGGTGGGGGAGGCGATGCACGCTCAGGCTGTCCTCGTCCATCTCGTGAAACCAGTCCGCCATGGCTATATCTATGCGCCGCTCATTGGTGTAAATACCATGCTCGGTTACCACCACCGGACTGCCGGTCTCCAGCCCGGCCCGGGCGGCGAACAGCCCCGCGTACCCGGTGGAGGGGGAGTGATACAGGCGCGCGAACGGCATATCCGCCAGCAGCATCGAATAGATCCCCGCAAACAGCGCCCGCCAGGACCAGAAGTAGTCCAGAAACGACGCCTCCGGATAGGTGCGCTCGTACATGCGCACCAGCATCTCCCAGGCGTGGCGCGAATTGAGCAGCACATGCTCCCCGATCCTGGCCCGGTAGGGCGCCAGTATGGAGCGCACCTCGTCCAGCTCGTCCAGCCCGCCATCCACCAGCAGGCGCAGCATGGGCTCCTCCAGCCTGGCCAACAGCCGCCTCTCGTCCGCCACGCGGCGCTCCCCGCTGGGAATCCGCTGCAGAACTATGGTAGTGGTGCCGACCACATTGCCCGGCAACTCATACCGATAGGTGGTATCGGCGCCCGGAGCAACCAGAAATACCAGATGGAAATCCAGATGGGACTGCGCCTTGATGAGCTCATGGGTCCATGCGGACACGCCCCCGGGAACGAACGGATAGCTCCCCTCCAGAATGATGCATACATCCGCCTGTGTCTTGCCTGTTTTCACCGTTCGATCCTCTGGCTACAGGGAAACTTCGGCCGCCCCGTCAAGCCGTTGGAGCACCACGCCCCATCCACATGCGCACCGCGTCGGCAATACGTGACCGCCGTTTGCCGGGGCCATCCACGAACGTATTGCCATACTCCCGCAGCAGCTCCCGCAGCTCCTGAAACCGCCCCAGCCGGTAGAGGCACTCCGCATACCAGAGCATGAGCTGCGGTTCGCCCTCGTGATATTGCGGCGTCCGTTGCAACCACTCGATGGCCCGCTCCAGCTCTCCGGAACGCACCAGCAGACGCCCCAGAGCCAGCGCCGCCTCACGATTGTCCGGCTGCAGCTCCAGCACCTTCTCATATGCCTGCCGGGCCCTGCTGCGGTTGGTCTCTTCACGATCCTCCTCCAGCAGGCCGGTAAAGGCGTAGTCGTCGTAGAGCCTGGCCTGGTGCAGCAGCCGGTCGATGTCGTCGGGAGACTCGGCAACCGCCCTGTCCGCCTGCATGGTCTTGTCCTGGAATCCCTTCTCGATATTGGTTATAAGGGAGGCGGCCAGAATGCGGATGGAGTTGTCCGAATCCACCAGGGCGGCCCGCATGGCGGGGGCAAAGGAGGGCTGGAAGTGCTTGGCCATCAGCACCACCGCATCACGCTTCTGCTGCTGGGTGCCGTTGGCCAGAATGTCCCGGAAGGAGTCCGGCACGTTGGCCCCGGAGAGCCTGCTGTGGGCCTCGAGAAACTCCGCCAGCTCACCTATCTCGTCGGACTTCTCCTTGGGAAACAGGCCGCTGTACCAGTCGCTGAATTCGGTACTGAAGCGCCGGTACAAGATGTGCATGAGTATGGTAAACATGGTCCCAAGCACCCCTAACGGACCAAATGCCGCGGTGGCCACCAGCAACAGGTAAACCACCCGGCTTCCCATCTCCGGACAGCGGAAGATCTTCTGCTGCCAGAACAGCAGCAACAGCACCAAGGCTATGTGCAGCATGGTGGCGTACAGTATCGGCAGGATCTCCGCGAAGGTGACAAACAGCAGCAACGTCTCCAGCAGCAGCGTCAGCAGCATCACCAGTGCGAAGTGAACCCTGCACCCGAAGGTTTTGTCCCGCTGCTGCGGCAAATCCAGATATCTACTGCTTACTCTCGGTGCTGTCATAGCGGTTCCCGCCTCTCGTGCGAAACCTTCATTCATCCGGGGTGTGCAGATCTTCTATCCGTACCGACCAGGAGGCATCACGCAGCCGGGTATCACTCTCCTCCTGGAGCGCCTTGAGCAGCCGCTCCTCCACCACACGCGCATTGCGCGTCGGGGTGGCCGGCAGAATGATAGTGAACTCCCGTCCGTTGTTGCGGCGATCAAAGGCCAAATCGGTATTGCGCAGCACCCTCTCCACCGCCGTGCTGAGCGCCACCGGGGCATGGGCGCGTGCCTCCGGTGGCAGCTCGCGATAGTTCTGCAGCGAGATGTCGATCTGCGCCAGGGCAAACTTGTGACGCCGCGCCAGGGAGGTGAGAAAGGCGGTCTGCCTCCGATAGTAGTTGGAGGAGAGAAACAGACCGCTGTCATCCAGTACGCTGTTCTCCCGCGCGGTGTGGAACTTCTGTGAATTGCCGTAGACGGTGCCTATCCATTCACACACCACCTCGAAGTTCTTGATGGTGGTCCAGCCCAGCTCCACGAACTCCAACTCCTCGATCTTGAGCATGCCGATCACCTCGCCGGTATCGGCATTGATTAGCGGCCCGGCCAGCACGCCCTGCCTGCCGAGGATCTTCTCATCCTCTTCACTGGCTATGTTCAGCACGCGGCGCCGCGCCACGATCTCCTGAAACAGGGGGTGCTCGGCCCCTATCACCCGCAGGTAGTCATCCTTGCCGGTCCATCCGGTATGCACCGCCGCCTCCAGAACATTCTGTCCCAGCATGAACACGGAGGACTTCTGCGGATTCATCACCGCGCGCACCATGTCCATGATGCTGAACAGCACCTTGCCGGAATCCAGCTGCTCCAGGGACTTGACCGCCTGGTGCATGGAGATGACGGTGCGCATCTGGCCCGCCACACGCGCCTCCAGATCGCTCTTGATCTCCTGCTGACGCTGGTAGGCGCTGGCGATGATACGCTCCTGCTCCCGGGCCTCCTCCAGCTGCCTGCGCAGCCGCTCCTTCTCGCGCAGGTGGCGCATGCGCAGCTCGCCCAGCAGCACGGCCGCCACGAACCACATCAGCGGTCGCCGTACCACATCGAACAGGTAGCCGTAGAGATCCTGGTTCAGGGTCTGTTCCGGCATATGCCCCGTAAGCAAAACCACGCTGGCCGCCAGCGCCGCCAGCACCCCTTCCGCGGTACCGTACTGGACGGTCACCAGCAAAACGATTATCCAGAACGGGTGCGGGGTAACGTACCAGAAAGAGTCGGCATCGAATACCAGCCGGTCCAGAAGAATGGCTACGACAAAAAAGAGCGCAATCTCCAGGAGCGCGGTGCGCCTTACACCCAGAATCCTGACCGGATCCCGCCCCTCTTCCCCGGGTCCGGGACGCGAACCTTCCCGGATCCTGTCCAGCCGCTGCACGGTAACGCCCTTCATGATCCATCTTCCTTCATGGTCAATGCCAGGGAGTCAACCAGCCGCATGGCCATGCGCTGAGCCGCACCGGTAAGGCTGTCCCGCCCCAGATAGGCGTTGCCGGCCTCGGAGGCGCTGGCGGCCCAAAGCACCGTGCCATCGGTACGAATCAGCCGCAAGCTGATCCCCACCACCGGCTGTTTGCGGAATCCCTGCCGGTATCCATATTCGGTCACACTGCCGCTCAACACCGCATCAGCGCCCACCACCCTGGCCTGCACCACCGCGTCGGACCCGGGGTCATCCCCGGACACCCCCTCCTGCTCCAGGGAGGGCGACTCCTGAACGGTGAAGAGCCCCTGCTGATAGAGCTCTGCCGCCATGATTCTGCCCATCGCCACGCCGGCGCCGGGATGGGTGGTAAGGTTATGGAACGGCACCACCAGAACGCTCATTCCGCGCTGCGGCGCCGGTGAGCTGTTGACGAAACCGCGCTCCAGATGGAAACCCGTACTACAGCCGGCCAGCAGCAACAGCAGAACAGGCACCATAAGGTGAACATATGAACGAGTTACCATCTTCAGCTTCCTCCCTCGGCCTCAGCCGCATCCCCGGACACGGGCGAGGGGCTGTCAGCGGTTGGTGCAGCGCACTGGAGAAGGGCGGCGTCCATCTGCTGCAGCTCCGCCGCCAGCGCCTGCGCGACGCGCTGCGCCGCCTGGTTGAGGCTATCCCTGTGCAGGAAGCCGCGCCCCCCGCTGCTCCGGCTCGATGCCCAGATCACGCGCCCGTCGCATGCACGCACCATGCGCATGCTCAGCCCCACCACAGGCTCCTCGTGCAGTCCGTGCTGATACCGGTACTCGGTCACGCTGCCCATCAGGACCGCTTCCGCACCCAGCTCGTTGGCTATCTGGCGGGCAAGAGTGACCGCGCTTGTCTCACCACGACCACGCTGGGCATCCTGCAACTCCCGGGATGTTCTGCTCTCTTCCCGCACCCGAAACAGCCCCTGGCGATACAGCTCCGCGCTTACCAGGCGGGTCAGAATCCGATCCGCGTTGGGGTAGTCGGTAAGGTTTTCAAACGGCAGAACCGCCACCTGGGGCGCATCCGGCGAGGCCAGCCTCGCCGGCATCTCGCTCTCCACGCCCCTGCTGCTGGCACAGGAGGACAGAACCAGCGCCGCCATCACTGCCAGCAGGTACATCTTGCTACCGATCTTTTGCTCCAACATCACGATTCATCCTTTGTGTAGAAACAGTCCATGACTCACCCCCTGGGTAATGGGGAACAATCCAGATTCAGAACCGCCACAACAGGTAACCTCCTCCCTTGCTGTAACGGGCAAACTCACCGCGGTAGGGGCCGGCGCTGTAAACGAACTTCAATCCGGCCTCCAGCCCCGAGATCGGCTCCCATGCCAGGTTGGCGGCCACAAACGGTCCTCCCGCGTCGTTGTACGGATCAAAGCTGGCGCCGGCACCCACATCGTAGCGCAGATAGTCACTAAACCGGTCGAACAGCCAGAGATCCAGGGTATGCACCTGGCGCGACACCACCGGCAGCGGATAGTAGAGATCATTCCCGTACAGCCTTTCGTCCCGGGAGGTTATCTCCTCCAGCTCCAGCCGGTAACCGACGCTCAGCCGCGGAATCCCCTCCTGCAACAGCATGCGCGTACCCAGGGTGAAGAGGTAGGCCCCGGCGACACTGTTGTCCCCGTCCACTCCGTAACTGCGCACCGCAATCGTTGCGCGGGCCGCCAGATCCTCATCCACCGGCCGCCTCCAGCCGTCGCTACCCGGCCGCTCCCAGCCCAGCGTAAGGGTATCCATTCTGCCGCCGTCCACGATCCCTTCCGGGTACTCCCAGGCCGGGGCGTGGTAGTTGGCATCCACCCATACTCGATTCAGATCCAGCCGCTGCGAGTACTCGGCGCGAAATCCCACGATCCCGTCGTTTACCCCCGACAGGGTGAGACGGGTGTAGGCCGCCCAGTCAAAATGGTGCTGGCCATACAGCTCCACGTAGTCACGCTCTCCCCGATAGGATTGCAGCGGTCCGGATATGCGGCGCACTTCGTTGTCACGCAACACCCGTTTCTCCCAGGCGAACCCGAGCGTGGTTCTCTGGCCAACGATGTCGCGCCCCGAGAGGCGGGTGATGTGCTGCCAGTCGGCACCATGCAGCTGCTGCCAGTCCATATCCAGACGCACCCTGGGGCCATGCTCATAGAGCAGACCGGCCTTGGCGGCCACCAGCCCCGGATCCCCCTGTCCGGCATACAGCGCCTGGTTGAAATAGGCGATGGCCTGCTGCCACTGCCCCAGCCGCGCCTCGATGCTCCCCATTTCAGGCAAAAGCTCGCCGTTGTCGGGGTACTGCTCCCGCAGGCGGGCCAGCTTGCGGCGTGCCGCAAACAGTTCCCCGCGCTCACCCAGAAGAGCGGCCCGCAGCCGCTCGATGCGCAGGGCCGCGGCCTCCCGCCTGGTCGGTGAAAAGGGCTCCGCAGGGGGATGGGCAAGCTCGCCGGCCGGTTGCCTGGCCAATTTCATCTCCACCGCAATCCGCCGCTCCCCCTCCGCCGTCACCCTGTAGCTGACATCGCGGGCGGCATGGATCAGCAGGCTGTCATAACCGGCGCTGCTCCAGTCGATCCAGCCGGCTGTCTGCGACTCCACGTCGCTGAGAAGGGTGGGAGGGAAGCGGTGCGAGAAACGCAGCAGCAGATCCCGACCATCCACCTCATGCAGCGCCATCACCGGACGATCCCAGGCGAACACCAGCCGCAGCCGCTCCGCGCTCCGCTCCAGAAGCAGCTTCACGCCGCCGTCGTCCGCCTGTACCGCCGCCGTGCCCAAGGCGAGCAGCACCGCCGCCACGGCCTGCAGCAACCCTCTGCGGGGGGAGATCATGCGCCCCCCTCCCCACCACCCGCCAGGAGGGCATCCGCACGCTCGATGCGGCCGCTCTCGAGCAACACCGTAACATAATCGGCGCGCAGATCGAGATTGTCCGGATATCTCTCCAGCAGCTCCTGATAGGCGAGAATGGCGTTGTCGCTCTCTCCCAAACGATACAGGCTCTGGGCCCGCACGCTGGCCCTGCGCATATCCATCTGCTCCTCGCCGTCGAGCAGCTGCACCACCCGGCGGTAGTGGGGAGCGGCGCGCAGGTTGCGGTTACGCCGGGTCAGCAGCTCGGCAAGGAAGTAGTTGCTCTCGAAATCACCCTGGTTATTCTCCAGGTAGCGGCTGAGCAGCTCATAGGCATCCTCCCATCGCTCCTCGCGGTAAGCCAGAAGGCCCAGCCGACGCAGTATCTCGGGATCATCCGGCGCCACACTGAGCAGACGCCGGGCGGCCTCTATCGCCAGATCCGTGAAGCCCACCTGATCAGCACGCCGGATATGGCGCCGCAGCTGCTCCGCATCCTGCGCCTCGGCAATGGCCTTGGCAAGGATCTGGCGCAGCTGCGGATAGTCCTCTTCCCGCTGCAGCACATCCATCTGGAACTCCACCGGATCACCGCTGTAACCAAGCTGGACGAGATCCCGCTGCCCCAGTTTCAGCACCCGCTCGGTAGCCCCCACATCCAGCAGATGCTGCAACCATGCCAGCCGCTGTTCACCCCGGGAGCCATGCACCCGCTCCTCCAGCCACTGGAGACCGTACGGCCCCGGTCGTGGCCCCCATATATAGAGCAGCTGGCTGACATAGACGCTGTCGGGAGGCTCTCCCCGCGCCAGATCCTCGTAGATCCGTTCCGCGAGCACCTTGTCCTCCAGCTGCAGGGCGGAGTAGGCCAGCGCCCGTTTCTCCTTGCGGCTCAAGCGCAGCTGCCTGTAACGCTGACGCAGCACCGCAACCAGCTCCTCATGCTTCCCTGCCTTGCGCAGCGCCGCCTCGTAACGATAGCTGATTTCGAGTTTCTCCCGGTCACTCAGCTCGGAGCGGGCCATCTGCAGGTGCCAGAAGGCGTACAGCTCCGGCCAGCGCTTCTCCTCCCGCAGCAGCGCTTCGTAGCGATAGGTAAACGCCTTGCGCTCCTCCACGCCTATATCGGAGCGTCCCACCTGCTGGCCCAGATACTCCAGCAGCGTCGCGGTGAGGCCGTTTTCACGCAGCGCGGCTTCGTACCGCTCCCCTACACCCCGGCGCTGCTCCGCGTCCAGATCCTTGCGGCGCAGCTCGCGCAGCAGAAAGGCGACGCGCCTCTCCCCTTCGCCCTGCGCGCGAAGGGTGTTCTCGTACCGGTAGCTGATCTCGATCTTTCTTCCCGGATCCAGATCCGGCCTGGCCAGCTGGCGGTCCCAGAAGGCATACAGTTCGGTATACCGGGCGGCGCCCGCCAAGGCACGCTCGTAATATATGGTCCATCTGCCGCCCCGATCGGCGTAGCCTTGCAGGTATCCGATGGCCTCATCATACCGCCCCAGATCAAGGGAGAGGCTGACCAGGAACTCCCGCGCGCGATCGTCAAATGCGGCGGGGTGCACCCTCTCCAGGCGGCGCAGCACCTCGGTGGCGCCAACCATGTCTCCCTGTGCCGCCAACAGGTAGGCCAGGTCCTTGTAGTCCCGGGGCTTGGCATCATAATCCTGGAGGATACGCTTCAACACCTCGATCTGCCGGTCGATACGCCCCTCTGCGTTATACAGCTGGGACAGACTGCGCAGCGCCTCCTCGGAGGGCTGTACCTGGGCACGTTTTTCCAGGTTGTGCAGATAGTCGTGGGGGCGCTGTGTCTGCTGATACAGCTTGCCCAGATAGATGCGAGCCTCCAGATTGTCCGGATTGGACTCCACAAACCGCTCCATCAGCTCAACAGCGCGGTTCATCTCTCCATACACTAGGTAAAGCTCGGAAAGCGGCACCACTACGTTGGCGGAGCTGATCCCCTGCTCCAGCAATCTTTCATACTCCGCCCGCGCGGCGGTGTACTGCTTGTTCTTGTAGCGCATCAGCGCCAGCTCCGGGGGACGCGGATAGACGAGATAGCCCCCCAGCAGGGCCAGCACCACCACCAGAATCACCAAATAATGAGTTCCCTTCATCAGATCCTCTCCTGGCGGTATTCTACCTCCACCCTCACCCTCTCCATGGGAGTACGGGCCCGGATGGCAAACCGCAGCCGGCCATCATCCGGCACAACCACGGTCAGGCTCTCCGTGGCGCCGCTGCCGCCATGCATATTGATCACGTAGCTTCCAGCGCGGGGCACTTTCCAGAGCATCTCTCCCTCCCCGAACCCGGCTGTTTCGAACCACATCCGGCCCGACCCGTGCCGCACCCCCCAGACCTGCCACGCCGATTCCACCAGGTAAGACAGGGACGCGGACGGCTCCACCGCGCTCTCCTCGCGCCTTCGCAGCACCACCACCGCTTCGGGAACGGCGCTGTCCAGCGCGACATACAGGGAGCCCTGATAGTGGTGCTGCCCCACCACCCCGCGCGAACGAACCATGTCCACAGCCAGAAACAGGGCCCGATCGAAGCGCACCGTCTGGAGCGCCTGACGGTTGCCAATGCGCCACCGGAGCTCTCCTGCACGCTCGATCCTCGTGCTGTAGAACCCCTCCACTATGGCCGCATAGTGGCTGGTGGTCACGGGGATAATGGGCTGACTGCGGGCAAACTCCAGATTGGCCAGCACGGCGTTCAGGCTGGACAGCTTCTCACCGGAGTACATGTGGTAGTAGATCCCCATCGGCTTGATACGCAACGGGGTCTCTGTGTTCTTCAGGGTACGAATCAGGTGGCGGTAGCCGAAGAACTGCTCGGACCACTGATCGGTATAGATGTTTTCGTTGCTGTTGGAGGCATACACCTGCAGCTCCCCCTCCACCATCCGGCCCAGCGGCGATACCCACCCGTAGGAGGGATACTTGCGATCCAGGCGGCTGTCGCCACCGTTGATGTTACGCACCCCCGAGCTGCGCACCGCTGCGATAGCCTCCGGAAAGGGGTTGGTATCTCCCGACCACTGGTAGATCTGCACCCTCTTGCCAGGAGGAAGGAGGGAGTTGACAAACTCGATGGCCCCTCTGGTCTCCAGCTCAAGATCAAATGGCTTCACAGCGTAGGCACGGGGGACCTCAAAGCCGGTTTCCCGATAGTAGTCGTGCCCCCCGGACTCCACCTTGAGCAGGCTCTCCGGCTCTCCCCAGGGCTTGGCGTAGAGACCAAGGAACGGCCGCTCCCGATCCTGATCCCCGTCGGCAAAGAACCCCCAGTCGAACGGATGGCTGTATGTGTGGACGCCCGCCTCCACCTGGGGAAGGGCGAAAATCTCCCGCGCCACCTGCATGCTTTTCTCGCTGCCGTGCCAGGCCGAATCCAGATCCCCGGCGATGGGGGCCACCGTAACCGGCAGGTCGGGATAGGCCTCGATGATCTTCCGCTTGACCACCTCGGCGGAAAGGATCCCCCGGTGCCGATAGGGATGGATTTCGGTAAAATTATTCCATCCGTCACCATCTATATGGCTGAAAAATATGCGCCGCCCCGCCAGCGTGGTAGTATCCGGGCGCGGCAGATCATCCAGCTTCAGGGCGCGGCTGAAAAACTCGAAAGGGTTGACATACCACAGCAGGGTGTCTGTGGCCTCGTTGTGGTAGTAGGCGTAATCGGAGGCTATCCAGCCACCGCTGTCGGTAACCACCACGAGATCGCTGGTCCCGGATGGCCTGTCCCCCCGCTGACGTACCGAAAGCCCGGAGTAGCCGCGTCCCTTGATGACCCGCATCCGCTCGTAACCGGGTAGCACACCGCCGACCCGGCGCTCAAAATCCACCAGCCGCGGGTCCCGGTAGACGATCTCGGTCCGGTAGGTAAAGGGGACCCAGTCACTCTCACTGTGCAGCCCCAGCCGCTTCCAGAAGCCGTTGATCTCCTCCTTGTACCTGCCCCCGGAAATCTCTTCGCCGCTGCCAAATCCGCTAATCATGACCATTTGCCTGCCGCTGTCCATAAGCATCTCGGACCAACGTATGAACTCCCTCGGGTCCTCCATCCCGGCCGCCTCCCAGACCAGCACTCCACGTACATCCTCCATCTCCTTCAGGGAAGGAAGCGGGGAGTTGATGTCGTGATAGCGAACCACCAGCCCGAGGTGGTTCAGGGGCATCTCCGCCAGCCTGTGAACCGCCGTGGCACGGATATCCGACGCACTGTCACCGTCATACAATGCAAGCACTATGCGTGCCAAAGGCTGCGCATGCAGGAGGGAAACGGGCAGCAGCACGGCCACCCAGAGCCAGAACGGCAGCCAGACCAAGCGGTAACCAATGCTCATATGCGCGGCTCTGAAATGATGCGGTCGAGGGCCACGGTGGCCACGTAAGGCACGAAGCCGTTGGCGCGCTGGATACGATAGATCTCGGCTATCCCTGCCTTGTCATCCGGCTTCCAGTAATCCAGGGTAAACACCTTGAGCCGCGGATTGATCCGCTGCGCCTCCTTCAGATATGAAAGCTGCAGCTGATAGAGATGCTGCGGCACCCGCTGGTAGGATTTGCTGGCAAAATCGTAATCCGCATACACCGATTCCCCCAATACGATATCTATGTCACCCGCCACCTGGGGCAGGATCTCATAGGCCCGGTTGAGCATGATACGGATATGCGGGAACTGGTTGCGGATAGTGCGTACCAACCTTATCGCCGCTTCACTCATGCCCCGGTAGCGCTCCGGATCCTCACGCTCCAGGTGCAGGGGGCTGTCCAGGGTATCCAGAAAAACGCCATCAAAACCCTGATGCAGCAAAGAGGGGACAAGTTCGTATATAACCCGCTCGATCCAGACGGGATGACGGATGTCCAGAAAATAGCTACCCTCCCAGTTGGGGTTTTCCGCCACCAGCAACCCCTGCTTCTGCAGCGCGGAAAAATGGTAGCGATACTGCTCCGCCTCCCCCAGGCTGAGATAGCCGAGCAGGATCTTGCCGCGCTCCGCCAGGGGCGCGAGCGCCGGGCGATGATCGCTGTCCAGCACCAACAGATCATAGTCCTGGAATTCCGCGGGGGTGGCCTTGTCGGAGTAGTAAGCCAGCCAGCGCTCACCAACACTGACACCAGGAGCATTGGCATAGCCATGCAAAGGAAACAGCACAAGGTACAGTGTGGCAAACGTTACGCGATATCGCATGATCAGGAACTATTTCCTTCGGGTTTATTTGTTATACTGACGCCACCGGTTTTCGCCACAGCGTCATGATTCCGACCCCATCTGGCTGATTATATTGTCATCACATCAATACTTTCAATGTATTGTGTCTCTTATACGCCACAGCAGGCTGCGGGTGAACACCCCTTTCATGGCTCCCGCGGCGACACCACGGCCCCCGGCAGGCCGTGATACTCTCAGCCGCGCGGCTGTTTGTTATACACATCGCCCGCTACAGGCTCCCCTTCGGCACGGCTCACGCGGACTGGGTGACGAGCGTTACATCCGAGGCCGGACATGCTTTATAACAACCTGAACAGACAACGTTTTTCAACCAGGATAACGATCCCTCGAACCGGGTGGCCCAGCCCCGGTTACCACCATTTGGCAGCAATCACAAATATTTTTCAACAAAGTTATTCACAGAAAGTGCGGGCAACCCGCAATTGTCCATTGAGGACAACCGGTTATCCGGAGAGTCCGCGAACCATGCTCAATTGTAACCGGTAACCATAGATCCGGATATGTAATCCTGCATCACCCGTCGTGGTTCGGCGACAGCTGGTGCTCTTTACAAGGCGATAAATTAAAGAGTGCTATATGTCACCGACTATTCATTAGTCTATCAGCTGGGATTACACTGCTCCAAATGTCCGAACCGTCAGTTCTGCGCATCGCCATACCCTCTCCGCTGCGGCGCAGCTTCGACTATCTGCCGCCGGAGGCGGAGAACCCGAGGCCGGTACCCGGCGTCCGCGTCCAGGTTCCGTTTGGCAACCGGGTGGTGATCGGGATTCTGCTGGAGATGGCCGCAGGCAGTTTGATTGCGCCCCGGCGGTTGCGGCGCGCCATCCGGATACTGGACCAAGAACCGGTGCTGCCACCGGATCTCATGGCCCTGCTGCGCTGGGGAAGCGAATACTACCACCACCCCATAGGGGAGGTGCTCCAGGGGGCGCTTCCGGCCCAGCTGCGCACGGGGGCGGCGGCACGGCTCCGCCCCGACACCATATGGCGGCTGACCGAAAAGGGTCTTGCAACCCAGCCCCGGGAGCTGGCCCGGGCCCCTCGCCAGGCGGAGCTGCTGGAGCTGCTGCGGGAGCACTCCGCTGGACTCTCCCCCGCCCGGCTGGAACGGCAGCACTGCAACTGGCGCCCGGCCATGCTGCGGCTGAAAGAGAAGGGGCTGGTGGAGGCCTGCGAGATCACGCCGCCTCCCGTGATGGCGCCCGTCACCACCGCCGGGCGGGGGAACCCCCCAGCCCTCAATCGCGCCCAGCAGAACGCGGTGGACAGGCTGCTGGAGAGCGCCACCGGCTTCTCGGTTACCCTGCTGGAGGGTGTCACGGGCAGCGGCAAGACCGAGGTCTACCTGCGCATCGTGGAGCGGATTATTGCCACCGGCCGCCAGGCGCTGATCCTGGTCCCGGAGATAGGCCTCACCCCGCAGCTGCTGGAGCGCTTCGCGCGGCGCTTCCCCGGAAGGGCGACAGTGCAGCTGCACTCGGCCCTCCCGGACCGGGAGCGTCTCGCCGCCTGGCTGGCGGCCCGTGACGGCACGGCGCCGATCATCATCGGCACCCGCTCCGCCCTGTTCACCCCCCTGAAGAATCCCGGGCTGATCATCCTCGACGAGGAGCACGATCCCTCCTTCAAGCAGCAGGAGGGGTTCCGCTACTCCACGCGCGACATGGCGATAGTACGGGCGCGCAACGCCGGGATCCCAATCCTGCTGGGCAGCGCCACACCCTCCTTGGAGAGCCTCCACAACGCCGCCCGCCGGCGCTACCGCCACCTGCTCCTCCCGGAGCGGGCCGGGGCAGCCGGCAGCCCGGAGTTCCGCCTGCTGGATCTGCGCCGCCAGCCCATGCAGGAGGGGATCTCCTTCAAGCTGATGGAGATCATGGAGGAGCACCTGCAGCGTGGCGGGCAGGTGCTGCTGTTTCTCAACCGGCGGGGCTACGCCCCCACCCTGCTGTGCCACGAGTGCGGCTGGGTGGGCCGCTGCCACCGCTGTGACGCCCACCTCACCCTGCACCAGCGGCAGCAGTGCCTGCGCTGCCACCACTGCGGCCGGGAGCAGCCGCTGGACAGCCAGTGCCCGGAGTGCGGCAGCCTCGATCTGCGCGCCCTGGGAGCGGGAACCGAGCGCATCGAAACGGTGCTGCAGGAGCGCTTTCCGGAGTTCAGCATGGCGCGTCTGGATCGTGACAGCACGAGCCGCAAGGGGAGCATGCAGCGGCTGCTGGGGGAGATCCGCGCGGGCCAGCGGCGCATCCTGATCGGCACCCAGATGCTCACCAAGGGCCACCACTTCCCGGATGTCTCACTGGTGGGGATCCTGGATGGGGATCAGGGTCTGTTCAGCGCCGACTTCCGCGCCTCCGAGCGCATGAGCCAGCTCATCGTCCAGGTGGCGGGACGGGCCGGGCGGGCGGAGCGCCCCGGCCAGGTGGTGATCCAGACCCACCATCCGGAGCACCCCCTGCTGCAACAGCTCATCACCGAGGGCTACTCCGGCTTCGCCCGCAGCGCGCTGGAGGAGCGCCGCAGCGCCGAACTCCCTCCCTACCGGTTCCTGGCGCTGCTGCGCGCCGAGGCCACCGGGCGGGACTTGCCGCTGCAGTTTCTGCAGGAAGCGCACCGGCAGGCCGGCCGGATGGAGATGGACGGCGTCACCCTGTGGCAGCCGGTGCCTGCCCCCATGGAGCGAAGGGCCGGACGTTACCGGGCGCAGCTGCTGCTGCAATCCGCAAGCCGGGGTGCACTGCACCGGCTGCTGGACCAACTGCTCCCCCTGCTGGAGGAGAGCAGGAGCGGTCGCAGGGTGCGCTGGTCGCTGGATGTGGATCCGGTGGATCTGTATTGAAACGGGTTCTTCCCCGAATCGTGTGGGTGAAATGGTAAATCATCCTTGACAGGCGGAATGCACGCCGGAAGATGGTCGGCAGAAGGGGATTGGGGAGATTTTGGGATAACCGCACCGGTTGCAAGTTGCGCAGGTAGTGGATATCCGCCGGTCCCCAGCCAGACAGCCCCAATCCCCTCATGGTTGCCGAGTATGTGGCGTGCATTCCGCCTGTCAAGGACGGAGCCGCTACGCGGTGATTTACCATTTCACCCCCGCGATTCGGGGAATAACCTTGAAACATTGAGTTGTCCTCCCCAAGCGGGGATAATGATCGTTTTGCCGGGAACCCCATGAAACACCACCTGCAACAGCTGATCGGCTCTGCGCTCACGGCCCTGCAGAGGGACGGGCAACTCCCTGCGCGCAGTTCTCCGGAGATTCATATCGAGCGCAGCCGCGACGCCGGCCACGGCGATTTCGCTTGCAACATCGCCCTCGCCCTGGCGAGGGAGGCGCGCTGCAAACCGCGCCAGCTGGCAGAGCTGCTGGTGGAGGCGCTGCCGCCATCGGAGCTGGTGGAGAAAGTGGAGATCGCCGGCCCCGGCTTCATAAACTTCTTCCTGACCGCGGCCGCCTTCCAGAACGTGGTGCGCGAGGTGCTGGAGGCCGGCGAGGCCTACGGACGCTCCACCATTGGCTCCGACCAGCGGGTGCAGGTGGAGTTCGTCTCCGCCAACCCCACCGGCCCCCTGCATGTCGGGCACGGGCGCGGTGCCGCCTACGGCGCGGCGGTGGCGGACCTGCTGGCCGCGGCCGGTTTCCAGGTACATCGTGAATACTACGTGAACGACGCCGGGAGGCAGATGGAGATCCTCGCCACCAGCGTCTGGCTGCGCTACCTGGAGCGCTGCGGCGAGAGCTTCACCTTTCCCAGCAACGGCTACCGGGGAGAGTACATCTACACCATCGCCGGAGAGCTGGAGCGGGAGCACGGCACCGGGCTGTGCCGCAGCGCCGCCTCCCTGTTCAGCGGCATCCCCGCGGACGAGCCGGAGGGCGGGGACAAGGAGCGGCACATCGACGCCCTCATCGAGCGCAGCCGTGACCTGCTGGGAAACGGCTACGAAACCGTGTTGCAGACCGCCCTCAACCACATAGTGAGCGAGATCCGCGGGGATCTGGAGCAGTTCGGCGTGGTTTACGAGGAGTGGTTCTCGGAGCGCTCCCTGACCGAATCGGGAGCAGTGGCGCGGGTAATCGAACGCCTGCAGCAGGAGGGCCACCTGTACGAAAAGGGGGGCGCCCTCTGGTTCCGCTCCTCGCAGTTCGGTGACGAGAAGGATCGGGTGGTGGTGAGGGAGAACGGCCAGCCCACCTATTTCGCCTCCGACATCGCCTACCACGCGGACAAGATGGAGCGCGGCTTCGCGCGGGTAATCGATGTCTGGGGCGCCGATCACCACGGCTATGTACCGCGCATCAGGGCAGCCCTGGAAGCGCTCGGCTACGACAGCCGGCGGCTGGATGTGCTGCTGGTGCAGTTCGCCAACCTGTACCGCGACGGCAAGCGGATCCCCATGTCCACCCGCTCCGGATCGTTCGTGACCCTGCGCGAGCTGCGCGAGGAGGTGGGCAACGACGCGGCGCGCTTCTTCTACGTGATGCGCCGCTGCGAGCAGCACATGGATTTCGATCTGGAGCTGGCCAAGTCACAGAGCAACGACAACCCGGTCTATTACGTACAGTATGCCCACGCCCGGGTATGCAGCGTGCTGCGCCAGCTGGAGGAGAAGCAGCTGAGCCACGACCGATCCGCCGGCCTGGAGCAGCTTGATCTGCTGACGGAGAGACACGAACAGAAACTGCTGCGCAGCCTCTCCCGCTACCCGGAGGTGGTGGAATCGGCCGCACTGGGCCATGAGCCACACCTGCTGACCCACTACCTGCGCGAGCTGGCCACCGATTTCCATACCTACTACAACGCCCACCAGTTTCTGGTGGAGAGCGCGGGGCTGCGTGATGCGCGCCTCTGCCTCATCCTCGCGGTGCGCCAGGTGGTAGCCAATGGTCTCGGCCTGCTGGGGGTCTCCGCCCCGGAGAGGATGTAGCGCCATGGCCAAAAGGACGGGAAACGACAGGTCGACGGCGCCGGGCTGGGTCTGGCTGCTGGCCGGCCTGGTGGCGGGGCTGTTCGTGGCCTTTCTGGTCTATCTGCAGGGACAGGAGCCGCGCCAACCCGACCTGCCACCGCCGGCGCGGCAGGAGACCCGGACCGTGCCGGCGCAACAGCCTCCGGCCCGCCCCCGTTTCGACTTCTACACCATCCTGCCGGAGATGGAGATCCCGGTTCCCGAACCGGAGCCGGCCACCCGGCGACCGCCACCACGCACGGAAAGCAACCGGCGGCCACCCGCCGCACCCCCGGCGCCGATGACCACCGGCAGCTACGTGCTGCAGCTCGGCTCGTTCCGCAACCGTAACGACGCGGACCGGCTCAAGGCCCGCATCGCCATGCTCGGCTTCGAACCCCATATCCAGACCGTCAACATCAACGGCAGCGACTGGTACCGGGTGCGTATCGGTCCCTACCGCAACTCGGTACGCATCACCGAGGTGCGCCACCGCCTGCGCAGCAGCGGACTGGACGCCATGCTGCTCAAGCTGAAGGAGTGAGCATGATGTTGACCCGGCAACAAATATCGTATTCAGATATTCAGGAACCGGCCGGAACCCCTGACAATCCGATTTCGAGAGAGAAGCTGTCGCATGCCGGTCTGCTGCCGGTGTCGGCAAGAATTGCCGGCGGGAGGCTCCGGCGGCGTTTTGCCACCTTGCAGCAGCGGCGGCTGAACATGATGGATATTGCTACCAGCTTGATACCGAAGACGGCGCCGGCGCTCCTCGCTCTGCTTGTGGCAAGCGGTGCCGCGGCACAACCCTATGTGGACGCGCAGTTGGCGCTGGGCAAACCCACCGGCTTCGGCACCGGCCTGGAGGCGCTGGTGTCCACCGGCATACCGGTGGCCCAACGCAAGAACCTGTTCCTCGAAGCGGAGCTGGCCACCACCCTGATGGCCCCGCAGAAGGACTCCAGCGGAATCTCCCACTCAAGTCTGGGCGGCTACGGAATCTATCGGCGAATGATGGATGAACGGCTCGCCCTGCACGGCAAGGTGGGAATGCTCTACCAGTACAGCGTTCCGGAGCGGGGCGACATCCAGCGCGGATTGGGGATCGCCGTAGGTGTCGGCGCCACCATCCGCCGCGACCGCGCCATCAGCTATCTGATAGAGGGGGTAGCGGTTCAGGGCACCCTGGATCTGTTCCGGATCTCCGCCGGGATCCGCTACCTGTTCCGCTAGCACTCTTTCAAAGTACTGGTTCTTCCCCGAATCGTGTGGGCAAAATGGTAAATCACCGCGTAGCGGCTCCGTCCTTGACAGGCGGAATGCACGCCACATACTCGGTAACCATGAGGGGATTGGGGCTGTCTGGCTGGGGGCAAGCGGATATCCACTACCCGCGCAAATTGCAACTGGTGCGGCTATCCCAAAGTGTCCCCAATCCCCTTCTGCCGACCATTTTCTGGCGTGCATTCCGCCTGTCAAGGATGATTTACCATTTTGCCCACACGATTTGAGGAAGAACTCCCTAATTTATTACCTTGTAAAGAGTACTAGTACTCTTTCAAGGTGATAACTTGGGATGCAGCCGGTCAGGAAGCGGTTAGCTGCTAGGCGCGCGACCGCAGGACTAGCCATAGCTAATTCAAGGGAGCGCAACACCGCAGATGACCGCTTCCTGGCCGGCCCGAAGGGAGCTTCCCAAACCGGCCAATGCTGCGTTGCACTCCTTGGAAAGGGCATGCCATTCCCTGCGGACTGCGCCTTGCCTTGGCCGGTTTGGGAAGCTCTGCATCCCAAGTTATCACCTTGAAAGAGTACTAGCCCGCGGGAACATCAGGACCGGCCACCGCCCCGCCCTGCAGGTAGGTGGAGCCCTCCAGACCGCGCTCCAGCTCGGCCAGGAGACGGTCACGCTCCGCATCGGGCAGATCCGCCACCCTGGCCCGATAGCTCTCCAGCAGATCCCCGGCCTGGAGGTCGATGTGCCGCAGCACCTCGCCGATCCGCTCCGCCGGTACCACATCCAGCAACCGGTGTCCGCCATCCCCGGTCAGCTCCACGCTGACCGTGGCGGTGGTGCCGAACAGGTTGTGACGATCCCCCAGGATCTCCTGGTAGGCGCCAGCCAGAAACAGCCCCAGCAGATAGGGCTCGCCGGGGCGGGGGGCGTGCAGCGGCAGGGTGCTCTCCGCCCCTCCGTGCTGGACATAGCTGTCGATACGGCCGTCCGAGTCACAGGTTATGTCACGCAGCACCGCGCGCTGCCGCGGCTGCTCATCGAGGCGATGCAGGGGAACCACCGGAAACAGCTGGTCGATGGCCCACACGTCGGGCAGGGACTGGAACAGGGAAAAGTTGCAGAAGTAGCGGTCGGCCAGCCTCTCCTCCAGCTCGTCGAGCACCTCGCGATGGGCGCGGGAGCTGCTGCTCAGCAGGGAGCGCAGGCGCCGGCATGTGGCGAAATAGAGCCGTTCGGCGCAGGCCCACTGCTCCAGGGTGAGCAGGCCGTGGATGTAGCGGGAACGGGCCTCGGAGAGGGCGTGCTGGGCGTCGTGCCACACCTCCAGCAGGGAGCGCTCGCTCTCCCCCTGCAACAGCGCCAGATTGCGCCCCATGATCCGGACGATATCCGGATCTCCCTCCCCCGGCGGGGGAGGCTGCTCCCCGTCCGGAACCCGCTCCACCGCGGCCACGTTGACCACCAGCACGGCGTGGTGGGCGGTGAGCGCGCGTCCCGACTCGGTGACGATCTCCGGGTGCGGCAGGCGGTTCTCGTCACAGCAGCGGCGCAGGGCCTGCACCACGTTGTTGGCGTACTCCTGGAGGGTGTAGTTCATGGAGCAGAAGCCGCGCGTGCGGCTGCCCTCGTAGTCCACCCCCAGGCCCCCGCCTACATCCACCACCGCGACCGGCACCCCCAGGCGGCGCAGCTCGGCGTAGTAACGCGCCCCCTCATCCACCCCGCGCTGGATATCGCGGATATTGGGGATCTGGGAGCCCATGTGGAAATGGAGCAGCTGCAGGGCGTGCAGGGCGCCCGCGGCGCGCAGCCGCTCCACCATGCGCAGCAGCTGCGCCGGCGAGAGGCCGAACTTGGACTTCTCTCCGCCGGTGTTCTGCCACAGCCCCGAACCTATGGAGGCGAGCCGCACCCGGACCCCCAGCAGCGGCTCGATCCCCAGGGCGGCGGACTCCTCCAGCACCAGCTCCAGCTCCGAGGGCTTCTCGATCACCAGATGGACACGCAGCCCCAGCCGGTTTCCAATCAGCGCCAGACGGAGATAGCCGCGATCCTTGTAGCCGTTGCAGATCAGCATCGCGCCGCGGGGCGCGGCGGCCAGCGCCATCATCAGCTCGGGCTTGCTGCCGGCCTCCAGGCCCACACCGGGGCCGGAGGCAAGGATGGTCTCCACCACCCGGCGCTGCTGGTTTACCTTGACCGGATAGACCGGGGTGAAACCGCCGGCAAATCCCTCCGCCTGCATGGCCTGGCGGAAGGCGTCGCGCAGCCTGGAGATGCGGTCCTGCAGGATGTCGTCGAAACGCACCAGCACCGGGGGGGAGATCCCCTCCGCCTCCAGCTCGGAGATCAGGGCATGGAGATCGACGCCGGGGTGGCGGCTCCCGCGCCGCGCATTGACCTGCAGGTGGCCGTGCCGGTTGATATCGAAATAGCCCTCTCCCCAGGAGGGGATGCTGTACAGCCGAAGCGCCTGCTGGATACTCCACTCCATGGCGGGGAGGCCGCCCCGGCGGCGTCAGCCGAGGGTGCGCTGGATATGTACGGCGGTAACGTAGTCCATGGTGTTGCGGTGCAGCACGAACCAGGCGGAGAGCTGCTCCCGGACATACTCCCGCGCCCCCTCGATGTCGTCCCGCTCCAGCTGCTCCAACACCTCCTCCAGCTCCGCCAGCACCCGCTCGTGCTCCGCCTTGTGGACCGCCGTGACCGGAAAGGCAGAGCGCTCCATGAGCTGCTCCTCCTCGGCGAAGTGCTCGCGGGTATGCTCCGCCAGCCTGGCGAACAGCCTGCGGAACTCCTCGGGGGGAGCATCCGGCAGCGCATTCAGCAGATCGACGAACTCCCGGTGCGCATTGTCGATGGCCGGAACCCCGACCACCAGCTCATCTGTCCACTCCACCAAGGGCATCTACTTCTCCGTTCGAACGATTCCGGACACATTATATATATGATCCCGACTCCAAGTATATCGGTTCCGGCTGCCCTATGCGCCCCCTCGCAAGGCGTAGCGAGTTGAATCCGCGAGGTAATAAATCAGGATTCAGTTGAAGGGACGCTGAATCCTGATTGGATCTTCCTCAAATCGTGTGGGTGAAATGGTAAATCACCGCGTAGCGGCTCCGTCCTTGACAGGCAGAATGCACGCCACATACTCGGTAGCCAGGAGGGGATTGGGGCTGTCTGGCCGGGAACTGGCGGATATCCACTGCAACTGGTTCGGCTATCCCAAACTCTCCCCAATCCCCTTCTGCCGACCATCTTCCGGCGTGCATTCTGCCTGTCAAGGATGATTTACCATTTCACCCACACGATTCGAGGAAGACCTTCCTATTACCTTGATAGTTATACGGCTACGCCCCGGCAGCGCACACCCGCCGCAGGGCGTCCAGAAACGCCCGGTTCTCCCGCTCCGTCCCGATGGTCACCCGCAGGCAGTCGCGCAGCGCCCCTCCGCCACCACCCAGGTTCTTGATTAGAATCCCC
>WFXP01000054.1 GCA_015490535.1 Gammaproteobacteria bacterium
AATTCTGCGCTATGACCGCGTCTGCATAATCCGCGCGGGTTGCACCCTCTGGAACCGCATCCAAGAGATGCGAAAGCTCCTCAAGCATGATTGTGCGGCTGGTGTGAGTACCTCGGTCGCCAGATCGGAAGCCCCACAGAACCGACTGACCTGGCGCCAGCGCGGCGATGTCTGCCTCGAAATTCAGATCGGATACTGTAGCCATAGCAAGGCACTATAGCCGAGCGCATAAAGGTGTCAAGGTTCGCCGGCAAACTAGCCGGCGGATTTATCGAATTTAGCATGATAGAGCCCGAACCAGGTCCCGGGTATTTGCCGATTCGAAGACCAAAAGACCTATCCCTAAAATGTCTGCTATGAGATTGACCACTACGCCACATACCAAGACAAACGACCCACACGAGATGGCGAAGAGTTGCTGTAGAATGGCCGCGTGGCGCTTTTCCGGCTCGCTGCCGCGCCGACGATCACATCGGAGAGCACGATGTCAAAACTGAACACAACCTTTCTGACCGGCCTGGTCACCCTGGTTCCCGTCGCGGCCACCCTCTATTTCCTCTACTGGCTGGCCATCACCACCGAATCCCTGCTGGGGCGGGCGGTGCGCATGGTGCTGCCGGAGCAGTACTACATCCCGGGAACCGGCGTGGCGGTCAGCCTGCTGCTGGTGTTCGCGGTGGGCCTGCTGATGAAATCCTGGCTGGTGCGGATGGTCTTCTCCTGGTGGGAGGGGATCCTGTACCGGATCCCCCTGATCAAGTCGGTTTACGGCTCGATCCGGGATCTGCTGTCGTTCATCTCGGGCGGCAAGGAGAGCGAGTCGCAGCAGGTGGTCACCGTATCCCTGGACAACGGCCTGCGCGTCATCGGCTTCATCACCCGGGACAGCCTGGAGGATCTGCCGGCCGGAGCAGGCGCAAACGAGGATATCGTGGTCTACATTCCACTGGGATACATGATTGGCGGGCACACCGTGCTGGTCTCCCGCTCCCGGGTGCAGCCCATCGATCTGCCCAAGGAGGACGCCATGCGTTTCGTGCTCACCGGCGGACTGGCCAGCCCCGGCAACGGCAACCACCGAAACGGTCCGTGACTCCGGGAAGGATCCACGTCACGGCCCTGCTCCTGCTGCTTGCCGGCGGCCTGGCCCGGGCCGAGGCGCCCAGGCTGCAGATCTCGGTAAGCGGCGTGTCCGGAATACTGAAGACCAACATCTACGCAAACCTCAGTCTGCAGCAACGTCGGGCGGGAGGAGAGACGCTCGACATCCAGACCATCCGCCGCCTGCACCGCAGGGCGGAAAGGGAGATCCGCACCGCCCTGCAGCCCTTCGGCTACTACCGGCCGAAGATAGAGTCCAGCCTCAGCGCCACCGGGGATGGCTGGCTGGCCAGTTACCGGGTCGAGGCGGGGCGGCCGGTCCGGCTGTCGCGGGTGGAGATCGCCATCCGGGGGCCCGGCAAGGAGGATCCGGCCTTGCAGGGGTGGCGCGCCGGGTTTCCTTTGCAGGCGGGAGAGATACTGCGCCAGCGGGAGTACGAGAACGCCAAGGAGGAGCTGCTGCAGCTCCTGCAGGAGCGGGGATACCTGGAACGCAGGCTGGAGCGGCACCGGATCGTCGTGGATCTGGAGAGCTACAGCGCCGCCATCGAGCTCACCGTGGATACCGGCCCCCGCTACCGTTTCGGTGAGGTGGAGTTCCGGCAGAAGATCCTCAGGGAGTCTCTGCTGCGACAGTATCTTCCGTTCCGGCCGGGCGATCCCTACGACGCCGACAAACTGCTGGAGCTGCAGCGCTCCCTGAGCAACAGCGGCTACTACCAGCGGGTGGAGATCCAGCCGCTGCTGGACCAGGCGGAAAACGGCTCGATACCGGTCACCGTGGCGCTGGAGCCGCGCAAGGCCACCCGCTACACCACCGGCCTGGGGTATGGAACCGACACCGGACCGCGCGTCAGCCTGGGAATAGAGCGCCGCTACCACAACCGCCTGGGCTACAAGATAAGCGGGGATGTAAAGCTCTCCGAGATCCGCCAGGAGGCGACCGCCCGCTACCGCATCCCCCTGGAGCGTCCCCAGTCCGACTTCTCGGAGCTGATCGCCGCATCGGTAAACGAGCAGACCGCCACCAGCAGCCGCCGCACCCGCAAGATCGGGATCAGCGCCAACCACCAGCTGCGCTACCTGCAGCGCACCGTGGCCATCACCTACGAAATCGAGGATTACCGCATCGCCGGAGAGTCGGACTACTCCGCCCTGCTCATCCCGCTGATCTCGCTGCAGTACGTCGAAGCGGACAACCGCATCCATACCAGCCGCGGCTGGCGCGCCCGGGCCACCCTGAAAGGCGCCTGGGAGCAGCTTCTCTCCAACACCAGCTTTCTCCAGACCCGGTTCGGCACCACCTTCATCCACTCCTTCGGCAGACGCGGCCGCTTCATCTCCCGCGCCGAGATCGGGATAAGCTGGCTGGCGGAGCTGGCTGAACTGCCCGCCTCGCAGCGCTTTTTCACCGGCGGTGATCGCAGCGTGCGCGGCTATCGCTACGCCTCCCTGGGGCCGGAGGATGCCAGCGGCAGGGTCATCGGCGGCAAACATCTGCTGACCGGCAGCGTCGAGTACGAATTTCCCGTCTCCACAAACATCTCCCTGGCCAGCTTCTTCGACGCCGGCAACGCCTTCGACTCGTTCAACGACTTCACCCTCAGGCAGAGCGCCGGGGTGGGGCTGCGCTGGTTCCTGCCGGTGGGAACCCTGCGCCTGGATCTGGCCAACGCCTTTCTGGAGGAGGACCGGCCCTGGCGCATCCACCTGAGCATAGGGCCGGACATGTGATGCGCCTGGTACGAATCCTTTTCACGGCCCTGCTGACCGTAACCCTTCTGCTGGGCGGAGCGGCGGCGCTGCTGCTGGGCAGCGAGGCGGGGCTGCGGTGGGGACTGACACAGCTGGAGGGCGCAACCGGTGGCGATCTGGAGATCGGCTCGGCCCGCGGCCGGCTGCTCGGGGAGATCCGGCTGGAGGGGGTTCGCTACCGTAGCGGAACCAGCTCCGTGAGCGCCGCGCGGCTCACCTTGCGGTGGCGGCCCGAATCGCTGCTCGAGGGTCGCCTGAAGATCACCTCCCTGGAGGCAGAGCAGCTGCACGTCACCCAGCAGGGCAGGGAGGAACGGCAGCAACCATTCCGGGGGTTCTCGCTGCCGCTGCCCGTCGAGCTGGAGCAGGCGACGGTGGATGGTTTCCGCTTCAGCGGGAGCGGCGCGCAACCTGTCGAGCTGGATCGGATCGAACTCGGCGGCAGCTACCGGGACACCACCCTGACCCTCCGGCGGCTCACGGTGACCGCGCCCCAGGGGGAGCTCCAGGCGCGTGGAGAGATAGAAACCACGGCAGAGCTGAATTTCATCATCGACACCGAATGGCGCTGGAACCCCCCACCCTCCTCCATCATCGGCGCACAGGGAGCGCTGCAGGTGACCGGCACCCCGCAGCAATACCGTTTCAGGGCGACCGCCCGCCTTCCCTCCGAAAAACTCTCACCGGTGCAGCTGGAGATGGATGGCTCGGGCGATCTGTCCGGACTGCAGGCGGAGAAACTGCACGCCCGCTGGCTGGAGGGGGAGTGGAGAGGCAGCGGCCGCCTGCAGTGGCAACCGGCGCTGAGCTGGAGTGCGGATCTGTCCGGGGAGGGGATCGATCCCGCGCTGGCCTGGGACAGATGGCCCGGCGGAAAAATCAGCCTGCAGCTGGCAGGCCGGGGAGAGGGCGGCAATACCGAAGTGGAGCTGAAGGGGCTGAAGGGCACGGTACAGGGCTATCCGGTCGCGGCAACCGGGAGCTTCAGTTTCTCCGGCGGCACTCTGCGGGTAACACAAGCCCGCCTCGCCTCCGGCAGCGCCAGGCTCGCCGCCTCGGGGAGCGTGGGTAACAAATGGGACGCGAAATGGCACTTGACGGCGCCGGAGCTGGCCCACCTCTGGCCCGATCTGGAGGGGAGACTGGAGGCATCCGGCAGCGTGTCCGGGCCACGCACGCAGCCCCACCTGCAGGTGCGGCTGGACGGTGACGAGGTACGCTGGAAACAGTATCTGGCGCAGCGCCTGCGAAGCGAACTGGATTTCGGTCTGCGGGAGAGCGACCCCTGGCTCATCGAAACGGAGATCGAGCAGATCCGGTTGGGGGAAAACCGGCTCGACCGCATCTCGCTCAGCGGGGACGGCACCACCGTCGCCCACCGGCTTCGGCTGCAGTTGCAGCGCGACGCAACCACCCGGTTGCAGAGCGACATTCGCGGCAGCCTGAAAAAGGGGATCTGGCACGCGACGCTGGAAAACGGCCGTCTCGACACCCCGAAGATGCGCTGGCGCCAGCGGCAGAACGCCGAGCTGCTGCTCGGCGCATCCCGGGCAAGGCTCTCCGCGTGGTGCTGGGAGCGGCGCGGCTCCGCCATCTGTGTGGACGGAGAACAGAGACCTGGCGCCGGCGCGCAGGCCACGCTCTCCCTGCGGAGGCTCGAGCTCGGCTGGCTGCGGGAGTGGCTGCCGGAAAAGCAGCTCTCCGTGAGCGGCATGGCCAACGGCGAGGCCCGGCTCAGCTACCGGGAGGGGCAGATCGACGGCAGCCGGCTGGCCCTGCGCCTGGAGCCCGGCGAGCTGTCCTTCACCACCCCGGATCGGGAGCGGCACACCAGCGGCTATCGCGAAATAGTCCTGCAGCTGGAGAAAAAGCCGCAGGCGCTGGAGGCGACCCTGACGGCGGATCTGGGGAAGACCGGCTCGCTCCACGGCTCCTGGCGGCTGCCCGGCTGGCGGATCTCCGACCCGCGGGCGGCGACCCAGGCGCTGGAGGGAAAGCTGAAGGCCACCGTAAGGGAGCTCGATCTGCTGGCGCTGTTCGTCCCGCGTCTGCAGCAACCGAAGGGGAGCGTGACGGGCGAGATGTCGTTCGCCGGCACCCTCGGCGCCCCGCAGCTGGACGGTACCGTGGAGCTGGAGAACGGATCCCTCTCCCTCCCCGATCTGGGGCTGAAGCTGCGCGAGATAGAGCTGCAGGCCACCACGCGCAGCAACCGGGAGCTGCTGCTGCTGCAGGGCAGCGCCCGCTCCGGCCCGGGCAGGCTGCTGCTCTCCGGGGAACTCACCTTCCCCTCGCTGCGCGACTGGCGCACCCGGCTCAGGGTGCAGGGCAAGGAGCTCCAGGTGGCCGACATCCCGGAGGCGAGGGTGATCGCCAGCCCGGATCTGACGCTGCAGATCCGGCCGCGCCGGATTCAGATAGCGGGCCGGGTGACCATCCCGAAGGCAAGGATAAAACTGCCGGAGAAACAGGGACTGGTTCCGGTATCACCCGACGTGGTAATCATCGGCGCCGGGCAGGAGGAGCGCCGCGCCAGGCGCTGGAGCATCGCCACCAGCATCGCGCTGCAGCTGGGAGAGAGGGTGGAGGTGTACGGCCACGGTTTCGAGGGGCGCATCAGTGGCCAGATGGCCATCATAGAGAGCCCCGGCCGCCCCGCCATCGCCCAGGGAGAGCTGGAGATCCACGACGGCAGCTACAGAATCTATGGACAGAAGTTCAATATCGAGGAGGGAAGACTGCTGTATGCCGCAAGCCCCCTCACCAATCCCGGGCTGCAGTTCCGCGTGGTGCGCCGGCGCCAGGATGTGGAGGCGGGGATCATGGTGTTCGGCCGGCTCAGGAAACCGGAGCTCGAGCTGTTCTCCACCCCCCCCATGGACGACAGCGACATCCTCGCCTACATCCTGATCGGCAAACCGCTGCGCGAGGCCACAACCAGCGAGGGGGACCGGGTGAGCCAGGCCGCCCGCTCCCTGCAGCTGGTGGGGGGCACCTGGCTGGCCAAGCGGCTGGGCAAGGAGCTGGACATCGAGGAGGTGAGTGTCGAGTCGGGCACCGGTGGCGACGGCGCCTCCCTGGTGCTGGGCAAGTATCTCTCGCCGCGCCTCTATGTCCAGTACCTAATCGGACTCACCGAAGGGGGCAACATCCTGCGCGCCCGCTACGAGATCAACCGCAACTGGGTCCTGGAGAGCGAATCGGGACACCAGAGCGGCATCGACCTGCTGTTCACCATGGAGCGCTGAGAGCCTCTCTCCCATGGCGCGCCGCGCCCGGTAGAGGGCCGCGACATCATCGCGCCAGTCACCCACCCCGCGCGCGAAGCCGTGGATGCGGCACCTGGCAAACTGCCACTCCCCCGCCTCGCGCAGCAACTGGATGTAGGCGTAGTCCTCCACCGCCTCGCGCAGCCACTTGAGACGCATGGAGGGAACCGGGCCGTCGAACCCGATGCGGTCGCGGAATCCCGGATAGATCAGAAACCCCTCCCCGTTGAACACGGTCCCCGAGGCCTCCGGGTAGTCCGGGTCCTCATGCCGGTAGTTGCCCCCCTCCTGCCACACATCCACCCCCTCGTCCCACCAGAGGGTATCCCAGTAGAGCAGCCCGCTGATCCCCGCCAGGGCGTTCAGCCAGGCCGGAATGCGGTAGTTGATGGGGGCGAAGTCCAGCAGCCACTTGGGGGGATGGGACTCCTTCAGCCGGGTGGTGAAGGGGTGCGCCAGCCGCCACCCGGCGGGAAGGTAGGCGAGCGCAGCGTAGCTCCATATCCGGTCGCCGCGCTCCAGCTGGCGCCGCAGGGAGCCGGCGCCGCGATACTGATCGCGCCAGATCTGGTTGAACTCCGGCACCCAGATATCCACGAACCCCTGCAGGCTCCCCCACTCCGGCTGCTCCGGATCGGGCTGCTCGGTAACCATCATGGGCAGCGGGATCCCCAGCTCCTCCTCCAGCTCATTGAACAGCTCGCCCCAGGCGCGCACCCTGGCGTACGCCTCGCGGCTGGAGGGCTCGTCCAGGAAACCGTACGGCATGTGGGCGCGCCCGCTCCAGCCGTGGCGCTCCAGATGGCGGGCGTAACCGGAGAGAAAGCGCTTCATCCGCGCCCGATCCCGGCCCAGCGGATCGGCAAACGGAGAGTCGTCCCAGAACAGGTAGCCGTAGCTGGAGGCGTGTTTCCGGTTCAGATAGTACTCAAGCCCCTGGGCGGCGCTGCCCAGTCCCGCATACACCACTCCGAAATCCGGCGCGCCGCTCTCCGGATCGGCCGATGGCGCGGCATCGTACAGCCGCGCGGGGGCCAGCAGATGGTCCAGCAGCAGATCGTAGTAGGAGCGGGTCAGGCGGTTGAGACGGGCCGCGTCCCGCTCCCCGTCCAGGCCGTAGATTTCGGCCACGCGGGATCTGTTGAGCACGAAGTCCGACCCCAGGGCCGGGACCTCCGGCAGGGTGAAATCCCAGACCGTCAGCAGCAGCGGCAGCGTCACCCGGCTCCGGTCCGCGAAGATCACCTGCACCTGCCCGCGGTACTCCCCGCCGGACGCCTGGCGGGGAACGCGGAGGTCGATCCAGAAGGGCTGGTTCTCCCCTGCGACCACCCGCACCGGCAGCGCCGTGTAACGTGCCGCCGTCAGTGGCGCCCCGCCCGCCGGATCCTGAAACGGGATCAGGGCATCGGGGTACTCTCCGGGGGGATACTGGGAGAGGGGCGACGGAGTGCTCACCGTGACGTAGTGCTCCCGGTAGCGGACCGCCCCCGAGATGGTGGCCCCCGCTGGTCCGGCCAGCTCGCTCACCACGAGATC
>WFXP01000055.1 GCA_015490535.1 Gammaproteobacteria bacterium
AGATGTGTATAAGAGACAGCCTCCACCCCCCGGCCACCGGCCGCCACCACGATCTGGAACGGCTCCGTCTCGTTGCGGGCGGCGTACAGCCGCACCTCGCCGGCGCCCTGGAACCCTCCCCGGCGGGGCACGCGGGTCATCCCGTCCAGCGCCAGCACCCGAAGGCCGCCCCCCGCACCGGGCGCCGGAGGGGGCGCCCCGGAGTCCCCGCCCATGCCGTTCCACAGCAGGAGACCCGCGACGACCAGACCGCCCACCACCGCAACCGCCGCCGCCCGGCTCACCCTGCCTGCCCCGTTCTTCTCATGGCAACCTCTCTTCCTGTAGAATCCGCATCTTATCAGACGAATCCGGTACCGCTACCCATGGAACTCTCCTCCCTGACCGCAATCTCCCCCGTGGATGGCCGCTACGCCTCCAGGACCGCCGAGCTGCGCCCCATCTTCAGCGAATTCGGCCTCATCCGCCACCGCGTGCTGGTGGAGATCCGCTGGCTGCAGATGCTGGCCGCCCATCCCGGCATCCCCGAGGTGCCGGGGCTGAGCGAACACGCCAGCCATATCCTGGACGGAATCGCGGAGAGCTTCGGCAGCGACGACGCCAACCGGGTGAAGAACATCGAGCGCACCACCAACCATGACGTGAAGGCGGTGGAGTATTTCCTCAAGGAGAGAGTCGCCGGCAACCGCGAGCTGGAGGCGATCAGCGAGTTCATCCACTTCGCCTGCACCTCGGAGGACATCAACAACCTGGCCTACGGCCTGATGCTGCGCGAGGCGCGCAGCCAGATCCTGCTGCCGATGATGGACCAGCTCATCGACGCCATCCGCGATCTGGCGCACCGCTATGCCGAACGGCCCATGCTCTCCCGCACCCACGGCCAGCCCGCCTCCCCCACCACCCTGGGCAAGGAGATGGCCAACGCCGCCTTCCGCCTGCGCCGCCAGCGGGAGCAGGTGATGATGGTCCCGCTGCTGGGCAAGATCAACGGCGCGGTGGGAAACTACAACGCCCACCTGGCCAGCTACCCGGATCTGGACTGGCAGCAGATCGCCGCCGACTTCGTCACCAGCCTGGGGCTGGACTGGAATCCCTACACCACCCAGATCGAACCGCACGACTACATCGCCGAGCTGTTCGACGCGGTGCGCCGTTTCAACACCGTGCTGCTGGATTTCGACCGCGACATCTGGGGCTACATCGCGCTGGGCTACTTCAGGCAGAGGACCGTGGCCGGCGAGGTGGGCTCCTCCACCATGCCTCACAAGGTCAACCCCATCGACTTCGAGAACTCCGAGGGAAACCTGGGGCTGGCCAACGCCCTGTTCGAACACCTGGCCGGCAAGCTGCCCGTGTCACGCTGGCAGCGCGACCTGACCGACTCCACCGTACTGCGCAACCTGGGGGTCGGGATCGCCTACTCCAGCATAGCCTGGCAGGCCACCCTGAAGGGGATCGCCAAGCTGGAGATGGATGCGCAGCGCCTGGATGCGGATCTGGAGCAGGCTTGGGAGGTGCTGGCGGAGCCGATCCAGACCGTGATGCGCCGCTACGGCATCGACCAGCCCTATGAGAGGCTGAAACAGCTCACCCGCGGCAAGGGGATCGATCGCCGGTCGCTGCACGACTTCATAGAAACGCTCGAGATCCCCGAAGACGAGAAACAGCGGCTGCGCAACCTGACCCCCGCGCAGTACATCGGCAACGCAGCCGAACAGGCGCGCAATCTGTGAAGCTGATCCTCGCCTCCAGCTCCCCCTGGCGGCGCCGGCTGCTGGAGAGGCTGGGGGTGCCGTTCACCACCTGCGCCCCGGAGATCGACGAAACCCCGCTCCCCGATGAGCCCCCCGAGGCGCTGGTGACCCGCCTGGCAGAGCTCAAGGCCAGGGCGGTGGCCGCCAGCCATCCCGGCTCCCTGGTGATCGGATCCGACCAGGTGGCGGTGCTGGAGGGCGCGATCATCGGCAAACCCGGCGGTCACCAGCAGGCGGTGCGCCAGCTCCGGGCCGCGTCGGGGAAGCGGGTGCTGTTTCACACCGGACTGTGCCTGCTGAACAGCGCCAGCGGTGCGCTGCAGCTGGACAGTGTCCCCTTCGCGGTGCGGTTCCGGAAGCTGGAACCGCATCAGATAGAGAACTACCTGCGCCGGGAACAGCCCTACGGCTGCGCCGGCAGCTTCAAGTCGGAGGGGCTCGGTATCGCCCTGTTCCGGAGCTTGGAGGGGGAGGATCCAAGCGCGTTGATCGGCCTGCCGCTGATCCGGCTGGTGGACATGCTGCGCAGGGAGGGGATCGATGTTCTCGACGCACCGGTGGATCTGCTGTCGTGATGCGGGTAATCATGCAAACATACCCTGTATGCGGCTGCGTCTAGTGTCAGGAGGGTCTTCCTCGAATCGTGTGGGTAAAAGGGTAAATCATCCTTGACAGGCGGAATGCACGCCACATACTCGGTAACCAGAAGGGGATTGGGGCCGTCTGGCCGGGGAGTGGCGGATATCCACCGCCTGCGCCAATTGCAACTGCTCCGGCTATCCCAAACTCTCCCCAATCCCCTTCTGCCGACCATCTTCCGGCGTGCATTCCGCCTGTCAAGGACGAAGCCGCTACGCGGTGATTTACCCTTTTACCCACACGATTCGAGGAAGACCCAAGCGGGATTCAGCGTCCCTCCAACTGAATCCTGATTTGTTTCCTTGAAAGCTAATGCACCAGTCGTATGGCTTCCGTATCCTCGCGGCGCCTCCAGACGGTAGTCAGCATCCAGGCGGAAAACTCCTTGGCCGACAGCGGCTTGCAGATGTAGTAGCCCTGGACCACGTCACACCCCAGTTCGGCGATCTTGTCCCAGGTGGCCTCGTCCTCCACCCCTTCGGCAACCACCGTCAGGCCGAGATTGTGGGACAGGTTGGCGATCAGGTGAACTATCTTGGCATCGCTTTCACCCTGCATCATCTCCCGCACGAAGCTGCGGTCGATCTTCAGTTCACTCACCGGCAGGGTCTTGAGATAGGCGAGTGACGAGTAGCCGGTGCCGAAGTCGTCCACCGACAGCGCCACATCCATCTCCTGGAGCTTCTCCAGGGTGGCGAGCGCAATCTCCGGCTCCAGCATCAGGTTGCTTTCGGTGATCTCCAGCACCAGCCGATGGGGAGGCACCTTCCACTTCTTCAACAGCCTGGCGACCTGGCCGGTCAGATCCTTGTCCAGCAGATTGTGGACCGAGAGGTTGACCGATACCGTGATGTTATGCCCCTGCAAGCCCCAGATGCTGGCCTGCTGCAGCGCCTGGTCGATGGCCCATACGGTGAGCGGCCGGATCAGGCCGGTCTGCTCCGCCAGGGGGATGAACTCCATCGGGGGGAGAAGCCCCTGCTGCGGATGCTGCCAGCGCACCAGCGCCTCGACCCCCACCACATCCCTCTTGCTGATATCGATCTGGGGCTGATAGTGCAAGGTCAGCTCCCCCGCGGAGATGGCGCGGCGTAGATCCCCCACCAGCTTCAGACGCTTTACGCTGTAGGGATCCCGCTCGCTCTTGTAGACCGCGAAGCCGCTCTTGCGCTGCTTGGCCTGGCGCATGGCGACATCGGCGCGGCGCATCAACAGGGAGGTATCCCTGCCGTGACTGGGGAACGATACCACCCCGATGCTGACTCCGATATCTATCTTTACCTTGTTGATCTCCACCGGATCCTTGAAGATGCGCTGCACCTTGCGCACCGCCGCCATGGCCTGGTTGGATCCGGCCGAGAGCAGCAGAACCACGAACTCGCCGCCTCCCGGATGGCTGATGAACCAGTTCTCCTCCCGGATTGCGCTCAGCCGATCCGCCACCTCGCGCAGCACCGCGTCGCCCACCTCGTGTCCCAGCGTATCGTTGATCTCCCCCAGCCGGTCCAGGTCGAGCAACATTATGACGAACGGCTCTTTCTCCCGGCTGGCCTGGACAATGGCCTGGTTGATCCGGTTGTCCAGCCGCTTGCGGTTGGGCAGCCCGGTGAGCCGGTCGTGGTTGGCGAGATACTCCAGCTCCTTGATATGGCGCTCCTGGATAGCTGCGCGGGCCTGCCCCTCCTCCGCCACCTTCTCCCTCCAGCGCGCCATCTGCGACTCGGCGCGCCCCAGCACCACATAGAACAGGCCGACCAGTCCCAGCGCCACCGCGATGGCGATCATGGACATCAGACCGATGGCGCCAACGGCGTCATCGAAACGCGCCGTGACATCTTTTACCACCAGGGCATAACCGACCACGCGGTGCCGCTTGTCCTGCAACGGAACCTGGCCGACACGATAGTGACTTTCACCCACCGTCACCGCCGCAATCTCCTCGGGGTCGTGCTGCAGCCGCCGGACAACCTCCGCCAGCTGCTCCTCGGGAAGGACCGCCCCGGTCCGGAACGGGATCACCAGGGCGGGGAAACGGCCCCACTCCGCCCGCTCTCCGCTCCGGCTCATCCAGCGGTCGCGGGAGAGATTCCGTTTGGAGAGCCCGAGATAGAGATCCACCTGGGCAACAGAGGCGGTCTGCCGCAACAGCGCCTCGACGCTCCTGCCCACCTCGATATATCCCAGCAGCTTCCGGTTTGCACGCAGGGGCAGGACAGCGCGCAGCAGCAGTCGCCCGCCTCCATCCAGCTCCACGCCGGAGGAAACCTCGCCGCTCTCCATGGCGTCCAGCACATTGAGGGTGGTCACTTCGTCCCCGAAGCGCTCTGGCTCATGCAGGCGCAACAGATTACGGCGCTTGGCGTCGTGGAATGCCAGCTGGGTGATATGGTGACGGGACTGGAGCCTCTTGAACAGTGGCGTGACCTGCTTCAGCAGCGCCTGACGGTTGAGTTTGCGCAATGACCGTACAATCTTCCTGTCAGCGGCGATCAGCTCCAGCGCGCTCTCCAGCTGTCCGGTCTGCTCCTGGAGCAGCTCCCGGTAGAGCTGCCCGATGATCTGCAGATTGTCCGCCAGCTGTCTGTCGATATGGCTGTTCTGCTCCCGGTAGGCCCCGTACAGAAACATGGCGAACAGCACTGTTCCCCCCAGGACAAAGGGCAGAATGATAGGGAGCTTGAGTCTGATGTTCGTCATATATCTCCGTCTGCCTGGGGCAGTTCCGTCGCATGTGCATCCCCCTCCCTTGCGGCATCGCTCTATGCCTGGTCCATCCCCCGTCCGCGGGCATTCAGGTAGGCCCGCTCGGATATCTCGTCCCAGGCCACGACCTGGTCGCGGAACTGCTGGAACGAGTCGAGAATCCTCTTCGCCACCGGGTCTCTGCCGGCCAGCTCTGCAACCACCTTATCGGCCACCCCTTTCAATTCCTTGAGAACCTCGGGGGGAAAGCTGCGCAGCTCCACCTTGTGCCTGGTCACCAGCTGATGCAGGGCGGCATTGTTGCGCGCGGTGAACTCGCTCAGCAGATCCAGATTGATGGCCTTGCAGGCGGTGGTAACCACCGCCTGCAGATCCTTCGGCAGCTCGGTAAACGCCTGGCGGTTGATGAGGCACTCCAGGGTGGTGCCGGGCTCGTGCCAGCCTGGATAGTAGTAATACTTGGCGGCCTTGTGCAGCCCGAAGGCAAGATCGTTGTAGGGCCCCACCCACTCGGTGGCGTCTATGGTGCCGGACTGCAGCGAGGTGAAGATCTCTCCCCCCGGGAGGTTCACAGGGGTTCCCCCGAGGCGGCGCAGCACCTCTCCGCCCAGGCCGGGGATGCGCATCTTCAGCCCCTTGAGATCCTGCGGTGAATTGATCTCCCGGTTGAACCACCCTCCCATCTGCACGCCGGTGTTGCCGGCCGCCACCGGCAGCAGGCCGAACGGCTCATAGAGCTCCTGCCACAGCTCCATCCCTCCTCCGTAGTAGAGCCAGGCGTTCATCTCCTGGGCGGTGAGGCCAAACGGAACGGTGGAGAAAAACTGCGCCGCTTCGCTCTTGCCCTTCCAGTAGTAGGCCGCCCCGTGACCCATCTCGGCGGTGCCGGAAGATACCGCGTCGAACACCTCGAAGGCGGGCACCAGCTCTCCGGCGCCATACACCTTGATGGCCAGGCGTCCAGCGCTCATCTCGTCGATCAGGGCCACCAGCTTGTTGACCGCGGTCCCCATTCCGGGAAAGTTTTTCGGCCAGGTGGTGACCATCTTCCAGTGGAAGCTGCGCGCCGCCCCTCCCGCGCTCCCCTTGGCGGCCTGCTGCTGGGCGGAACACCCGGCCAGGGTGCCAGCCACCAGGGCTCCCGCCCCCATCCGTTTGACGAAATCGCGCCTTTTCATAACCGTCTCCCGTATCCCTTCCTATAAGTTCCAGGGTCTTCCCCAAAATCAAATGGCAAATCACCGCGTAGCGGCTCCGTCCTTGACAGGCGGAATGCACGCCACATACTCGGTGGCCAGAAAGGGATTGGGGCCGTCCGGCTGAAGACCGGCGGATATCCACTACCTGCGCAAATCGCAAGTGGTTCGGCTATCCCAAAGTGTCCCCAATCCCCTTCTGCCGACCATCTTCCGGCGTGCATTCCGCCTGTCAAGGATGATTTGCCTCATTATAAAATCTGCTTACCCACACGATTTTGGGGAAGGCCCTGATTCTACAAAGGTTGCAATCCCGCCAGAGAGACCATCAGCCACCTGGCGCCGCCGCTCTCGAAATTCACCTGCACCCGCGCTTGCGGACCTTCCCCCTCCAGCCTGAGCACCACTCCCGGGCCGAATACCGCGTGCCGCACGGGCTGACCGAGGCGCAATCCCCCCTCGGCCGGTGGCGGGGAGTCGGAGAGGGAGACGGGCGGTGTCACCGCTCCGGCCATGCGCACCTCGTGTACCAGCTCCTGGGGAATCTCCCCTACAAAGCGTGACACCCGCGGATAGGTGTCCCTGCCATGCAGCCGGCGCCTCTCGGTAAACGTCATGTAGAGCACCCGCATGGCCCGGGTCATCCCCACGTAGCAGAGGCGCCGCTCCTCCTCCAGGCGCACCGGATCCTCCGCCGACATGCGGTGCGGGAACAGCCCCTCCTCCACCCCCACCAGGAACACCAGCGGAAACTCCAGCCCCTTGGCGGAGTGCAGGGTCATCAGCTGAACGCAGTCCTCCCAGGCGTCTCCCTGGGCCTCCCCGGCCTCCAGCGCCGCATGGGAGAGAAAATCGGCCAGCGGCTCCAGGCCGCTTTCCGGATCCGGCTCGTGGCTGCGCGCGGCATTGACCAGCTCCTCCAGATTGTCCAGCCGCGCCTGGGCCTTCTCTCCGCGCTCCTTGCCGAAGTGCTCCACCAGCCCGCTATGCAGCCGGATGTGGTCCACCTGCCGCGCCAGGGAGAGGTGTCGGGTCTCCTCGTCCAGCCTCTCGATGAGCTGCAGAAAACCATCCAGGGCATTGGCGGCGCGCGGGGTCAATCGCCGCTGCTCCAGCAGCTCCCGGGAGGCCTGCCAGAGCGCCACGCCGCCGGCGCGCGCCTGCTCGCGGATCCGCTCCACGGTGCGCGCGCCTACCCCCCGCGGCGGGACGTTCACCACCCGCTCGAACGCCGCGTCGTCTCCGCGATGGGCCACCAGACGCAGATAGGCCAGCGCGTCCCGGATCTCGGCCCGCTCGAAGAAGCGCAGCCCCCCATACACCCTGTAGGGCACGCCGTGGCGCAGCAGGGCATCCTCCAGCACCCGGGACTGGGCGTTGGAGCGGTACAGAATGGCGCACTCGCTGCGCAGCCCCCCCTCCTCCACCCATCGGGCAATACGCTCCACCACGAAGCTGGCTTCGTCCAGATCGTTGAACGCCCGGTAGAGGTAGATGGGCTCCCCCTCCCCGTGGCTGGTCCACAGCTCCTTGCCCAGCCGCGTGCCGTTGCAGGCGATAACGGCGTTGGCGGCAGCCAGGATGGTGCCGGTGGAGCGATAGTTCTGCTCCAGGCGGACACACTTTACATCGGGCAGGTGGCGCTGGAACTGCTGGATGTTCTCGATACGCGCCCCGCGCCATCCGTAGATGGACTGATCATCGTCACCCACCACGAACAGCCAGCTGCGGGAGGGGGAGCCGCCGCCCACCAGCAAGCGCAGCCAGGCGTACTGGATGGCGTTGGTGTCCTGGAACTCATCCACCAGGATGTGCCGGAAACGCTGCCGGTAGTGCTCCAGCAGCCCCTCATCGCCGCGCAGCAGCTCCAGGACCCGCAACAGCAGCTCGGCAAAATCCACCAGCCCGCCGCGGGCGCAGGCCTCTTCATAGGCGCGGTAGATCTCCAGCAGCGTGATGGTGCTGCGGTCGCCCCGGTCATCCACCTGCCCGGGGCGCAGTCCGTCATCCTTGCAGCTGTTGATAAACCACTGCGCCTGGCGCGCCGGCCACTTTTCCTCGTCCAGCCCCAGCTCCCGGATCACCCGCTTGACCAGCCGCTGCTGGTCCTCGCTGTCCAGGATCTGGAAGTTCTGCTCCAGTCCCGCCTCCCGCCAGTGGCTGCGCAGCAGCCGGTGCGCTATGCTGTGAAAGGTTCCGATCCACATTCCCCGGGCCGACCCCTCGAGCAGGCTCTCGATACGGCCACGCATCTCGGAGGCGGACTTGTTGGTGAAGGTGACGGCCAGAACGGCAAACGGGGCGATCCGCTCCACCTCGAGCAGCCAGGCAATCCGGTGCGCCAGCACCCGGGTCTTGCCGCTGCCGGCGCCAGCCACCACCAGCATGTGACCCGCCGGGGCAGAAACCGCCTCACGCTGGGCCTCGTTGAGTGGATCGAGCAGGCGGGTGACATCCATGGTTAAAACTTTAACAATCTTTTAACTTGTAATAATGTTATATGCCTTGCCATCGAGCCGACTTTTTCCGAAACTATGAGCTTCGCATGGATGCAGGAAAGAGCCGGGACTCTCGTTAACCACTGTCCAACTCCTCCCGCATCCGGAGAACGCATCATGCCACAAACGGTTCGTCTCAACCATGCTCCAGCCCGTGCATCCCAACTGCAACGTCTGCTCTACGTGGAGGACGATCCCGGAATCCAGGCCATTGTCCGGCTTACCCTCGAGGACCTGGGAGGGTTCACCGTGCTCACCTGCAGCTCCGGTCACGAGGCGGTGGCCGCCGCTGCCGGATTCAGGCCCGACCTTATGCTGCTTGACGTGATAATGCCGGAGATGGATGGTCCGGCGACCCTGGTGGCCCTGCGCCGCATTCCGGAGCTGGCCACGGTTCCGGTCATCTTCATGACCGCCAAGAACGACCCCAGCGAGCTGGACAGCCTCCGGGAGCTGGGCGCCATTGCCATCATCGGCAAGCCCTTCGATCCCATCACCCTGTGCGACGAGATCCGGGACGCCTGGGTAGCCGAACACACCCCAGATCCATAGGATCACCACTAGTACTCTTTCAAAGTAATAAGTTAGGATCCAGAGGGACGCTGAATCCGGATTGGGTCTTCCTCAAATCGTATGGGTGAAATGGTAAATCATCCTTGACAGGCGGAATGCACGCCGGAAGATGGTCGGCAGAAGGGGATTGGGGAGAGCTTGGGATAGCCGGACCAGTTGCAATTGGCGCAGCTGGTGGATATCCGCCACTCCCCGGCCAGACGGCCCCAATCCCCTTCTGGTTAACGATTATGTGGCGTGCATTCCGCCTGTCAAGGACGGAGCCGCTACGCGGTGATTTACCATTTCACCCATACGATTAGAGGAAGACCATCCTAATTTATTACCTTGAAAGAACACTGGCTTCCGGCACCAAAGGGCACCTCATGTGAAGTGCCGATTCTGCCGATACTCTCAGATACCGGCCTCCCTGTCCGGGGTCAGAGGGAGGCGCGGCGGCGATCTCCCCTCTCCTCACCGGGGAGGGGAGCCACGGTAGCGATCTGATGCGGGAGACAGCACGGCATGAAATCGGTTACAGACAGGGTGGAGCGGCTCCGGCGCGCCTACTCCCGGCAGCTGCCAGGCAGGATCAGGGAGCTGGAGAGCTCCTGGCGGCAGTTTGTCGAGGAGCGGGAGACCCGTCACCTCACCGCGATGCTAGAGACGACCCACAACCTGTCCGGCTCCGGCGGGATATACGGCTATCCGCAGGTCAGCTCCATCTGCCGGGAGCTGCACCGGATCCTGCTGAAGCTCCTGCAGGAGGAGAGGCCCCCCGATAGCGACGAGCGGCGTCGCATCGAGGAGTGCATCGGGGAGCTGCTGCGGGAGGTTACTCCACGGTAACCGATTTAGCCAGATTGCGCGGCTGATCCACGTCGGTACCCTTGATCAGGGCCACATGGTAGGAGAGCAGCTGCAGCGGCACGGTAAACACGATGGGCGCGATCTCGTCCTCTGTGGGGGATATGCGGAAGATCTGGGTCCCCTCCCCACCATCCATTTCCGCCTGCCGATCGGCAAACACAATCAGCTCGCCACCGCGCGCGCGCACCTCCTGCAGATTGGACTTGAGCTTCTCCAGCAACTCGTTGTTGGGGGCCACCACGATCACCGGCATGTCGGCGTCCACCAGCGCCAGGGGGCCATGTTTCAGCTCGCCGGCGGGATAGGCCTCGGCGTGGATATAGGAGATCTCCTTGAGCTTCAGGGCCCCCTCCATAGCCACCGGATACTGCGCCCCACGCCCCAGGAACAGGGCGTGATGCTTGTCGGCAAAGCGCTCGGCCAGCCGCTCGATGACCGGATCAAGACGCAGCGCCTCCTCGATGCGCCGCGGCAGGCTCTGCAGCTGCTCCAACAGCCGCGCCTCCTGCTGCCCGCTCATTCCGTGACGCCGCCCCAGCACGATCACCAGCAGCATCAGCGCCACCAGCTGGGTGGTGAACGCCTTGGTGGAGGCCACGCCGATCTCGGGTCCGGCGCGGGTCATGAGGGAGAGATCCGACTCCCGCACCAGGGAGCTCTCCGGCACATTGCAGATGGTCAGCGCCTCGCCGAAGCCGAGCCGCTTGGCCTCCTTGAGCCCGGCCAGGGTGTCCGCCGTCTCCCCCGACTGGGATATGGTCACCACCAGCGAGTTGCGGCGCACCACCTGCCTGCGGTAGCGAAACTCGCTGGCCACCTCCACGCTGCACGGCACCCCGGCCAGCGACTCCAGCCAGTAGCGGCCGATCAATCCGGCATGGTAGCTGGTTCCGCAGGCGATGATGTGCACCCCCTGCACCCGGTCGAATATGGCCGGGGCGGCGGGGCCGAACGCCTCTTCCAGCACCCGGCCGCCGCTGATCCTCCCCTCCAGGGTGTTGGAGACGGCCTGGGCCTGTTCGAAGATCTCCTTCTGCATGTAGTGGCGGTATTCGCCCCGCTCCGCGGCGTCGGCGGTGAGTTCACTCTCCCGTACCGGGCGTTCCACCCGCCTGCCGCTGGAGTCGTATATGGTCAGCTGATCCCGGCGGATGTCGGCGATATCCCCCTCCTCCAGGAAGACAAAGCGCTGCGTCACCGGCAACAGGGCCGCCACGTCGGAGGCGATGAAGTGCTCCCCGATCCCGATCCCGATGACCAGAGGGCTACCCAGGCGGGCGGCGACCAGCCTCCCTGGCTCACCGCTGGAGATCACGCCCAGCGCATAGGCGCCCTCCAGATCGGCAACGGTGGCCCGCACCGCCTCCAGCAGATCCCCGCCCTGCTCCAGATAGTGATGCACCTGATGCACCACCGTTTCGGTATCGGTATCAGAGGTGAAACGGTAGCCCGCCCTCTTCTGCCGCTGCCGCAGCTCCTCGTGATTCTCGATGATCCCGTTGTGCACCACCGCCACGCTGGAGCTGCAGATGTGGGGATGGGCGTTGGCCTCGGTGGGCCTGCCGTGGGTGGCCCAGCGGGTGTGGGCAATCCCGGTGCGGCCGTGCAGGGGGCGCTGCTCCATCCCCATCCCCAGCACGCTGACCTTGCCCACCGCCCGCTGCCGCTCCAGCCGCCCCCCGGGGTCGAGTACCGCGATCCCGGCCGAGTCGTAGCCCCGGTACTCCAGGCGCTTCAGCCCCTCCAGGAGAATCGGCGCCACATCCCTCTCGGCAACCGCACCTACTATTCCGCACATCCTCTTCCCCCCCCTAGGTCTGCTTGTTCTTTACCGGACGGGTCCACCCCTGCACGGTCTTCTGCCTCACCCTGCTCAGGGTGAGCTCCCCAGCCGGAGTATCGTGGGTTATGGTGGAACCGGCCCCTATGGTGGCGCCGGCTCCCACCTCGACCGGAGCCACCAGCTGGGTATCGGAACCGATGAAGGCACCGTCCCCGATTACGGTGCGGTGCTTGTTGGCGCCATCATAGTTGCAGGTTATCACGCCGGCCCCGATGTTCACCCCGGAGCCCACCGTGCTGTCGCCCACATAGCTGAGATGATTGATTTTTGAACCGGCCGCCACCTCACTCTTCTTTATCTCGACGAAGTTGCCTATGTGAACCTGATCCGCCAATCTGGTTTCAGGGCGAATCCGGGCGAAGGGACCGATGACACAGCCCGCGCCGATCTCTGCCTGCTCCAGAACGCTGTTGGGATTGATGCAGCTCCCGGATCCGATACGCACGTCGCGCAGATAGCAGTTGGGCCCTATCCGTACTCCGTCGCCCAGCTCCACCTCCCCCTCGAATACCACGTTCACATCGATGGTAACATCCTGCCCGGTTCGCAACTCCCCGCGCAGATCGAAGCGGGACGGATCCCGCAACGAAACACCGGACAGCATCAGCTCCCGCGCCTGACGGGACTGGTACTCCCGCTCCAGCTGCGCGAGCTGCAGCCGGTTGTTGACCCCCATCACCTCCGCCACCGACTCCGGGGTTACGGTTCGCACCGGGCACCCCTCTCCCACCGCTGCGGCAACCACGTCGGTGAGGTAGTATTCGCCCTGCGCATTGTCGTTGTCCAGCCCCTCCAGCCAGCGCCGCAAAAGCCGGGCGCGGGCCGCCAGCATGCCGGTGTTCACCTCCCTTATGGTACGCTGGCTGCCGGTGGCATCCTTCTCCTCAACGATGGCGCAGACGGCACCGTCCGCTCCCCGCACTATGCGCCCGTAGCCTGCGGGATCGTCCAGCTCGGTGGTGAGCAGTCCCAGGCCCCCTTGCGCCGCCTCCACCAGGCCGCGCAGCGTCGTCGCCCCGATCAGCGGTACGTCGCCATACAGGACCACCACCGTGTGCTCGTCCGGTATGGATGGCAGCGCCTGGTTCACCGCGTGACCGGTTCCCAGCTGCCGGGACTGTCTCACCCAGTTGAGGTGCAACTGCTCCGGGATGCCGCAACGCACACTCTCCCCACCGTGACCATACACCACATGGATGGAGTCCGCCGCCAGCCTGCGGGCGGCATCGATCACATGCTGCAGCATGGGTTTGCCGCCAATGGGGTGAAGCACCTTGGGCAGCAGCGAACACATCCGTGTTCCCTGGCCCGCGGCAAGGATAACAACGCTTAAGTCGGACATGGGTTGATTGTAGTTTCGGACGTTCCTGTCATTGCTTTAGCGCTAAAGCATACTAAATCCCCTGCCGCCGATGCAATTTCCGGGAGATCGGCCGGACCCGCCGTTTCCTCCCGGGGTACGAAACGCATACCGGCTCCGGGATTCGAACTTTGTTCGCCGGCATCGTCTATACTTACCAGAGAAGCGGAGGTGGCCGCGCAGTCTTCTCTCCACCGTAGGGTTTCGCCGCTGTTACGACATCGTTCAAATGAGATCCTTCATCCGCCAACCAACCAGGCTGTCGGTCGAGGTAACGGCCATCGGTGATCCCATCGCCTCCTGCCGCCTGGTCGATATCGGACTGGGCGGGTTTTGTTGCGAGACGGATCACACCATACCGGCGGGCACAAGGCTGGGGCTGCAGCTACCTTCCGGCGACCGGCCGCTGCATGCCCAAGGCGAGGTCTCCTGGTGCCGCCGCTGCGGTGACGACTTCAGGATCGGGGTGCGGTTCGTCTCCACCGATCCCGAATCCCGCCTCCATCTGGTGGAGCGCGTCTGTGACCTGGAGCGGCAACGCAGGTTGGCTCGCGGGATGAAAAGAGGGATCTCCCCCGATCCGAGCACCTCACCCGGTCACTGAAGTTCTAGTGCTCTTTCAAGGTAATAAATAAGGTCTTCCTCGAATCGTGTGGGTGAAATGGTAAATCATCCTTGACAGACGGAATGCACGCCGGAAGCTGGTCGGCAGAAGGGGATTGGGGAGACTTTGGGATAGCCGAATCACTTGCAGTTAGCGCAGGGGGTGGATATCCGCCAGTTCCCGGCCACCCCCCCAATCCCCTTCTGGCTACCGAGTATGTGGCGTGCATTCCATCTGTCAAGGACGAAGCCGCTTCGCGGTGATTTACCATTTCACCCACACGATTCGAGGAAGACCTTATTTAGCCTTGAAGCGGTACTAGACGACATATATTGTCGCCGGGCTGACAACTTGACCCGGGAGCGCCAGGGCGGGAAAATCCCCTCAGTCAATCAACCCATCCCGACAGGTTCCAATCCATGGATATGCAATCGGCAATTCGAGCGGTAACCGAACATCGCGATCTCGGCGGCGACGAGATGAAGCAGGTGATGCATCTGCTGATGGAAGGAAAGGCGAGCGATGCGCAGATCGGCGCATTTCTCGCCGGACTGCGCATGAAGGGTGAAACGGTGGACGAGATCAGCTCCGCCGCAGCGGTGATGCGCGAGCTGGTCACCCCGGTCGAGATCGACACCCCCCACCTGGTGGATACCTGCGGGACCGGGGGCGACGGGGCCTCCACCTTCAACATATCCACCACCAGTGCGTTCGTGGCGGCGGCGGCCGGTGCCCGGGTGGCCAAGCATGGCAACCGCTCCATCTCCAGCAAATCCGGGAGTGCCGACGTGCTGGAGGCGGCCGGGGTCAACCTGGAACTCACCCCGGAACAGGTGGCTCTCTGTATCGCAAAGGTGGGTGTCGGGTTCATGTTCGCCCCCCGCCACCATGGCGCGATGAGACACGTCATCGGCCCGCGCCGGGAGATGGGGGTCCGCACCATGTTCAATCTGCTGGGACCGCTCACCAACCCGGCCGGGGCCCGCAACCAGGTGCTGGGGGTGTTCGACGAGCAGTGGCTGGAGCCTCTGGCGAGGGTGCTGGAGCGGCTCGGCAGCCGTCACGTGTTGGTGGTGCACGCGCTGGACGGGCTGGACGAGATCACCATCTCCGGACCGACCCGCGTGGTGGAGCTGAAAGAGGGCGCCCTGCATCATCTGGAGATCACCCCCGAGCAGTTTGGCATGGAGCGAAGCCCCCTGGACTCCCTGGTGGTGGACAGGCCGGGGCGCAGCCTGGAGATGATGCGCCAGGTGCTGGACGACAAGGCGGGGCCGGCGCGGGACATAGTGGTTCTGAACGCAGGGGCGGCCATCTACGCCTCCGGCGTGGCGGACTCCCTGGAGCAGGGGGTGGCGCGGGCGCGAGAGGTGTTGGCAAACGGTACGGCGCGCGGGCGTCTCGAGGAGCTGGTCCGGTTCAGCAACACCCTGTAATGGAGAGGCCGCCGGACATCCTGCTGCGCATCCTGCGCCGCAAGGCGGAGGAGATAGCCGAGCGCCGCGCCCGCGTACCCGCCGACGAGATGAGGCGGCGCTCCGAATCCGCGCCGCCCGTCCGCGGTTTCGCGGGCGCCATCCGGCGGCGTATCGAAGAGGGCGGAGCGGCGGTGATTGCCGAGATCAAGCGGGCCTCTCCCAGCAAGGGGACCATCCGGGAGGAGTTTGATCCGGCGGAGATCGCCCGCAGCTATGCGCGAGGCGGCGCCACCTGCCTGTCGGTACTGACCGACCGGGACTTCTTCCAGGGGGCGGACGAATATCTGGGCCGGGCCCGCGCCGTCTGCCCGCTGCCGGTACTGCGCAAGGATTTCATCATCGACCCCTACCAGATCCACGAGGCCCGCTCCCTGGGGGCCGATTGCATCCTGCTGATAGTAACCGTCCTCAGCGATGCCCAGCTGGCGGAGTTCTCCGCCCTGGCGCGGCGGCTGGGGATGGATGTTCTGGTGGAGGTGCATGACAGGGAGGAGTTGCAGCGCGCCCTGGCCCTCGATCCGCCGCTGATCGGGATCAACAATCGCGACCTGCGCAGCTTCGAGACATCGCTGCAGACCACGCTGGAGCTGCTGCCGTCCATTCCGCCGCACTGCCTGGTGGTTACCGAAAGCGCCATCCATTCGGCAGAGGATGTCAGGCTGATGCGGGACAACGGGGTGCACGCCTTTCTGGTAGGGGAGGCGCTGATGAGGGCGGACGATCCGGGGGAGGAGCTGGCGGCGCTGTTTGCCTCCCCGCAATGAAAAGGCCGGTGGGCGCAACACCCGCCGGCCTGGCATATATCGTGTAATTTATCTGCTCAGAATTTTACCTCACCCCACAGCCATACCTTGTCGGTATTCGTTGCATGGGTATCCGCTTCATAGTTGGCGTACTTCAGTCCGAGACTGTAGTTCCTGCCAAACTTTTTCGCAGCCAGCAGGTTCAGCTCCTTGCCGTAATCGGCACCCCCTTTGTCGGCGGAAAAGAGGTGGTAAACGGCCAGCAACTTGACTCCCATCGGCTTGGCGCCGATGGAGAAGTAGTTGTCCACCAGACCATCTTTCGGCGTTTCCAGGAACTTGTCCGCCCAGCCATTCATGGCGTGCAGCGTTGCCAGAATCGTCGTGAAGCCGTAGTTGCCATCACCGCCCAGTTTCTCCTGACCGATTTTTGCCGTCACTCCGGCGAAGCTGCCGCCCAGTTCGATCTTGGTGTAGTTGGCATCCCGGCCGTCGTTGGCATCCGCATACTCGCCCTGGTTGGCGAACTCCAGGTTGTAGAGCAGATCGAAGCTTTCACCCAGAGCCTGTTTCCCGCCGAAGCGCAGGCCCAGCGTCTGGCTGTCGTCAGCACCACTGTCCTTAGACAGATCCAGCAGATAGGCGTAGCCGGTTATCTTGCCAAAAGGCAGCCCGTTGTAGCTGATGTTTACCACATGGGACTGGGACGGAACCTCGGTGCCGAAAATACGGTATGCCCGGGCGACATAGCCGTAGATTATGGTGGTGTCCGGCAGCGAGGTGTTGGCGACCACCAGGGCGTCATATACCTGCTCGGTCTGCCGCCAGCCCACGTTACCGATGAAGCGGTGGTTGTCCAGAGTCACGCGCTGGCGCCCCACCTTGACGACGGTACCGGATATCCCGGAATAGCTCACCCATGCCTGGTTTATGCGGCTCAACTCGGGATCGGCCACCACCGGATAATCGGAGGGGTCATTTTTGGAATACAACGGACTCTTGGCGGAAGGAACCTTGTAGTTGTCATCACCCAACGCGCTGGTATTGGTCATCTCGCCAAAAAATTTGAACCCCACATAATCTCCGGTCAGATAGCCGAGTCGGGTGCGCAAGGTAAGTGCATTTGCATCATCCAGATTGGGGTCACCAGGCTTGGCGTCTTCACTAACCGTCTCCATCCGCAGCCGCATGTCAAGGGACGGTGTACCGCCGGTCAAGGCATCGGTAAAGGTGTGCGCATTTGCTGCCGGCGCCAGCAGAAACGCGGCGCTTGCCAATGCGAAAACAGATCTCTTGTTAACCATTTTCCCTACTCCATATTGATGTAATGTTACCCAATACCCAGATTTCATGGCCGCAAGCCTGATGGAACCGGGGCTTCAGCCGTGGGCCACACCATACTGCACGCTTCAAAAATCCGGCCTTGATATGTGTCAATTATAGTGCACTACCCGCAACCTATGTTGTGCGGGAGCAACAGGTGCTGGTTTGTGCCTTGTCTGTCCGGTAGAGGCTGCAACGCCGGACCGGCCGGAAAGCGGCTAGCGGCGTCGTTGCACCTCCCTGATGCGGCACCGTCCCGCGGCCGCGCTCCTTGGCGGCTAACCGCTTTCCGGCCGGCTGTGGCCCGGAATGGTATCTTGACCGAGCATCAAGGCCTTGATCTGATCCCGCAGCCTGGCCGCCTGCTCGAACTCCAGCTCTTGGGCATGCCGGAACATCTGCCGCTCCAGCTCCTTCACCTTTCTCGCCAGCTGCTCTCCGGAGAGGTGGGCATATTCCGCCGGCTCCTCCGCCACCCCGGCGGCGTGCCGGGCGGGCGACGGGGGAGCGCCCGGGCACGCGCCCTCCATGATGTCCTGCACCTTTTTCCTGATCCCCTTGGGGGTGATGCCGTGCCGCTGGTTGAAGGCGATCTGTTTGGCGCGGCGCCGCTCGGTCTCGTCGATTGCGCGGCGCATGGAGCCCGTGATCTGCTCCGCGTAGAGGATGGCCTTGCCGTTGAGATTGCGGGCGGCGCGGCCGATGGTCTGAATCAGGGAGCGGTCCGAGCGCAGGAAACCCTCCTTGTCCGCGTCCAGGATGGCGACCAGCGATACCTCGGGCATGTCCAGCCCCTCGCGCAGCAGGTTGATCCCCACCAGTACGTCGAACTCCCCCAGGCGCAGGTCGCGGATGATCTCCACCCGCTCCACGGTGTCGATATCGGAGTGCATGTAGCGCACCCGCACGCCGTGCTCCGCCAGATAGTCGCTCAGATCCTCCGCCATCCGCTTGGTGAGGGTGGTCACCAGCACCCGCTCCCCCAGCTGCGCCCGCTTGCGGATCTCCGACAGCAGGTCGTCCACCTGGGTGGTGGCGGGGCGCACCTCGATCTCCGGATCGAGCAGACCGGTGGGCCGCACCACCTGCTCCACCACCTGGCTGGAGTGCTCCTCCTCGTAGCTCCCGGGGGTGGCGGAGACGAAGATGGCCTGCGGCATCAGCCGCTCGAACTCCTCGAAACGCAGCGGGCGGTTGTCCAGCGCCGAGGGGAGGCGGAAGCCGTACTCCACCAGGTTCTCCTTGCGTGAGCGATCTCCCCGGTACATGCCGCCGATCTGGGGGATGGTTACATGGCTCTCATCCACAATCATCAGGGAGTCCGGCGGCAGATACTCCATCAGAGTGGGGGGCGGCTCCCCGGCGCTGCGTCCGGACAGATAGCGCGAGTAGTTCTCGATGCCGGAACAGTAGCCCAGCTCCAGCATCATCTCCATGTCGAAGCGGGTGCGCTGCTCCAGCCGCTGCGCCTCCACCAGCCTGTTCTGCGCGCGGAGCTGCTCGAGGCGCTCCCGCAGCTCCACCTTGATCTGCTCTATGGCGTCCAGGATTGTCTGGCGCGGGGTCACGTAGTGGGATTTGGGATAGATGGTGATGCGCGGCACCTTGCGCAACACCTCGCCGGTGAGCGGATCGAACCAGGAGAGGCTCTCCACCTCGTCGTCGAACAGCTCGATGCGCGCCGCCTCCCGCTCCGACTCCGCCGGGAAGATGTCGATTACCTCGCCCCGCACCCGGTAGGTGGCGCGGCGCAGCTCCACATCGTTGCGGGTGTACTGCAGCTCCGCCAGCCGGCGCAGGATGCGGCGCTGGTCCACCAGCTCCCCGCGCGACAGGTGCAGCATCATGCTCAGATAGGAGTGGGGATCACCCAGGCCGTAGATGGCCGATACGGTGGCAACGATGATGGTATCGCGCCGCTCCAGGATCGCCTTGGTGGCCGAGAGCCGCATCTGCTCGATATGCTCGTTGATGGAGGCGTCTTTCTCGATGAAGGTATCCGAGGAGGGCACATAGGCCTCCGGCTGGTAGTAGTCGTAGTAGGAGACGAAATACTCCACCGCATTGTGCGGAAAGAACTCCTTGAACTCCCCGTAGAGCTGCGCCGCCAGGGTCTTGTTGTGCGCCATTATTATGGTGGGGCGCTGCAGCTGCTGGATGACGTTGGCGATGGTGAAGGTCTTGCCGCTGCCGGTCACCCCGAGCAGGGTCTGCCCGGCCAGTCCGGACTGCAGACCGGCCACCAGCCGCCGGATCGCCTCCGGCTGATCGCCGGCGGGCTGGAAGGGGGCTTGCAGCTGGAAAGATCGGGACATGGGGGGATTCTGTAGAGCGCTCTCTTCGAGTATATTACTCTTTGTAATAAATCAGGATTCGGTTGGCCTGTTGCGAGCTGAATCCTGATTTATCGCCTTGAAAGAGTAATATTACACCAATCATTATTGTTGAGCGCCTGCGTCACAGGAGTCTCCGGCTTGGACATCAAACTCTCGAACCGCGTCGAAGCGGTCAAACCCTCCGCCACCCTCGCCATCACCGCCCGCGCCAAGGCCCTGAAGGCGGCCGGCAAGGACATCATCGGCCTGGGGGCCGGTGAGCCCGATTTCGATACTCCGGACCACATCAAGCAGGCTGCGATTCAGGCGATTCGGGAGGGCTTCACCAAATATACCGCGGTGGACGGAACCCCGGAGCTGAAACAGGCCGTCATCGACAAGTTCCGGCGTGACAACGGAGTGGAGTACACCCCGGAGCAGATCCTGGTCTCCTGCGGCGGCAAACAGGGCTTCTACAACCTGGCACAGGCGCTGCTCGATCCCGGAGACGAGGTGATCATCCCCGCCCCCTACTGGGTCTCCTATCCCGACATGGTGCTGCTGGCCGGCGGCAAGCCGGTGATCGTGGAGGCAGGAATCGCGCAGGGATTCAAGATCTCGCCGGAACAGCTGGAGGCGGCCATAACGCCCCGCACCCGCCTGCTGGTGATCAACAGCCCCTCCAATCCCACCGGCGTCGCCTACAGCCGCGAAGAGCTGACGGCGCTGGGCGGGGTGTTGCTCCGCCATCCCGGGATTCTGATCGCCAGTGACGACATGTATGAGCACATCCGCTGGACCGGCGGGCCATTCGTCAACATCGTCAACGCCTGTCCCGAACTCTATCCCCGTACCATCATCCTCAACGGTGTCTCCAAGGCCTACTCCATGACCGGCTGGCGCATAGGCTACGCGGGCGGCCCCGCCCCCCTGATCGCGGCGATGAAGAAGATCCAGTCGCAGAGCACCTCCAATCCGGCCTCCATATCGCAGGCGGCGGCATGCGCTGCCCTGGAGGGCGATCAGGGCTGTATCGCCGCCATGGTGGAGGCGTTCCGTGAGCGTCATGACTACCTGGTGGGGGCGCTGAACCGCATCGAGGGATTCCGCTGTCTCCCCTCCCAGGGGGCCTTCTACGCCTTCCCCAGGGTGCAGGGCGCCATCGACCGTTTGGGTCTGAAGGACGATCTGCAGTTCACTGAACACCTGCTGGAACAGGCGGGTGTGGCGGTGGTGCCGGGCTCGGCATTCGGTGCACCGGGTCATGTGCGGCTCTCCTTTGCCACCAGCCTGGAGCAGCTGCGGGCGGCGGTTGCGCGTATCGGGGGGCTGGTGAATCGGGATTCAGCGTCGGATAGGTTCTCCAGTACTCTTTCAAGACAATAAATCGGGGTAACAATTCAGCTCACCCCTGAAATCCGCCATTTCTGCGTTGAAAAATGGTCATTTACACTCGCAAACTCCCATTTTTCGCCTTGAACTGACCAAATTCAGGGACGATCTGAACAGTTACAAATCAGGAAGGTCTTCCTCGAATCGTGTGGGTGAAATGGTAAATCACCGCGGAGCGGCTCCGTCCTTGACAGGCAGAATGCACGCCACAT
>WFXP01000056.1 GCA_015490535.1 Gammaproteobacteria bacterium
CCCAAGAACTCGTTTCGCCGCATAAATACTAGGGCGAAATGAATTTCAGGGGTGTCACCGACTTGAACACCAAGAGGTACTTTGGCGATATATAAATCAATGGCTTATCACGCAATATAGTCCGATTTCGAGTTTTTCCGGACACTAGTGATACCTAATGTTAATCTGGTCAAAAATATCGGTTTTGGGGATGAAGCGACCCACACTAAAGATGTGTGTGAATTTGCTAACTTGAAAACTTATGAGCTTCTCGTGAAAGATCATCCAGAGGAGATAGTACAGGATGAAGCGGCTGATAGATTTACAACCGATATCATGTTCAGCAAGAAAACACTGTTAGATCGGGCGACCCAAAAGATGACAAGAGCACTGGGATGGAGAAGAAGGATATGACGTTTTTATAGATGGTCTGTTTTTCCGGCTGAATTGGTTGGATCTGTGAAAGCTATAGAGCACGCAAGGTTCAGGGGCGTCGAGAGTGTGAAGTTCAGCGACGAAGTGAAGTGAACAGGTGGATCGACAACGGCCGCGATGCCCCGCCCATGTCATACACCAGCATTGAATCTATCTCGGCATATTCAGTACCAGAAGCATGAGGATGGACTCTTGGGCTGGGCGGGGCTGCTGCGCTGGTGGCCGCCCGCCCTTTAGACGACTCACGAATTGTCCGTTTTGAGCGGCTTACGGAACCAAGTGTCACCAACTTTTGTGGGATAGTGCTTAATAGTCCAGTAGAATGAGCGAAAATAACTGTCCAATATGCATGGCAAGCAGGGAGCCGGTGTTCCAGGCTTTGATTCTTAACAGGTATAACGTCACCTACTTTGTCTGTAATACTTGCGGTTTACTCCAAACGGAGCCCCCATACTGGTTAGACGAAGCCTACTCGGAGGCAATCGCTGTTTGTGATACGGGGCTGGTTTCAAGAAATGTGTCCATATCCAGGAAACTGGCACCACTACTCTATTTTTTGTTGGACAAGGAAGGACGGTATCTTGACGTGGCAGGCGGTTATGGCATGTTGACCCGTTTGATGAGAGATATTGGTTTCGATTTTTACTGGACAGATCCATATTGCACAAACATTCTTGCCAAGGGATTCGAGCACAATCCTGACGACTCATTCTCTGCAATAACTGCGTTTGAGGTGTTGGAGCATGTACAAGATCCGGTGTCATTTATCGAGAAAAACATGGAAATGACTGATGCTTCAACAATCATTTTTTCTACAGATCTATATGAGGGTAGTCCTCCCGCCCCGGAAGACTGGTGGTATTATGCGCTGCCGTCGGGACAGCATATATCCTTTTACAGGAAAAGTACGTTGGAGGCGGTTGCCGGTAAACTATCATTGAACCTGTATTCAGCAGGAAACTTCCACATGCTGACCAGGAAAACAATCAATGCATTGTTGTTTCGGTTGATGGTTGGTCGCATGTCGGGGGTTTTTTCTGCTTACGTGTCGAGAGCCTTGGATTCTAAAACTTTTTTGGATCACCAGAAGTTGCTTGGGCAACAGAAATCTTGAGCAAATTGCGCTCTCATGAACATCCTGTACGATTATCAAATATTTTCCTCGCAGAAATACGGCGGTATATCTCGCTATTTCATTGAGCTGGTGAGACATCTGTCGGCTCAACCGGGAATAGATGCCAAAATTTTGGCTCCTTGTTACAGGAACAGATATGCAAAAGCGCTAACCAAAGATGTTATCAGAGGATTTCACGTCCCTGAGGTTCCCAGAACGGGCAGATTGTTAACCATATACAACCGGATCATATCGAATCATTGGGCCGATGGATTCAAGCCGGATATTATCCACGAAACCTATTATACGGATAATCCAATCAGGAGATCTAACGGAGCAGTAACCGTGGTCACAGTATATGACATGATTCATGAAAAATTCTCTCACTATTTTCATCCTAGGGACAAAACGGCCGTAGTTAAACGTCGGGCTGCGGAGCGTGCGGATCACGTGATTTGCATCTCTGAAACAACCAGGCGGGACCTTCAGTATATCACCGGCTTGGATTCCTGTAAGATGTCTGTGGTTTACCTTGGAGTTGACCTGTTAGAGGGTAGCGAAGAGAAGAAAGGGAGAAACCTGATTGGACAACCGTATTTACTTTATGTCGGAAACAGAAGGGGCTACAAGAATTTTGATCGATTGCTTACCGCTTACGGTATTAGACGCTCCATTAATGAGCACTGCAAGCTCGTGTGTTTTGGTGGCGGGAAGTTTAGCTCTAGCGAGTTGAGAGCAATTGCCCGACTCGGTTTACCGGAAGGCAGGGTGGTATGGATTGAGGGTGGCGATGGGGTGTTGGCTCAGTTATATGATCATGCTCTGGCTTTCGTATACCCGTCACTGTATGAAGGGTTTGGTATCCCTCCGCTGGAGGCGGCTGCCAGAGGATGTCCGGTGGTCTGCAGTAACGGAGGGTCTATCCCGGAAGTGGTTGGAGATGCCGGTGAATTTTTCGATCCCTACGATGCAAATTCCATTGCAATAGCCGTCGAGCGGGTTATTTCAGATTCTGAAAGAAGGAAGGAGCTACGGGCGTTGGGAAAACAGCGCGTTTCCCGGTTTTCCTGGAGCTCTTGCGCTAGAGAGACATACAAGATTTATGAATCGCTCATGTAACTATTCAGCATGGTATTGAAACAGGCTGGTAACTGTTCAGATCGCCCCTGAAATCCGTCAGTTCAAGGCGAAAAATGGGAGTTTACGAGTGTAAATGGCCATTTTTCAACGCCGAAATGGCGGATTTCAGGGGTGAGCTGAATAGTTACTCGCTCATCAGCCCATGTGAAAACGCAACCGCGAAAGGGTGAATGTGTGGGGCATAGTGGCCGGGGGCATTCGTCACCGGGTTGCATTGGCGAGTCGGGGTTAGCGGGGGGGTTGGCTCTTCCCGCGTCACCGGCTTGTATACTGGTAATATCAGTCTGTCGCCGAGATTTGGATTGCATGAACCGTGTTCGTAAAGCCTTGCTGGTAATTTCCGGGCTGTCCATAGTGCTGCCGGCCGGTGCCGAAGCCGGTATCAGCGTATTCTCCGAGCGGGGGGGATCTTCTATGGTGGTGGTGTCAGCGCCGGTGTTGGCAGCGTGGACTATGTGGAGCTGTCGCCCATGATCGGGACCCACCTCACCCAGCGCATCTCCGTCGGCATGAGCCTTCTCTATCGTTACCGGAGGGAGAAACGGTCTGGAAGGGAGTTCACCAGCAATGACTACGGCATGGCGCTGTTTGCCCGCTACCGGGTTGCGCGCTCCTTCTATCTGGAAACCGACTACGAGTATCTGGATCACGAGTTTGCCAGGAGTGAATCCGGCACCACGAGGCGCCAGTACCACTCTTTTCTTGCCGGTGGAGGAGTGACCACGCCGCTGTCCGCCAACAGCGTGATGTATTTGTCGGTGCTGTATAACTTGAACCATGACGAGAGCGGCACCCCGTACGGTGATCCGTGGGTGGTACGGTTCGGGATCGGTGTGGGGTTCTGAGCCCGCGGGATCTTTCCGGGTAGTAACTATTCAACATAGTCTGAAGCAGGCCGGCAACTGTTCAGCGCCCCTGAAATCCGTCAGTTCAAGGCGAAAAATGGGAAACGCAGAAACGGCGAATTTCAGGGGTGAGCCGAATAATTACCCGGGGTATCAATCCGGGCTGCAGTAGGTGGGGCAGGGGACGGATCTGAAGCTCATCTCCTCCAGGGAGAGCGCTGTGAGGCGACCACCCCACAGGCAGCCGCTGTCCAGGGCGCAGACGTTGTCGCTCTGCAGTGGCCCCAGGGTGGACCAGTGGCCGAACAGGATGAGGGTGTCACGGCTGCGCCTGCCGGGCACCTGGAACCAGGGCAGCAGCCCTTGCGGCTGCGAACCGGGCGGACCCTTGCTGTGCAGGTCGATGGTGCCATCCACGCTGCAGTAGCGCATTCTGGTGAGGCAGTTGACTATGAAACGGAGCCGCTCCCATCCCCGCAGGGTGTCGCTCCAGAGGGTGGGCCGGTCGCCATACATCTGTCCGAAGAACTCTCTCCAGTCCGGCCCGCGCAGCGCCTGCTCCAGTTCTCCGGCGTGCCGTCTGGCCTCGACGATCTCCCACTGGGGCGGCAGGCCGGCATGCAGCAGGGCGGCGTTCATGGCGGGGTCGAAATGGAGCAGGGGTCGGTGACGCAGCCAGTGCAGCAGCTCGTCGCGATCCGGGGCCTCCAGTACCGGTTGGAGGGTCCGGTCCTTCCCACTGCAGGCGCCGCCGGTGGCGTGGATGGCGAGCAGGTGGAGGTCGTGGTTGCCCAGTACCGTTACCGCGTGCTCCCCCAGCCGCTTGACGAAGCGCAGGGTCTCCAGTGAGCGGGGGCCGCGGTTGACCAGATCCCCGGTGAACCAGAGCCGGTCGCGTGGGGGATCGAACCGAATCAGATCCAGCAGCCGTTGCAGATCGTCGAAACAGCCCTGGATGTCGCCGATGGCATAGATTCCCACCGGATTCAGTCGGGCGGAGGGTTGGTCAGAATGGCGTCCAACACCGCCTTCAGGTTGTCCCAGGGCGGATGGCCCGGGGTGGTGTATGGATCGGCGCGGACCTCTCCGTCCGCGCAGTGCAGGTGGTTGGGGAAGGTGTCGAGCCCCCGGTGGAGCGGCGCCGTGTCGATCCGGGATTCGGCGCCCCCGCTGCTCCACCTGATGGCGTACTCCTCAGGGGTGGCGAAGCGGATCTCCACCCTGAGACCGTTGGCGAACGAGAGCCCCAGCGCATCATAGTTCTGCCTGGGGGTGTCGGCCAGCTGCTCTCCGTAGTGGTCGATGATGCGGTCAGCGAGCTCGGCGTGCAGCGTCACTGCTCAACCCTCCAGCATGTAGTCACGCAGCTCCCTGCGTACCGCCTCGCGGGTGGAGGAGATGATTCTGGCGCCCAGATAGGCCTCGTAGGCGGGGTGTTCTTCCACCTCTCCATTGCGGATCCTCTCCAGCAGCCCCTCGTCGTCCGCCGCCCCAAAATGATCCAGCAGGGCCGAGCGGCTCTCCCTGAGCTCGATCAGCAGCCTGGAGAGACTGTCCAGTACCTGGATGTCTTCCGGAGCCAGATTTTCGTAGAAATTGTCCATTGTCCCAGCCTTACATGGAGTCGTCATGTTTTGCGCCGCCGCGCAGGTCCACCATCTCCACGGTTATCTGGTCGAAGCGCAGCAGCTCTCCGCCATGTTTTTCGATAAAGGAGTCGGCGTCCTCCCTGCGGGCGAAGGTGGCGAAGGTGGGCCCCATGGATCCGTGCAGGTCGCTGCCGCGCACGTAGAATGCCCTGGTGGCGTCGATCCAGTGGTCCCTGGGCTCTTTCCAGTCGGTGCTGCCCATGTCCTGGGTGAATATGGCCCTGATGCCTCGCTGCTGCTCCGGCCGCAGGTAGATGGAGAGCAGCTCGATGGTGTCACAGTAAAACTCCCGCTCCCCGTCCTTGTACAGGATCTGCCCCTTGGGCCCGGGGTAGTCGAGCAACAGCATGCCATCCAGGGCGCAGATGGAGCTCCTGTCCGGTTCCAGCGCCTGGACAGCGGGTTTCTCCCCGGAGCAACCGGTGAGTGCTGCCGCCAGTATCAGTGTCGCCATCGTCGCGGCGTGTCTCATCGTCGAGCCTCTCCCGTTACCTGAACTTCCAGTACGCCAGCCCCAACGGGGCCACTATCCAGAACAGCATGGCGCCGCTCAACACCCAGGGGCTGGCCAGCGATTCGGGGAATACGGTGGCCAGACCATAGAGGGTCTTCACCTGCTCCAGGCCGAAGATGTTGAGGATGCGGAAGATATCCGCCGGATTGAGCAGCAGCAGATAGGGGAAGAGATCGCCCCCCACCTGCCCTTCGGTCACCACCAGGATCCCCAGCAGGATCAGATCGTATATCAACACATAGAAGAACCACAAGGCGACCGCTGCGCCGCTGGCGGTGGTCTTGTTGCCCGCCAGTACCGAGACGAGGAACGACAGGCTGAGAAACGCCATTCCCATGAAGATGGTGCTGGCCATGAAGCCGGCATACTGGGCAAGGGCGGGCAGGTCGATGTGGTAGGAGAGGAACAGGCCCACCAGGCCGAATCCGGCCACGGTGGAGAAGGCCAGCGCGCCGGAGAGTCCGAGATATTTCCCCAGCAGCAGCTCGGGCCGGCTGATGGGCAGGGAGAGCAGCAGATCCAGCGAGCCGCGCTCCCGCTCGCCCACGATGGTGTCGAAGCCGAGTATCAGGGCGATAAGGGGCACTAGGTAGATGGCCAGGCTGACCAGGCTGGCGATGGTCAGCTCGATGTTGCTGAACCCCACCACCCCCCGCTGGGAGGCGCCGAAATAGGCTATTACCAGGGCGAAGAGGGTGAAAATCACGCTCACCGCCAGTACCCACCTGTTGCGGATGCGGTCCCAGAACTCCTTCTGGGCGATGATTCCGATCTGTTTCAGCGCCAGCGCCATCTCAAGCCTGCCCGGCCCCCTGCCGGCCGGAGCCCTCCGGACTCTCCACGTAACCGAGAAACAGATCCTCCAGGGAGGGCTCCTGAATGGTGATGTCCCTGATCCCCTGCAGTCCCGAGAGGGCGGTGAGCAGGGGCATCTTTCGCCGCCGGTCGCAGCGGATGGTGGCCGAGCCGTGGTCAGGGGCGAGTCCGCACTCCGGAAAGCGGGCCAGGGCGTCGCGCAGCGGTTCCATCTCCGGCTTCTCCAGCGATACCCGGATCAGAATCGGGAGGTTCAGCTGTTCGCGCAGCTCGTGCACCGAGCCTGCCGTAAGGATTTTGCCTGTCTTCATAAGAGCGATGCGGTCCACCTGCTCCTGGATCTGGGCCAGGTTGTGGGAGGAGAGCACCATGGTCACCCCCTGCTCCCTGAGCTCCTTGAGGAACAGATAGAACTCGCGGATCCCTGCCGGGTCCAGGCCGGTGGTGGGTTCATCCAGAAACAGGATGCGGGGCTCTCCCAGCAGCGCCTGGGCGAATCCCAGCCGCTGGCGCATACCCTTGGAGTAGCCGCGCACCGGCCGGCCGGCTGCCTCCTCCAGCCCCACCTTCTTCAGCAGGGGCATTATGGTACCGGGATCGGCGCCCTTCAGCGCACCCAGAAAGCGCATGGTCTCCCGGCCGCTGAGGTGGTCATAGAACACCACGTTTTCGGGCAGGTAGCCGATGCCGCGCCGCACCTGGCGGAACCGCTCCCCGCTGATGGCCTCACCCTGGATCCGGATCTCTCCGCTATCGGGCTGGAGCAGGCCCAGCATCATCTTGAACAGGGTGCTCTTGCCCGCGCCGTTGTGGCCGATCAGGCTGAAGATCTCGCCCTTGCGGATGGAGAGGGATGCCTCCTCCACCGCCACGACCTCGCCATAGCGTTTGGTGACCCGGTGGACCTCAATCAGGGGTTCGTTCAAACCAGCGGCCCCAGTCGGTGTGTAGTGGCTGCATCCTCGGCCCGGGATCCACGATGCTGGGCGAGCGCAGCAGGGGAAACTGCCGGGCCACCATGCGCAGCGTCTGCACCGCGGGGCTGCTCATCAGCAGTTTCATGTAGGGAAATTTCCATATCAGGCGGTCCACCAGGTCGTTTGCCTCGTAGGGAACGTCGCCAAAGCCGTCCGCATCGCGATCCCATCCCACATAGTTGCTCCAGTAGTTGTTGCGCCACTCCTCGTCATGCGCGGCAACGTAGCGTACCTGATTCCTGTTCTGGATGAAATCGTTCCCTTGCACATCGTTGTGGATGGAACCGGCCCACAGGTGGATCCCTATCCGGTTGTTGATTATCAGATTGTTCCTTACGGTGTTGTACTCGGCGTCGTAGATGAAGAAACCCTTGCCGTTTCTGGCCACCACGTTGTTCTCGAGGGTGGAGTCCTGCATGGTGCGCAGCAGGATGCCGTGATCGGTGTTGCCCCAGGCCACATTGTTGCGCACTACCTGGTTGCGCACCATCATGAGCGCCAGTCCGCCCCGGTTGAGATAGCTCTCGTTGTTCTCCCACAGGTTGTTGTGGGAGTTCATGTAGTGGGTGCCGTAGCGCAGGTGGTGCAGTCTGTTGCCGCGAAACACCGCATTGTTGCTGATATCCACGTAGATGGCGTCACGGCAAAAGCTTATGTTGTTGTCTATGATCCGGGCGTTGGTGGTGTTGTACAGCTGGATCCCGTTGCCGCGATCGGCGGATCGCAGATCCCGCTTGCCGGTGATCAGGTTGTTTATTACCTGGACCCCGTCCACACTCTCTATCCATGCCCCGAACAGGTTATAGGTCAGATCATTGTTTCGGATTACCGCCCTGTGGGATCCCGGCTCAACATAGATCCCGGCGTTCTGGGCCGTAAGATCCTCACCGCTGTCACGGATTATCAGCCCCTCGATGACCACATCCTCCGCCCTGATGCGGATTACGTCGCCCCAGTTGCCGCCGCTCAGGGTAGGGCGGTTCCGGCCGCGCAGCGTGAGCGGCTTGTCGATAAGCAGGTTGTCCCGGTAGTAGCCACGCTCGACGATGATGACATCCCCCGGCGCCGCCTTCCGGATCACGGCCGACAGGCTCTCTCCGGGAAGAACGCTCCACTCCCTTGCGAGCAGAGGGGAGAAGAGGAGGAACAGGAGCAGAAATATGACTATGTTTCCGAATGTTATCGGGATCATTTGATCTTGTTTATCGGAACAAAATAACCGTCCGCACCGATTTCCGTGAGTGGCAGGTTGGCCCTTGCGCGCCGCTTCCGTTCCCGTGAGAGGGGAGGGCAGGCGTGGTCGTCATAATACAGAATCATGCAGTTTTGACAAAGCATGCACTCCCGCTGATCGATCCTCCCCCGGGGATCTATGGCCTGGGCACCGCAATCGTTGGCGCAGGCGTGGCAGGTCCGGCACTCCTGCTTGCGTCTCAGGGGGAACAGGCGGAAGGTGGAGGGAATGGCCAGGCCCGCGCCGAGCGGACAGAGATATTTGCAGAACGGGCGCTCCATCAGCATCGCCAGCCCGAACAGGGCCAGCCAGTACAGGATGAAGGGCCATGAGCGGCTCCAGACGCCGGTCAGGAAGGTGGTCTTGAACGGCTCCACCTCCGCCAGCCTTTCCGCCAGCCCCATGGAGTGGAAGGAGATCGCCAGCAGGCCAAGGAATATTAAGTATTTGAGCCACTTGAGCCGGTTATGCCACTTCGCGGGCAGGGCGAACTGATAGCGCCTCAGGCCCAGGGCGCCCGCCACCTTGAAGGTAAGTTCATGCAGCGCTCCGTAGGGACACAGCCAGCCGCAGAACAGGCCACGACCCCAGAGGAGCAGGGTGATGATGATGAACCACCAGAAGATGAAGATGATGGGATCGGTGAGAAACAGCTCCCACCTCCAGCCGTAGATGAGCGAGTGGAACCAGGTCATCACGTGGGTGATGCTGGGTTGCGCCATGGCGTAGTAGCCTACGAAGCCGAGGCTGCTGATCCAGAAAAAGTATCTCGGGATGGAGATCCAGCGTTTGTCCTGGTAGCTGGCACGCCGCACCCATCTGTCGCGCAGCAGGTAGAAGATCGTCATTGCCGCCAGAAGAAGGATGAACAGGGCGATCTCCCCCCGCCTGGATTTCCAGACCGCGAGCCAGGTGGGATCGGGCCGCCGGTACTCCGGCCTGCCCCCCTCCAGATAGGCGCCCGGGATCCAGTATTCCCGGTCGAAGTTTATGAAGGTCTTTACATCCTTGGTCTGCCGGTCCTGCCTGTTGGCCAGAAACACCAGCTTCCAGGGATAGGCGGCGCTGAAGCTCCCGCTGCGAATGATGAATATGCCGGACTCCCGGTACCCTGGCGCCCCCGGCGCCTTTATATCGTAAAGGGGAAGATAGTCCGTATCGCGAAACGTGACGATCTCCATGTCCTGCAGTACCTGGATGCGGTCGTAGATTCCGCCGCGCACGAAACCTGATCCCTTGAACGAGGCGTCGCCGCGGGCGATGATGAAGATGGCGTGATCGGAGGGACCCAGGTTTTCCATCAGCCTCCGGTAGCCCCTCTCGCCCAGGATGCTTCTGCCGATGACGGGCGCGTTCAGGTAGCCGAAATAGATATCGATGTAGTAGGGGTTGCCGCTCTCCTCTTCTCCCACCTCTTCGTGCGTCACCGTCAATCTGCGAACGCTCCCCTCCCGCAGCAGGGTGTTCCAGTCCCGTGTTCCGTCGAGAGGCAGGAATCTGGCCTGGGGCCTGATGACCGGCTCCAGGATCCCCACCTGTTTCGCCACCTCCACGGCACAGCGCATGATCACCTGGTTTTCGGCGATGACCGTTACCGTCGCGCCGCTGATGGCGTCCACGCCGATATACCCCTCGCTCCGGCGTGCAGTGCCGATCTCCACCTTGTCTCCCGCGAACTTACCCACATACTGCTTGATGAACTCAACCAGCTCGGATTCGGGTATCCCCACCAGCAGGATCGGTTCGCTGTGGCGCAGTATCTTGACGCCGGTGATGATACCTTTGGTATCCATCCCGATCAGGGTTACCACCGGCTTGCCCGAATATGCCGGAATGTCCACGATATCGGTTGAGAGAAACACATAGCCCACCAGCTCCCCGCTCCTGTAGGCCTCCACGTAGGGGGGGCGGCCCTTGCGGATGGAGAAGCTGTCTGCGGCGATCACATCACCGCACGGGGCGTATCTGCACATATCCGGATCGGTGGAGAGTTGCGGGGGCAGGGGGGCCTCATAGGCGCTGGCATGGGCCAGGCTGATCGCCGACATGGTCAGCAACAGGGCGTAGAGAAGTTTCACGAACGGCTCCGCGGCTGGAGCGGGGCAGACATGATCCTGCGACCTGTCCGCACCCCGGACTTTACCGAACACCCGGCAGCAGTATCGAACAGGCGGGCAAACCGCCCCCCGCTATCCATGCTTGGTGGGGCTGCGCGCTTTTCTCCTGTCATTTCCAGTGAGTTATATGCTGTGGTTGAACATGGCGGCGCCTCTCCCGACCGCACCCAGGCCGTCGGGAAGCTTCGTCCTTCAAAACAGCCTTCTAAGGGGGCGGAAAGGGGGGGAGAAAATCCTCCATCGGCAGGCGCAACCCGACCGGTGGCGGGGAAACACTCCCCGCCACCAAAGGTCGGTTGGTACCGTGTTGCTACGGCTCTACCAGCAGGCGGCTGCGCATCTCCAGGTGCAGGGCGTGGCAGAAGTGGGTGCAGTAGCACCAGTAGACGCCGGGTTTGTCCGCCACGAATGTCACCGACTTGGTCTCCTGGGGGCTGACCACGAAGTTGATGTCATACTGCGGTATGGCAAACCCGTGCCCCAGATCCTCCACCTTGTCATGGTTCGTCAGCACGATGGTGACCTCATCTCCCCGCTTAACCTTGAACTCGGTCATGCTGTAGGCGGGGGCGACCGACGTCAGGTAGATGGTGACCTTGTTGCCGTTGCGCTCGATTCTGGAGTCCTTCTGATCCTTGATGGCGTTGGGGAACTCATCCAGGGTAAAGACCTGGCGCGTCTTGATGACATCGCGCCTGACCAGAATGAAGTCATGGGGTTCAGGATAGACCGGGGCCTCGTGCACCAGGCGCATCTTCTCGCCCGAAATGTCGATGAGCTGCTCGTTCTCCGGATGCATCGGCCCCACCGGCAGATAGCGATCCTTGGAGAACTTGTTGCCGATCACCAGCCACTTGCCATCCGCCTCCTTGGTCTCGTTCATGGAGGCGTTGAGATGGCCCGGCTGGTAGTGCACATCGATCTTGTCGAGTATCACCTTGGCGTTCTTGTCCCCCTGATACGCCTTGATGGCCGCCTCCACGTTCCACTTGACAATCTGGCTGTCGAGGAACAGCGTGGTGTAGGCATTGCCCCGGCCGTCGAACGAGGTGTGCAGCGGTCCCAGCCCGATCTCGGGCTCGGCTACGACAGTGTCGCGGGGATCATCCAGCTCCCCTTCGAACCACTTCAGGATGAGGCTCAGATCGATTACCGAAGCGGTGGGGGAGAGCTTGCCGGAACAGACGAAATACTTGCCGTCCGGGCTGGCGTTGACGCCGTGCGGACTCTTCGGAATCGGCACGTAGCAGGTCACGGCGGTCTTGGGATCGCTGTTGGCGGCCTTGGTGCCATCCACGATGGGCACGCCGGAACCATCCGGGCTGGAGATCACGTTGCCCGCCTTTATCGCCTCCTCGATGCGCGCTATGTTGAAAAAGAGGCAGGCGTCCCGCTCCGCAGACATCATGCCGGGGTAGGTAACCCCCTTTTCGGTGTTGTACTGGTTAACCGCCGCCAGCTTGCCGTCATAGGAGGTAGCCACCAGATCCATGTTGCCGTCCACCTTGACCTGCCAGCGTACCTCCATGGTCTCTGCATCCACGCAGGTGAACAGCCCGTAGTAGGCGTCCGTATCCTCCATGTTGCTGCCGTCGTTGGGGTGGGGGATGCGGAACTCGCTGCCGCAGAACACCCTGGTGGTATGGTTTATGTTCGGATCCACCGGATCCCGCTTGTCCGGAAAGACGCCGTGGAACCCCTGAACGTTGGGGATCTCGACAACCTTGTCACACACCATCACGTCACCGCGGATGCGCGCCAGACGCGAATGGATCTTGTCGTTTACCCAAAAATACTTGCCGTCATAGGTGCCGTCCTTGTAGGAGCCATGCACATGGTGGGTATCACCGGTGGTGTACTTGAGACTGCCATCCTCCTTGGTGCCCAGGATCGCCTTGGATTCGTTCGTGATGCCCCAGCCGCTCATGGGGTCGGGATTGAACACCGGGATACGCATGATCTCCCGGCCGGACGGCTCGCCGACAATGCGCACCTCGCCGGAGTGGCCGCCGCTGTACATGGCATAGTAGGTGTCCAGCTGTCCCGGCTCGACATGGTAAGAGAGCCCGCCTTTCCCTTCCGAAGCGGCGGGTGAGGTCTGGGTTGCTCCTCCTCCCGCGCCTTTCTCCGGGCCCTTGCCACAGGACGCCAGCCCCACGGACAGTCCGGCCCCCGCAAGCCCGGTGAAGGCCGCCAGCCCCAGGAACCTGCGGCGACTCACCTCCTCATGCAATCCTCCACGTTCCGCTTCACTATCACGATCCCCGGAGAGAGCCAGCCCCTTCTTGTCGCTATTCATTATTTAACCCTCCTAACATTACGAGTACGAGCCTCAATAAAATTCAATCTGTCAACCACTGCCCCAGAGTCGGGACACAGCCCGTCTGTTTGCCGGTTGAACGGTTGAGTGTAGTATGTGTTACCCAATAAGTGAAATGCCTTGACCTGTGTCAAATAACACACCGGGAGTGGTGTAATGAGGGTGGTTGATGGCGGAATGAGGTGGATGGGAGAGAGGAGGGCGGCTCCACCCCCCTCTCCGCCGCCATGGCGGTGGCATCAAGCGGCGCCGCTCTGCAGCGAAAATGCGGAGATGGCCTCGTTGATCTCCTTCTCGATATCGTCCAGGGACTCCTCTATGGTGTCCGACTCCAGCTCCAGGATCTCCCAGGCCTGCGGATCCGCTTCGAGGGTATGCCGGTAGAGCAGCAGGCTGGGGTTGAGCGGGTTTGCAAACACGTTTGCCAGGTGGGTGACCGCCTTCAGCCTCGGAGTGGCCTCGATCTCTCCCAGATCGTGGTGGCAGGCGACTGCCTCCACCAATGGCTCGGGCAGGTTCCACCTGCGCAGCAGGGTCGCCCCCACCATCGCATGGTCGAAACCGAACACCGCGCGCTCCGCCTGATAGAGGGGAATCTCCTTGCGCCGCGCGTGGGCTATCGCCTCGGTGGCCAGGGTGGGGATGGTGCTGTAGATAATCAGGCTCCCCAGATCGTGCAGCAAGCCTGCTATGAAGTACTGCTCGCTGTCGGCCTGCCCGGCCTTGGAGGCGATGGTACGCGCCACCACCGCCACCGAGAAGCTGTGGCGCCAGAATGTCTCCATGGTGACGAACTGGTTGGGCAGATTGGCGAACTGGCGGATGGTGGAGCTGGCCAGGGCCAGCAGGCGCAGCTGCTGGGTGCCCACTATGGTAACCGCCAGGGAGACGGTGTCTATCTGGGAAGGGAATCCGTAGAACGGGCTGTTGACGATACGCAGCAGGCGCGCCGTCAGGGAGGGATCCTCACTGATGATGTCGCTGATGTCCTGGGCGGTGCTGAAGGGATCATCGACCACCTGGTTGAGCTTGACTATTATTTCCGGCAGCGAAGCCAGCTCCACATTTTGCTTGATCAGGTCTTCGGGAGATAGGGACGCCATCTGTCGTTATCCTTGGTTTTCGAGCATTTGAACCAGTTAACGGCCGATGCTGGAAAAACTTTACAGCCGAACAACCCTCCGGCGCCGGCGGGCCGGTCTTGTGGTTCGCATAATATATATTATGTTAAATAGTGCCGGTGCACGGGGGGAGTGCCGCGGGCACCTTCCCCTGACCGGGGGTTCAGCTGTCCCTCATCCGTACCCGAAGCCGGGCATAGGCGCGGCTCAGAATCTGGCTGATGCGTGACTCGCTGACGCCGAGAATCTTGCCGATTTCGCGCAGGTTCAGCTCCTTGTCGTAGTACATGGAGAGCACCATGCGCTCCCGTTCCGGCAGCGAGGCCACCGCGTCGGTGAGGCGCTTGCGAAACCGCTCCCGCTCCAGGTTGTCCAGCGGACCCGACGCGGCACACGCCACCATTCCCAGCAGCCCCTGCTCCGAGCTTCCCATCTCTTCCAGATTGAAAATCCTGCTGTTGCTGCTCTGCTGCAGAATCTTGTGGTACTCCGCGGAGGAGATCCCCATCTCGGCCATGATCTCCTCGTCACGCGCGTCGCGCCCGGTACGATTCTCCACCGCCTGTATGGCCGCCGAGAGCTCCCGCGCCTTGCGATGTACCGACTTGGGGGCCCAATCGTTGCGCCGCAGCTCGTCTATCATCGCCCCGCGGATCCGCAGGGTGGCATAGGTCTCGAAGCTGGCCCCCTGCCGCTCGTCGTACTTGCGCGCCGCGTCCAGCAATCCCAGCATCCCGGCCTGGATCATGTCGTCTGCCATAACGCTGCTGGGCAGCCGGCCCACCAGGTGGCGCGCGATCCGCTTCACCAGCGCCGCATGCTTGCTAATCAAACGTTCGGTGTCGGAATCGCCGTCCAGAGCTCTTGCTGGCTGCGCCCCTGTCTCGATATATGCTGCTGCTGTTCCCACTGTAGTGACTCCATGCTTGAATGGTTGACCAACTGCATATGCCGGAAAATCGACTCCCCCCCAGCGCGGGCGGCGGCAATCCGGCGCTACTTGCGCAGAAAATGCAGACACTGCACACCGGATGCCCGAAGCACCTCCTTTGCAGGGTTACGGCGTGACCGGAAGCCCATGGCACGGCAGCCATAGGGAAAGGCGGCCTGCCAAGTTATGTAGAAATGTCGGCAACGGTAACAGTCGGCCCTGCGAGGCTGCTTGGGTTCAGACATCCTGCACTCAGAGCTGCAAGAAGTGTTCCCGGTAATGGATCAGCTCTTGAATGGAATCCCTGATATCGTCCAGGGCGAGGTGGGTAGAGTTCTTGGTGAAGGAGCTGGCCACCTGCGGCGCCCAGCGCCGCGCCAGCTCCTTGAGGGTGCTGACATCGAGATTGCGGTAGTGGAACCACGCCTCCAGGCGCGGCATGCAGCGCGCCAGGAAGCGCCGGTCCTGGCAGATGCTGTTGCCGCACATGGGAGAGGCCCCGGCCGGCACGTACCGCTCCAGGAAGGCCAGGGTCTGCGCCTCCGCCTCAGCCTCGTCTATGGTGCTGGCGCGCACCCTCTTCAGCAGACCGGACTTGGTGTGCTGGGCGGTGTTCCAGCCGTCCATCCCCGCCAGGATCTCCTCGCTCTGCCGGATCGCCAGCACCGGTCCCTCGGCCAGGATGTTCAGCCGGCTGTCGGTAACCACGGTAGCGATCTCGATGATCCGGTCCCGGGTGGTGTCCAGGCCGGTCATCTCGAGATCGATCCAGATCAGGTTGTCACGGCTTTGTGTCATGGCTCCACTCCTGGGTTCGCAACCCCCGAATTGTAACTATTCAGCAGGTATTGAAACAGGCCGGTAACTGTTCAGATCGCCCCCTGAAGTTCGTCATTTTAACGCGGAAACGGCGGATTTCAGGAGTGAGCTGAATAGTTGCCCCCGAATTTTCAGTCCGGCTTGTATCAAAGTCAAACAGGGGATACCCTGCGGCCTCATGGTCAGCACGAACCGGACCACAGCAGCAGCCAGCGAGGGAGAGGTGGTTGCCAACCACGGCACCGCCCTGGAGGTGGAGGGCCGCGGAGGGGAGTCGTGCCTCTGCACGGCCCGGCGCAGCCTGGGAGAGATGGTGTGTGGTGACCGGGTGGTATGGCGCATGCTGGGCGAGGGTCAGGGGGTGGTTGAGCGGCGGCTGCCGCGCCGCACTCTCCTTGCCCGTCGGGACGGGCGTGGCAGGATGAAGCCGGTGGCCGCCAACGTAGATCTCCTGGTGGTTACCGCCGCCCCGGTGCCCGGGATCGACGAGCGGTTGATCGATCGCTACCTGGTAGCCGCCGGGCAGACCGGCATCACTTCCCTGATACTGATCAACAAGATGGATCTGCCAACGGCACGGGAGGCGGCGCAGCTCGCCCGCCGCCTCGCTACCTACGGCGAGATCGGTTATCAGGTGATCTATGCGAGCACCAGGGAACTTCATGGCCTGGATCAGATTGTCACCGCAATAGAAGGAAAATACAGCGTAATAACCGGCGAATCCGGCGTGGGCAAATCCTCCCTGATCAACGCCCTGCTGCCAGGCGCGGGGGCGCGTACCGGCGAGATCTCGCGGGCCGGCGGCAGGGGCGTTCACACCACCACCACGGCGCGGCTCTACCGGTTGCCAGGGGGCGGGGCCATCATCGACTCGCCGGGGATCCGGAGTTTCGGCCCTGGCCCCATGCCGGCCGCCGAGATTGCACGGGGGTTTGCCGAGTTCGCCCCCTACATCGGGCGATGCCGGTTTCGTGACTGCAGCCACTGCGGTGAGCCAGGATGCGCCGTCAGCGCCGCCGCCGATCGAGGAGCCATATCGCCGCGGCGCCTGGAGAGCTACCGGGGAATGGTGGAGGAGTTTGGCACCGGCTAGTGCTCTTTCAAGGTGATAAATCAGGAAGCTCTTCCTCAAATCGTGCGGGTGAAATGGTAAATCACCGCGCAGCGGCTCCGTCCTTGACAGACAGAATGCACGCCACATAATCGTTAACCAGAAGGGGATTGGGGCCGGCTGGCCGGGGAGTGGCGGATATCCACCATCTGCGCAATTTGCGACTGGTCCGGCTATCCCAGAGTCTCCCCAATCCCCTTCTGCCGACCATCTTCCGGCGTGCATTCTGCCTGTCAAGGATGATTTACCATTTCACCCGCACGATTTGAGGAAGAGCTTCCTGATTCATTGCCTTGAAAGAGTACTAGCGCGACTCTCCCAGCATCTCCCTGAGCCGCATCTCCAGCAGATCTGCGTCCATGCCGGAGCCGCTCTCTCCCACCTCCACCGTTACGCTCCTTCCGGTGTTCTCCGGCGGAAGCTCGTTCAGCTGCTCCGAGAGCTGTTCCGCAACCGGCTTGTGCTTGCCGGGATCGAAGGAGGGAGGAACCCTCTTGTCGGTAACCACGATGGTGATCCGGCGGTTGACGGGAGCCTCCGGATCATCCTCCAGCAGCGGCACGGAATCGGCCAGACCGACCACCTTGGCAATCCGCCCCTCCCCCAGGCCGCTCTCCGCCATCTCCCGCCGCGCCGCATTGGCCCGATCGCTGGAGAGCTCCCAGTTACTGTAATCCTTCCTGCCCAGGTACGGCCTGGAGTCGGTATGGCCGGATATGGCGATGGCGTTGGGGACCTCCGCAATCACCTTCCCTATCTCACGCAGGATCACCCGGGCGTAGGGCTTCAGTTTCGCCTTGCCGGAGTCGAACATGGGGCGGTTTTTCTGATCCACGATCTGGATACGCAACCCCTCCTCCGTGATGTCGATGCGGATCTGGTCCCGGAAGCTGTGCAGCACGGGATGATCCAGGATCTTTCTCTTCAGCCTCTCCATCAGCTCGTCCAGCTCCCTTTGCGCCGGGGTGCTCTCTTCCTGCTTCTCGACCGGAGGCGGCGCATCTTGCGGGTTGCTGCGCAGGATGGTGCCGCCCTCCCCTTTCGGCGCATCCATACCGCCACCCATGTCGATTACCGAGCTGCTGGCGCCGCCTGAGGCCTCGATCATGCTGGGACTCTTGAAGTACCCCTCCAGCGCCTTCAGATCCTCCTTGGGGGTGGTCTCCAGGAGCCAGAGCAGCAGGAACAGGGCCATCATGGCGGTGACGAAATCGGCGTAGGCCACCTTCCAGGATCCCCCGTGATGACCTCCGTGCCCGCCCTTCTTGACCCGCTTGATGACGATGGGCTGTACGGCGTTGCTGTCCACCTGCCCGTTACCCCTTTACATACTCTTCCAGCTCCGCGAAGCCGGGGCGGTGCTCGTGACTGATAGCCTTGCGCCCGAACTCCACCGCCACCGGGGGGGGATAGCCGTTCAGGGTGGCCATGATGCATACCTTGATGCAGCTCAGGAACTTGGACTCCTCTTCCGCTATCACGTGGGCCGCGGTTCCCATGGGTCCCACAAAACCGTAGGAGAGCAGAATCCCCAGGAAGGTCCCCACCAGCGCGGCGCCCACATGGGCGCCCAGCACCGCCGGGTCGCCGCCGATGGAGCCCATGGTGATGATGACGCCGAGCACCGCCGCCACGATACCGAAACCGGGCAGTGCGTCCCCCACCGCGGTGAGCGCGTCCCCCGGTTTCATGGCGTCCGCGTGGTGGGTCTCCAGCTCGATATCCATCAGGTTCTCCAGTTCGAAGGCGTTCATGTTGCCGCCCACTATCAGGCGCAGGTAATCGGTCAGGAACTCCATCGCGTGGTGATCGGCCGCGACCCTGGGGTATTTGCTGAAGATATCGCTGCTGGAGGGTTCATCGATGTGGGACTCCAGCGCCATCACCCCCTCCTTGCGCGCCTTCAGGAACAGCTCGTACATGAGCGCCAGCAGCTCCATGTACATGGCCTTGTCATATTTGGATCCCTTTATCAGCACCGGAAAACTCATCAGCGCTCTCTTGATGACCCCGCCGGGATTGGCGATTATGAACGCGCCGAACGCCGCACCGCAGATCACCACATACTCGGCCGGCTGCCACAGGATGGCCAGCTTCCCGTGCGCCATCAGGTAACCGCCCACCACGCTGCTGGCCACAATCAGAATGCCGATAATCAGTTTCATCGAAGCAGAGTTCCCGTTCCCCTGTCAGCTACTAAACCATTGCCCCGGCGGGCCGATAACCGATTAGGCACCGGCTTTGCCGGGGCCGCAGTCTAGCCTAGATTATCGAACGCTCACGGCTTCTCTGAAGGGTAACGGAAGAATCGATGAACAGAGCTCTGAAAAAGTGGCTCGAGCTCCATGTGAAGGGGCACCGGCTGCCTGTCCTGCGCAGGACCGTGGCGGATCTGGATCTCCTGTACCGTCAGGAGGATCCCTTCGAGCAGCTGAGCGAGTTCATCCTCCGGGATCCGGGGGTGGCAACCATGCTGTTCAGCACCGCCAACAGCATTCACCACCAGCATTTCAGCATGCCCCTCACCACCGTGGAGCACGCCGCCATGATGCTGGGGCTCAACCGCATGGAGACCATCCACCGGGAGCTGCCGGTAATCGACCCGGCGGAGTGTGATGAGCGGGAGCTGATGCTGGTGAGGATCTACAGTCGGGCCTGGCACGCATCCTGTCAGGCCATGATCTGGTCCCGGTTGCGCATTGACATGGTGCCTGGCGAGGTCTCCCTTGCCACCTTGCTGTACGGCGTGGGCGAGATGGCGATGTGGAGATTCCAGCCCGCCAGGGCGGCGGAGATCGAGGGCATGATCAAGGATGAAGACGAGCAGTCGCAGGAGAGTATCCAGAGACAGGAGCTGGGATTCAGTTACAAGGAGCTGAGTGCCGCGCTGGCCGACGAGTGGAAGCTGCCGCTGCTGGTGCACGAATCGCTCAATCCCGAGAATCTCGCCCGTCCCCGCATCCGGATCATGCTGCTGGCGCTGCAGGTTGCCCGGCTCGCCGAACGGGGCTGGTACACCGCCGGCATGAGCAGCGTTATCGAGGAGGTTGCCTGCCTGTTGCACACTCCCCGGGCGGAGATGATCGGTATAGTGCACCGGGCGGCGGTGGGCGCGGCCCGGGCATACCGCACCTTCGGCGTCCCCCAGGCGGCGGCCCGTCTGGTGACCACTCCGGCACCGATAGCCGCTGCCGGTACCGCGCGGGCGGCCCCCGCCGCCGGGCTCTGTATCGCTCCTCCGCCCCGGCGCCGACCGGATGCGAAACCATCGCCCAGACCTGAAATCTTCCGGCAAACCCTGCAACGGCTGGAGCAGATCCAGGATCTGCAGCCCACCGTACCCACCATCGTCCGGCAGGCGCTGCGCGGAATCCATGAAGGGATCGGCCTTCACCGGGCGCTGTATGCCAGCCTCTCTCCGGACGGGGAGAGCCTGAAGGTGCGCGCGGCATGTTGCGAACGGGAGGATGGACTCGGGCGCTCCTCCCTGGCGCTGCAACCGCCCAATCTGTTCACCCGCATGATGGAGCGGCCGATGAGCATATGGGTCAACGACGCCAACCACGGCAAGCTGCGCTACCTGCTCCCGGCCGGCCTCCTGGAGCTGCTCGACTGCGACAGCTTCTTCGCCTGCTCGATATTCCTGGACGGAAGCCCGGAGGGGCTGTTCTACTGCGACTGCCACCAGGCGCCGGAGCTGTTGAGCGAGGAGCGCTACCGGATGTTCCGCAGATTGTGCGACAGCGCGGCGGATGCCATGAAGAGGATCGCCCTGGCCCACACTCCGCCAAGCCACCGACCCCAGGAGACCGGATTGCCCGATGATCACATCTGAAACCGTTCTGGATTCGGCGCGCCAGCTTCTGGAGCGCTCCATCTTGTACCACTCCGGTCAGCCGGTTGGCACCCTGGCGGCCCTGGATCCGGCGCTGGTGGCCCCAAACTACGCGGAGTGTTTCGTCCGCGACTTCGTCCCTTCGGCGCTGTTCTATCTGCTGGAGGGGAAACCGGAAATCGTGCTCAACTTCCTGAACATGGTGCTGGATTTGCGCGCCCAGCAGCCCATCATCCTCGGCCACGAACGGGCTCCGGGACTGATGCCCGCCAGTTTCCGCCTCCCCAACGACAGCGACGACGAAATGCCCATCGCCGACTTCGGGGACCGCGCCATCGGACGGGTCGCCCCGGTGGACTCGGCCCTCTGGTGGACCCTGCTGCTGCGCGCCTACGTGGTCGCCACCGGCGATCTGGAGCTGGCCCGCAGCCCCCGCTTCCAGGAGGGGCTGCGCGCCAACCTGCAGCTCTACCTCAAGGAGAACTTCGAGACCTCCCCCTCCCTGCTGGTGCCGGATGCCTCCTTCATGATCGATCGCCGCATGGGGGTCCATGGCCACCCGCTGGAGATCCAGGCGCTGTTCTACGGCATGCTCTACACCACCCAGGAGCTGCTGCTGCCGGTGGAGGAGAACCGCTATCTGCTGACCATGTGCAAGAAGCGGATGCAGACGCTGCGCTCCTACGTGCGCATCTACTACTGGCTGGACAGCGAACGGCTCAACGAGATCCACCGTTTCCAGAGCGAGGAGTTCGGGCACGACGTCACCAACATCCTCAACATCTACCCCGAATCCATTCCGGGATGGATCGACGGCTGGCTGCCGCGCGCGGGCGGCTACCTGCTGGGCAACCTGGGGCCGAGCCGCATCGATTTCCGGCTGTTTACATTCGGTAATCTGCTCTCCATCCTGTTTGGCCTGGCCACCAGCCAGCAGGCGGCTCGTATCATGCAGCTCTTCGAGCTGCGCTGGGAGGAGCTGATTGGGGAGATGCCACTCAAGATCTGCTACCCCGCGGTGGAGGGTGAGGAGTGGGCCCACACCACCGGAAGCGATCCCAAGAACCGCCCCTGGTCCTACCATAACGGCGGGCACTGGCCCTGTCTGCTGTGGGCGTTCACCGGCGCCGCCTTGCGCACCGGGCGACAGGATCTGGCGGAGCGCGCCCAGGCTATCGCCGCCCCGCGCCTGGAGCAGGACCGGTGGGCGGAGTATTACGACGGCAGGCGCGGCAGCCTGATCGGGCGGCGCGCCAACCTGATGCAGGTGTGGAGCGCGGCATCGCTGCTTATCTCCCACCACCTGCTGGAGAACCCCGCCGCACGCGACCTGTTCGACGCCTTCATGCTGCGCGACGAGAACCCGGAATCGGAGGTTTCGCTGCCCAGGGCGACACCGCAGCCGGCACCCTGACGCCGTGGCCGCCAGCCGGACGGTATGGACAGAAACCGCCGGATGGGGCACAATGGGACGTTACCGGCATGCTCCGGGTGTTGGTTTGCAGAGAACGAGGAAAGCCGCCGCAATGCCCAAAGAAGACAGTATCGAGATGGAAGGCAAGGTGATCGAAACCCTGCCCAACACCATGTTTCGCGTCCAGCTGGAGAATGGCCATATCGTAACGGCGCACATCTCCGGCAAGATGCGCAAGCACTACATCCGCATCCTGACCGGTGACGAGGTCACGGTCGCCCTCACCCCTTACGATCTCACCAAGGGGCGCATCACCTACCGCAAGCGCTAGCCCGGACATCTCCGCCCGCGCCGAAACCCCGCTGCAACTCCCTGCAATCAAGAGAAATATATCCGCGCTAACCGTTCAGCTCGCCCCTGAAATCCGCCATCGTGTAAACTCCCGTTTTTTGCCTTGAACCGACGAATTTCAGGGGCGGGCTGAACAGTTACCAGCCCGTTACAGGCTATGCCGGACAGTCACGCGCCAGCAAGCCGGGGCGTCACCGGGAGGCGCTGAACACGCCCTCCCCACGGCCCTGGGCAAACTGATAACGGCGAATCCGCCCCCGGGAAGGGGCCCCGGCGTCAAGCATCCTCCTTCGCCTGCTGCCTTCTCCTCCCCTTTCTCGGTTTTATGGCGAACGTCAGCCCATCCTCGCCGGCGCTGATGCTGACATCGCCCCCTTGCACCAGCTTGCCGAACAGCAGCTCGTCGGCCAGCCTCTTCTTCAGGTGATCCTGCAGCAGGCGCGCCATGGGGCGCGCACCCATGCTTCTGTCGTAGCCGTTACGGGCCAGCCAGGTGCGCGCCTTGTCATCCACCCGCAGGGTGACGTGCCGATCCATCAACTGCGCCTCGATCTGGGTCACCAGCTTGTCCACCACGAAGCCTATGGTCTTCTCGTCCAGGGGCTGGAACTGGATCACCGCGTCCAGCCGGTTGCGGAACTCCGGCGTAAAGCTGCGCCGTATCGCCTCCATGCCGTCCGCGCTGTGATCCTGGGTGGCGAAACCTATGGAGGGGCGGCTCATCTGCTCAGCGCCGGCGTTGGTGGTCATGACGATGATTACATTGCGGAAATCGGTCTTGCGGCCGTTGTTGTCGGTGAGCGTGCCGTGGTCCATCACCTGCAGCAGCAGGTTGAATACGTCGGGATGCGCCTTCTCGATCTCGTCCAGCAGCAACACGGCGTGGGGGTGCTTGTTGATCGCCTCGGTCAGCAATCCGCCCTGATCGTAGCCTATGTACCCGGGCGGCGCCCCGATGAGGCGCGATACGGTATGGCGCTCCATGTACTCCGACATGTCGAAGCGCACCAGCTCGATCCCCAGGGTACTGGCCAGCTGCCGGGTGAGCTCGGTTTTGCCCACCCCGGTGGGGCCGGCGAACAGGAACGAACCTATGGGTTTGTGCTCCTCGGCCAGGCCGGAGCGCGCCATCTTGATGGCTGCGGCCAGGGTCTCGATGGCCTCGTCCTGGCCAAAGATGACCTGCTTGAGACGCTGCTCCAGCTTGCCCAGCAGCTCCACGTCGGAGCTGGAGACCTGCTTGGGCGGGATGCGCGCCATGCTGGCGACTATCGCCTCGATCTCCTTCACCCCGATGCTCTTCCGCCGCTTGTCGGGCGGCAGCAGGCGCTGGCCGGCCCCCGCCTCGTCGATGATGTCGATGGCGGTGTCGGGCAGGTGGCGATCGCTGATGTGGCGGTGGGCCAGCTCGGCGGCGCTGCGCAGGGCGGCGCTGCTGTATTTTACCTGGTGATGCTCCTCGTAGCGGGACTTGAGACCCTCCAGGATCTGCACCGCTTCCGCCACGCTGGGTTCGGGCACATCGATCTTCTGGAAACGGCGCGCCAGGGCGCGATCCTTCTCGAAGATGGAGCGGTACTCCTGGTAGGTGGTGGATCCGATACACCGCAGCTCACCCGAGGCGAGCATGGGCTTGATCAGGTTGGATGCATCCATGACCCCGCCGGAGGCAGAGCCGGCCCCGATGATGGTGTGGATCTCGTCGATGAACAGAATGGCGCCCGGCTCCCGCTTCAGCTGCGCCAGCACCGCCTTGATG